>NZ_CP021744.1:6472500-6806883 GCF_002192455.1 Streptomyces albireticuli
GGAGCGTCGTGTGCCGGGTGAAGCAGCCGCGGAAGCGAGTTGTGGACGGTTCACGAGTGAGAATGCAGGCATGAGTAGCGATACACACGTGGGAAACGTGTGCGCCGATTGACTAAGGGTTCCTGGGTCAAGCTGATCTGCCCAGGGTAAGTCGGGACCTAAGGCGAGGCCGACAGGCGTAGTCGATGGACAACCGGTTGATATTCCGGTACCCGCTTTGAAACGCCCAATATCGAATCCATTAATGCTAAGGCCGTGAAGCCGCCCTGGAGTCTTCGGACAAAGGGGAGTGGTGGAGCCGCTGACCCAAGGTGGTAGTAGGTAAGCGATGGGGTGACGCAGGAAGGTAGTCCAGCCCGGGCGGTGGTTGTCCCGGGGTAAGGGTGTAGGGCGCTGTCTAGGCAAATCCGGACAGCATGAAGCCTGAGACCTGATGCCGAGCCGATTGTGGTGAAGTGGATGATCCTATGCTGTCGAGAAAAGCCTCTAGCGAGTTTCATGGCGGCCCGTACCCTAAACCGACTCAGGTGGTCAGGTAGAGAATACCGAGGCGTTCGGGTGAACTATGGTTAAGGAACTCGGCAAAATGCCCCCGTAACTTCGGGAGAAGGGGGGCCATGTCCGGTGATGGAATTTACTTCCTGAGCTGGGTGTGGCCGCAGAGACCAGCGAGAAGCGACTGTTTACTAAAAACACAGGTCCGTGCGAAGCCGTAAGGCGATGTATACGGACTGACGCCTGCCCGGTGCTGGAACGTTAAGGGGACCGGTTAGCTTGGATTCGTCCAGGCGAAGCTGAGAACTTAAGCGCCAGTAAACGGCGGTGGTAACTATAACCATCCTAAGGTAGCGAAATTCCTTGTCGGGTAAGTTCCGACCTGCACGAATGGCGTAACGACTTCTCGACTGTCTCAACCATAGGCCCGGTGAAATTGCACTACGAGTAAAGATGCTCGTTTCGCGCAGCAGGACGGAAAGACCCCGGGACCTTTACTATAGCTTGATATTGGTGTTCGGTTCGGCTTGTGTAGGATAGGTGGGAGACTGTGAAGCATGCACGCCAGTGTGTGTGGAGTCGTCGTTGAAATACCACTCTGGTCGTGCTGGATGTCTAACCTGGGTCCGTGATCCGGATCAGGGACAGTGTCTGGTGGGTAGTTTAACTGGGGCGGTTGCCTCCTAAAGAGTAACGGAGGCGCCCAAAGGTTCCCTCAGCCTGGTTGGCAATCAGGTGTTGAGTGTAAGTGCACAAGGGAGCTTGACTGTGAGACCGACGGGTCGAGCAGGGACGAAAGTCGGGACTAGTGATCCGGCGGTGGCTTGTGGAAGCGCCGTCGCTCAACGGATAAAAGGTACCCCGGGGATAACAGGCTGATCTTCCCCAAGAGTCCATATCGACGGGATGGTTTGGCACCTCGATGTCGGCTCGTCGCATCCTGGGGCTGGAGTCGGTCCCAAGGGTTGGGCTGTTCGCCCATTAAAGCGGTACGCGAGCTGGGTTTAGAACGTCGTGAGACAGTTCGGTCCCTATCCGCTGTGCGCGTAGGAGTCTTGAGAAGGGCTGTCCCTAGTACGAGAGGACCGGGACGGACGAACCTCTGGTGTGCCAGTTGTCCTGCCAAGGGCATGGCTGGTTGGCTACGTTCGGAAAGGATAACCGCTGAAAGCATCTAAGCGGGAAGCCTGCTTCGAGATGAGGACTCCCTCCTCCTTTGAGAGGGTAAGGCTCCCAGTAGACGACTGGGTTGATAGGCCAGGTGTGGAAGACCGGTAACGGTTGGAGCTGACTGGTACTAATAGGCCGAGGGCTTGTCCTCAGTTGCTCGCGTCCACTGTGTAGGTTCTGAAGTAACGACCCGTGTCGATATCCGGTTTCGTTAATTTCATAGAGTTTCGGTGGTCATAGCGTTAGGGAAACGCCCGGTTACATTCCGAACCCGGAAGCTAAGCCTTTCAGCGCCGATGGTACTGCATGGGGGACCGTGTGGGAGAGTAGGACGCCGCCGAACAAATTTTGAAGAAAGCCCCTTGGGGAACCGAATCCGGTTCCCCAAGGGGCTTTCTTGCATTTCCCCCACGTCTTTCCCGGTCCCTCGCCCGACCCCTCTGCACGGGCCGGCCGGGGCTGAGGGTAGGGTCATGGGGCATCGTTGGTACATTTCCCCCACAGGAGGCCCCCGGGTGGAGGTCCAGGAGACGCGAGTCCAGACCGACCGTGTCCTCACCATCCCGAACATCCTCAGCATGGCGCGCCTCGTCGGCGTACCACTCTTCCTGTGGCTGATCCTCCGGCCGGTCATCGACGGCCACAACAGCGACGGATGGGCCCTGCTGGTGCTCGCGCTGAGCGGCGTGAGCGACTACCTCGACGGAAAGCTCGCCCGGCGCTGGAATCAGATCAGCAGCCTCGGCCGGCTCCTCGACCCCGCCGCCGACCGGCTCTACATCCTTTCCACCCTCGTCGGCCTCACCTGGAGGGAGATCCTTCCGCTCTGGATGACCGCCGCACTCGTCGCGCGCGAGGCGATGCTCCTGGTCATGGTGTGGATTCTGCGCCGGCACGGCTATCCGCCCCCGCAGGTCAACTTCCTCGGGAAGGCCGCGACCTTCAATCTGATGTACGCGTTCCCGTTGCTGCTTCTCAGTGACGGTGGCGGCTGGCTGGGCTCACTCGCCGCGATTTTCGGATGGGCGTTCGCCGGATGGGGTACAACCCTGTATTGGTGGGCAGGGATCCTCTATGTGGTCCAGGTCCGCCGCCTAGTGAAGGCGGACCGCAAGTCCGACTGACCTCGCCGGAGTTCCGGAGCCCTACCAGGGCCGGCTGCCGTATGTGAGATACGCAGACCGGCCGGGGCGCGTGCAGTCGGAAATGACCGTCGTCTCCCGAGGAGGACGCTTCCGACATGAAGGCCGTCGTGATGGCCGGTGGTGAGGGCACGCGCCTTCGCCCCATGACCTCGAGCATGCCCAAGCCGCTCCTGCCGGTGGCCAACCGGCCGATCATGGAGCATGTGCTGCGACTGCTCAAGCGGCACGGACTCACCGAGACCGTCGTGACCGTGCAGTTCCTCGCCTCCCTCGTCAAGAACTACTTCGGTGACGGCGAGGAACTGGGCATGGAGCTCACCTACGCCAATGAGGAAAAGCCACTCGGCACGGCGGGCAGCGTCAAGAACGCCGAGGAGGCGCTCAAGGACGATGCCTTCCTGGTGATCTCCGGGGACGCCCTCACCGATTTCGACCTCACCGACCTGATCCGTTTCCACAAGGAGAAGGGCGCCCTCGTCACGGTCTGCCTGACACGGGTGCCCAACCCTCTGGAATTCGGCATCACGATCGTCGACGAGAGCGGCAAGGTCGACCGTTTCCTGGAGAAACCCACCTGGGGCCAGGTCTTCTCCGACACCGTGAACACCGGCATCTACGTCATGGAGCCGGAGGTCTTCGACTACGTCGAGGCCGATGTGCCCGTCGACTGGTCGGGCGATGTCTTCCCGCAGCTGATGAAGGAGGGCAAGCCCGTCTTCGGCTATGTCGCCGAGGGCTACTGGGAGGACGTCGGCACCCATGAGAGCTACGGCAAGGCCCAGGCCGACGTCCTCGAAGGAAGAGTCGACGTCGACATAGACGGTTTCGAGATCTCGCCCGGGGTCTGGGTCGCCGAAGGCGCGGAGGTCCACCCCGACGCCGTGCTGCGCGGCCCCCTCTACATCGGCGACTACGCCAAGGTCGAGGCCGGCGCCGAGATCCGCGAGCACACCGTCGTGGGCTCCAACGTCGTCGTCAAGAGCGGAGCCTTCCTCCACAAGGCCGTCGTCCACGACAACGTCTACGTCGGCCAGCAGTGCAATCTGCGCGGCTGTGTCATCGGCAAGAACACCGACATCATGCGCGCCGCCCGGATCGAGGACGGAGCCGTCATCGGGGACGAGTGCCTGATCGGTGAGGAATCGATTATTCAGGGCAACGTCCGCGTCTATCCCTTCAAGACCGTCGAGGCCGGCGCCTTCGTCAACACCTCGGTCATCTGGGAGTCCCGCGGCCAGGCGCACCTCTTCGGCGCCCGCGGCGTGTCCGGGATCCTCAATGTGGAGATCACCCCGGAGCTCGCGGTCCGGCTCGCCGGGGCGTACGCCACCACGCTCAAGAAGGGCTCGACGGTCACCACGGCCCGCGACCACTCCCGGGGCGCCCGGGCGCTCAAGCGGGCGGTGATCTCCGCGCTCCAGGCCAGCGCCATAGACGTCCGGGACCTGGAGAACGTCCCGCTGCCCGTCGCCCGTCAGCAGACCGCGCGGGGCAGCGCCGGCGGCATCATGATCCGTACCTCGCCCGGGGTGCCGGACTCCGTGGACATCATGTTCTTCGACGAGCGCGGCGCCGACCTCTCCCAGGCCGGCCAGCGCAAGCTCGACCGGGTCTACGCCCGCCAGGAGTACCGGCGCGCCTTCCCCGGCGAGATCGGCGACCTGTCCTTCCCCTCCAGCGTCTACGACTCCTACACCGGCTCCCTGCTGCGGTCCGTGGACACCAGCGGGGTCGCCGAGGCCGGGCTCAAGGTCGTGGTCGACGCGTCGAACGGCAGCGCCGGCCTCGTCCTGCCCAGCCTCCTCGGCCGGCTCGGCGTGGACGCCTTCACCATCAACCCCGGGCTCGACGAGGCACGTCCGACCGAGACCGCCGAGACCCGCCGGTCCGGTCTGGTCCGGCTCGGCGAGATCGTGGCGTCGGCACGGGCCGCCTTCGGGGTGCGGTTCGACCCGGTGGGCGAGCGGATCTCGCTCGTGGACGAGCGCGGGCGCATCGTCGAGGACGACCGGGCACTGCTCGTCCTCCTCGACCTGGTCGCCGCCGAGCGCCGCAGCGGGAAGGTGGCGCTGCCGGTGACCACGACCCGCATCGCCGAGCAGGTGGCCGCGTACCACGGCACCCAGGTGGAGTGGACGACGACCTCACCCGACGACCTCACCAGGGTCGGCCGCGCCGATACGACGATCTTCGGCGGGGACGGGCGCGGCGGGTTCATCGTGCCCGAGTCCAGCAGCGTCTTCGACGGCACCGCCGCCTTCGTACGGCTCATCGGGCTGGTGGCCCGTACGCAGCTCACGCTCAGCCAGATAGACGCCCGCATCCCCAGGGCCCATGTGCTGCGCCGGGACCTGGCGACGCCGTGGGCCGTCAAGGGGCTCGTCATGCGGCACGTCGTCGAGGCGGCCGGGGACCGCTCGGTGGACACCACCGACGGCGTCCGGGTGGTCGAGGCCGACGGCCGCTGGGTGATGGTCCTGCCCGACCCGGCCGAGGCCGTGACCCACCTGTGGGCGGAGGGGCCTGACGACGCCTCGGCGCAGGCGCTGCTCGACGAGTGGTCGGCGGTCGTGGACGGCGCCGGGCGCTGACCGCCCCGACCCGCCGGGCCACGCCCGGCGGGTCGCCGTCTTCCCTTTTCCGGGATCCGGCACGCCGGTGGGGCCATTGGGAGACGACGGCCCCGACGTGCGACGATGTGCGGCATGTCGCAGCAGCCCCCCGTTCGGAGGACGGCAACGCCGTCCCCGCGCCCCGATGCCTCGATGTCGCTGCTGACCAATGTGATGGACCACAGCCTCGACGAGGGCTACGCGGAGGCGGCCGCCCGGCGCGCCGCGGAGGGCGGGCAGCAGCTGCCCACCGCCCTGCGTGCCAAGTTGGGGCTCGCGGCCGCGCTGCTGCTCGCCGCGGTGGTGGTGACGCTGGGCGCGGCCCAGGCGCGGATATCGGCTCCGACACTGGCCAAGGAGCGCCAGCAGCTCATCGACCGCATCCAGAAGGAGTCCTCCGACGCGGACGCGCTCCAGAAGAACGTCGACACCCTCCGGGACGCGGTCGGCACCAAGCAGCGCGACGTGCTGGAGAAACACGGCGGGGACAAGGCCGACTTGGTGGCCCTGCTCGCCGGGGCCACCGCCGTGCAGGGGCCCGGCCTCAAGTTGGTCGTCGACGACGCCAAGCAGACCAAGCAGAGCGGTGCCGGCGGACCGCGCGAGAGCAGCGGCTTCTCCGACACGGGCCGGGTGCGCGACCGCGACATGCAACGGATCGTCAACGGCCTGTGGCAGTCGGGGGCGGAGGCGATCGCGGTGAACGGGCAGCGGCTGACGGCGCTGTCCGCGATCCGGGCCGCCGGTGACGCCATACTGGTCGACAACAAGCCACTGCCGCCGCCGTACACGGTGCTGGCGGTCGGGGACGGGGAGCGGCTTGTCACGGCCTTCCAGCGGAGCGCCGACGGGCACTACCTCCGCGCTCTCCAGGAGAGCTTCGGGGTCCGCACGAGCATCTCCGCCCAGGGCGAGGTCCGGCTGCCGGCCGCGCCGAGCCTGATCGTACGTAACGCAAAGCCGCAGGGGAAGGGCACATCGTGATCGCCGTATTGGGCCTCGTCGTGGGAGTCGTGGTCGGACTTGTCGTCCGCCCCGTGGTGCCGACGGCGGTCGAGCCCTATCTGCCCATCGCCGTCGTGGCGGCACTCGACGCGGTGTTCGGCGGGCTCCGCGCGATGCTCGACGGGATCTTCGACGACAAGGTGTTCGTCGTCTCCTTCCTGTCCAACGTGGTGGTGGCCGCGCTGATCGTCTTCCTCGGCGACAAGCTCGGCGTCGGGGCGCAGCTGTCCACCGGCGTCGTGGTCGTCCTGGGCATCCGGATCTTCTCCAACGCGGCCGCCATCCGGCGGCACGTCTTCCGGGCGTGAGCGGGATGAGCGCCGAGGACACCCCGGAGGAGCCGGGGCGCACCGAGAAGCCCGCCGGAGCGTCCGGGGCCCGGCCCGCCGGTACGCCGGGCGGAGCGGCCGCCGAAGGCCCCTCCGCGGCCCCCGAGGGCGTTCCCGCCGACGCCGCCGGGGAGGCTTCCGCCGACTCCGCCGCGCCGGGACCCGGCGCGGAGCCGGAGGAGGGCCGGAAGGCCGTGAAGCCTTCGAAGTCCAGGAAGGCGCCGAAATCTCCCGAGCCGCCGCGTTCACTGGAGAAGCCCGAGAAGGCCGGGGAGCCGGGGAAGGCCGGAGGCTCGGGGAAGCCCGGGGAGCCGAAGGAGCCCCGCGAGCCGGAGCCGTCGGCCGGTGCCGTTCCGCCGGGGCCCGGCGGGGAAGCGGAAACGGAAGCGGAATCAGAGCCCAAACCCGAGCCGGCGGTCGCGGCCGGCCCGGTGGCCGGCCCCCGGGCCGAGGAGGACTCCGGGCCGCTGCCGGGAGCCGCCGCCGGGATCCCGCCGTCGCCCCCGGAAGCCGCGCCGCTGACCGGCCGTCAGCGCCTGGTGAACGGCCTGTGGCCGCCCCGGGTGACCCGGGCCCAGCTGACCGTCGCCGTGCTGCTCTGCGTGCTCGGCCTCGGCCTGGCCATCCAGGTCCGTTCGACCAACGACAGCAGCGCGCTGCGCGGTGCCCGCCAGGAGGACCTCGTCCGGATCCTGGACGAGCTGGACAACCGCACCAAGCGGCTGGAGGACGAGAAGCGGCGTCTGGAGGGGCAGCGCACCGAGCTGGAGAGCAGCTCCAACCAGGCCGCGGAGGCCCGTAAGCAGACCGCGCAGAAGGAACAGCAGCTCGGGGTCCTCGCGGGTACCGTGGCGGCGGAGGGGCCCGGCATCGAGCTCACGGTGAGCGATCCCAAGGGGGCGGTCGAGGCGGACAAACTGCTCGACGCCCTCCAGGAGCTGCGCGCCGCGGGCGCGGAGGCGATCCAGATCAACGACGTACGGATCGCCGCCGACACCTATTTCTCGGGCGTGGCGGGGAAGGTGGAGATCGATGGCAAAAAGGTCTCCCAGCCCTACCGGTTCAAGGTGATCGGCAAGCCGCAGGACCTGGAGCCGGCCCTGAACATCCCCGGAGGAGTGGTGCAGACTCTGGAGAAGGAACGGGCGGGCATCACGGTCCAGCGGTCTGAGAAGATCATTGTCGATGCCTTGCGCCCGGCGAAGCGGCCTGACTACGCTCGGTCGTCATCGCAGTGAGGCGGGCGGGCATGGGGGCTTCACGCGGAGGCCACGAGGTTGCGGGGGGTCGGCGCACCAAGTCGAGGGTGCGTGGTGGAAACTGTCTGTTGACCACGGACGTTGTATGGATGTCCAGGTCGGACGGTGTGTGCATCGAGGGTTTGTCCTGCCCCACGGGCGGGTCTGTTTCGGTCAAGGGGAATCGCCCGTGAAGTTGTTTGCGAAGTTGTTCGGCAAGAGCGCACGCCAGGAGGGTGGCAGCTCCGCTCGCCACCGGGCGTCGCGCCCCGCGGAAGGCGGGGAAGGCACCCAGGAAGGGCGCCCGCTGTTCCGGGACCAGGTGGGTGGGTCCGGCGATGTCCAGCACGGACACGGCGGGTCCGCTGTTGACCCCGCCGCAGGTGGGCCCATAGGTTTCGGAGCACCAGCGACCTCAAGCGCGGGTGGAGGGTATGCCTTGCCGGTATGTACGAGGTGCGGCCACCGGAACGCCGAGGCCAGCAGGTTCTGCTCCAATTGCGGCGCGCCGCTGCGGCCGGGTGCCGTCGCCGAGCGCGCCTCGGAGACCACGTCGACGATCTCCATCTCCGGCCTTGAGGCCTATGACTCGGAGGCCACCGGCCAGACGCCGATCCCGACGCTCTCGCCCGAGGCACAGGCGGCGGTCGACGCCCTTCCGCTGGGCTCCGCCCTCCTGGTGGTGCGCCGCGGTCCGAACTCGGGCAGCCGCTTCCTGCTGGACGGCGACCTGACCACGGCGGGCCGGCACCCGCAGAGCGACATCTTCCTCGACGACGTGACCGTCTCCCGGCGCCACGTGGAGTTCCGCAGAGGCCAGGACGGCGGCTTCACCGTCGCCGACGTCGGCAGCCTCAACGGCACCTACGTCAACCGTGAGCGCATCGACTCGGTCGCCCTCCAGAACGGCGACGAGGTCCAGATCGGCAAGTACCGTCTGGTCTTCTACGGCAGCCAGCGAGGCATCTGATCCTCCCCCGGACGCCGTCCGGGGGAAGACCTCCAGGAAGGGCCATGCTTCGAACACCGTCGGGCGGTGCCGGATCCTCCGGCGCCGCCGGCCCGGACGGGCGGCTGGTGAGCATCGGCACGGTGCTCAATCTGCTGCGTGACGAGTTCCCCGAGGTCACCATCTCCAAGATCCGCTTCCTGGAGGCGGAGGGCCTGGTGGAGCCGCAGCGCACCCCGTCCGGCTATCGCAAGTTCAGCGAGGCGGACGTGGAGCGGCTCGGTTACGTCCTGCGGATGCAGCGGGACCACTATCTGCCGCTGAAGGTCATCAGGGAGCACCTCGACGCCCTCGCCAGGGGGGAGCAGGCCCAGCTCCCCGCCCCCGGCAAGCCCCGGGACGCCCTGGGCGCCCTGGAGGCCGGGGCCGAGGGCGCGGCCGGCCTGGAGGACCCGGCGCGGGCGGGCTCGGGGCGCCCCACGGCGGCCCGGATCGGCCGCGCGGAGCTGCTGAGCGCCACCGGGGTCACGGAGAGTGAGCTGGTGGAGTGGGAGTCGTACGGCCTGATCGCCGCCCACCCGGACGG
The DNA here is from genome assembly GCF_002192455.1 of Streptomyces albireticuli. NCBI lineage: Bacteria > Bacillati > Actinomycetota > Actinomycetes > Kitasatosporales > Streptomycetaceae > Streptomyces > Streptomyces albireticuli. The sequence continues at coordinate 6,482,030 of NZ_CP021744.1, forward strand.
CGGATTCCACGCCGACTCCGTCGCGGTGGCCAAGCTCGTCGCCGACCTGGGCCGTTTCGGCCTGGAGCCCCGTCACCTGCGCGCCATGCGGGCCGCCGCCGACCGCCAGGCCGATCTTGTCGAACAACTGGTCGCACCGCTGCGCAGGCACCGCAATCCCCAGACCAGGGCGCATGCGGAGGCCACCGCGCGCGAGCTCGCGGCGCTGTCCGTGAGGCTCCACGCGGCGCTTGTGCAGGCCGCTCTGCGCGCGGGTTCGCACTGACCGGCGAGTGCCCGACTACCCAAACCTGCCGGGCACGTCCTAGGGTTGCTGTGTGAACGAGCTCGATGTCGTGGGTGTCCGGGTGGAAATGCCCTCCAACCAGCCGATCGTGCTCCTGCGTGAAGTGGGAGGCGACCGTTACCTCCCGATCTGGATCGGACCGGGAGAGGCTACGGCCATCGCCTTCGCCCAGCAGGGCATGGCGCCGGCCCGTCCGCTGACCCATGACCTGTTCAAGGACGTGCTGGAAGCGGTCGGGCAGCAGCTCACCGAGGTCCGCATCACGGACCTGCGGGAGGGCGTGTTCTACGCGGAGCTCGTCTTCGCCAGCGGGGTGGAGGTCAGCGCCAGGCCGTCCGACGCCATAGCGCTGGCGCTGCGCACCGGTACGCCGATCTACGGCAGCGACGGTGTGCTGGACGACGCCGGGATCGCGATCCCGGACGAGCAGGAGGACGAGGTCGAGAAGTTCCGTGAATTCCTCGACCAGATCTCGCCGGAGGACTTCGGCACCAACAGCCAGTGAGGCGCGCACCGGGTCGATGAGCCCGGGCGCAGGGGCGCATTCGAGTAGCCTTTCCCGGCGCGGGGATACGTAAAACCACTCTCTGGGTGATTATCACTCGGCGTGCCGAGTGTGGCGATCGTTGACGCACCCCGGGTGACTGCCTACCGTCGTGAAGGCAGGTCAAGGACGGAGGTCGGCGTGAGAAGCATGGGCGACGGTACGGCGGTCGGCAGTCCGTTTCCGCTGTACGGGGGGGCGGTCGAACAGCCCTCCCGTCATGTCATCCCGGCAGCGGCCGACGCACCGCAGGGGCCGGAGACCGACAAGATCGGATATCGCGGGCCGACGGCCTGCGCGGCGGCGGGGATCACCTACCGCCAGCTGGACTACTGGGCACGTACGGGCCTGGTCGAGCCGAGTGTCCGGCCGGCCTACGGCTCGGGCAGCCAGCGGCTCTACAGCTTCCGGGACGTCGTCGTCCTGAAGATCGTGAAGCGGCTGCTGGACACCGGTGTCTCGCTCCAGAACATCCGCACGGCCGTCCAGCATCTGCGCTCGCGCGGCATGGAGGACCTGCCGCAGATGACGCTGATGAGCGACGGCGCGACGGTCTACGAGTGCACGTCCCCGGACGAGGTCGTCGACCTCCTCCAGGGCGGGCAGGGGGTTTTCGGCATCGCCGTGGGCGTCGTATGGCGGGACGTCGAGGCGGTGCTCTCCCAGCTGCACGGCGAGCGCGTGGACACCGGCGAGACCCTCGTCGGCCACAACCCCGCGGACGAGCTGGCCAGGCGGCGCAACCGGGCGGGCTGAGGACCGCCGCGCCCCCGCCGGGGGCGCGGATCCTCCCGGCCGGCAGCGGTACGGAACCGGCGGGGCACCGGTGCGGAACGGCCGGATTCGCCGGAATCGCCTGGCACATCAGCGCGATTGTCAGTGGTGTGCGGCAGCATCGGTGGTGTGAGAGCCGCACCGACGATTCTGCACCTGGACATGGACGCCTTCTACGCCTCGGCGGAGCAGGCGGCCAAGCCCAGCCTGCGCGGGAAGCCCGTGGTCGTCGGCGGCATCGGCCCGCGCGGCGTCGTGGCGACCGCGTCCTACGAGGCGCGGGTCTTCGGCGTCCGCTCCGCGATGGCCACGGCCCAGGCCCGCAGGCTCTGCCCCAACGCCGCCTATCTGACCCCGCGCTTCCCCGTCTACCGACAGGTCAGCGAGGTGGTCATGGGGCTGCTCGGCGCGCTGTCGCCGCTGGTGGAGCCGCTCAGCCTCGACGAGGCGTTCGTCGACCTCGAAGCGGGCGGCGTCGAGCCCTCGTCGGCCGCAGTCCGGGCCGTGGGGGAGCGGCTGCGGCGCGACATCCTGGCGGCCACGGGCCTCACCGGCTCGGTGGGCCTCGCCGGGTCCAAGATGCTCGCCAAGATCGCCTCCGAGCAGGCCAAGCCGGACGGGCTCGTCCTCATCGAGCCCGGCACCGAGCGGGAGCTGCTGGGCCCCATGTCGGTGCGCGCCGTCCCGGGCGTGGGCCCGGCCACCGCCGAGGCGCTGCGCCGGTCCGGGATCACCACCGTCGCCGAGACCGCCGAGGCGGGTGAGGCGGAGCTGGTGCGGCTGCTGGGCAAGGCCCACGGCACGGGGCTGTTCGCCCTGGCCACCGGGCACGACGACCGCCCCGTCGTCGCCGAGCGGGACGCCAAGTCGGTGTCGGTGGAGGACACCTTCGAGGAGGACGTGACCGACCGGACCCGGGTCCAGCTGGAGCTCGCCCGGCTCGCCGACCGGTGCGTGCAGCGGCTGCGCTCCGCGGGCCGGTCCGGCCGTACCGTGGTGATCAAGGTGCGGCGCTACGACTTCTCGACCCTGACGCGCTCGGAGACGCTGCGCGGGCCGACCGACGACCCCGGAGTGGTGCGGGAGGCGGCCGCGCGGCTGCTGGACGGGGTGGACACCACGGCGGGCGTGCGGCTGCTGGGCGTGGGCGTCACGGGCCTCGCCGACTACACCCAGGAGGACCTCTTCGCCCAGGCGGCGAGCGAGGCGGCCGCGGCGGTGGCGGAGCTCCCGCCCCCCGAGGGCGCAGACCGGCCGGCGGGCGAGGCGGCGCCCGAGGCGGGCGGCGAGGGCGCGGCGGCCCCGGAGCGGCCCCGGCGCTGGCTGCCCGGGCTGGACGTGCGCCACAGCGAGTACGGCGCCGGCTGGATCCAGGGCAGCGGCGTCGGCCGGGTCACGGTGCGCTTCGAACAGCCCTGGTCGGAGCCCGGCCGGGTGCGGACCTTCGCCGTCGACGACCCCGCGCTGGAGCCGGCTGAGCCGCTTCCGCTGATCAGGGCGGAAGCCGCGGCCGGGGCGGAGGATCCGGTCACGGCGGAAGGCCCCGCGAGAGAGGAAGCTCTTCCCGGCGCGGAGGGCTCTTCCCGTGCGGAAGCTCCTCCTGGGGTGGAGGCCCTTACCAGTGGTGCGGGTGGCGCTCTCGGCGTGGATGGCCTGGCAGGTGCGGGGGACATGTCGGAGCCGGGCGCGGAGGAGTCTTCCCGTGCGGAAGCTCTTCCCGGCGCGGACGGCCCTTCCGGCGCGGGAGATGCTTCGGGCGCGGAGGGCTCTTCCCGTGCGGAAGCTCCTCCTGGGGTGGAGGCCCTTACCAGTGGTGAGGGTGGCGCTCTCGGCGTGGATGGCCTGGCAGGTGCGGGGGACATGTCGGAGCCGGGCGCGGAGGAGTCTTCCCGTGCGGAAGCTCTTCCCGGCGCGGACGGCCCTTCCGGCGCGGGAGATGCTTCGGGCGCGGAGGGCTCTTCCCGTGCGGAAGCTCCTCCTGGGGTGGAGGCCCTTACCAGTGGTGAGGGTGGCGCTCTCGGCGTGGATGGCCTGGCAGGTGCGGGGGACATGTCGGAGCCGGGCGCGGAGGAGTCTTCCCGTGCGGAAGCTCTTCCCGGCGCGGACGGCCCTTCCGGCACGGGAGATGCTTCGGGCGCGGAGGGCTCTCCCCGTGCGGAAGCTTCTCCTGGGGTGGCAGCCGTTCGCGGTGCGGGTGCCTTTCCCGGTGTGGACGGCCCGGCAGGTGCGGGGGACGTGCCGGAGCCGGGCCCGGAGGAGTCTTGCCGCGTGGAAGCTCCTCCCGGCGTGGACGGCCTTCCTGCTGCGGGAGGCATCCCGGGCACGGGTGACGCTCCCGGCGTGGCTGATTCTCTCGGCACGGACGGCCCTCTCGGCCTGGGAGCCGCTCCCGGCACAGGAGCTCTCCCCGGCCCGCAAGGCGCCTCCGGCGGCGAAGCCCCTCCTGGCCAGGGGAACGCCCCCGGCGGAGCGGCGGATCAGCCGCCCGCGCCGTTGACCGTGCCCAGTCCCTCGTCGGAGGGGGCGCCGGCCGGGGGCGGGGCGTCCGGGGTGGGGAGGGTGAGCCCGTAGTGGTGGTAGAGCTGGAGTTCCTGCTCCGGGGAGAGGTGGCGGCCGACGCCGAAGTCCGGTGCGTCCTTGATCAGGGATCGCTCGTAGGGGATCCGCAGGGTGTCGTCCACGACCTCGCTCGGCTCCAGCGGTACGAAGGCGTCCCGGCCGAACAGCCCCGTGCGGACCGCCGCCCACTCCGGCTCTCCGGTCGCGTCGTCCAGATACACCTCGTCCACGGTGCCGATCTTCGCGCCGTCGCGGTCGAAGGCCTTGCGGCCGATCAGGCTCCGCGGATCGATATCGCTCTGCACCGTTCCTCCCAAGGGTCGCGCGAAGCCCCGACTGCGCCAAGGGTCCCAGCCGGGTCCCGACCCCCCTGGCAACGTCCCCCGACAACAACGAAAAGCCACAAAGCGGGAACCGGCCACTCGAAGGCTCTGCCCAAAGCCACGCTGGTAGGCTGGCGAATGGCCGCAGACCCCGTGCGGGAGAGTCTTCCGAGAGCCCTCACCGGCTTCTCCGGAGGCGCCGAAGGAGCAAATCCTCCCCGGAATCTCTCAGGCACCCGTACCGCATGGACGAGGTCACTCTGGAAAGCAGGGCGGGCCCGGTCTGGCACGACGCCGACGCCCGTCCTCACCGACGGTGAAAGCTGGGCTGTGTGAGGCGGCCCGGTGAAGCTCTCAGGTTGAGATGACAGAGGGGGAGGCCGTCCGGGTACCCGCGCCGTGGTACCCCTCGCAGGTCGCAATGACCAGGAGGCCTCCGCAGATGACAGCCCACCGCATCTCCCTTTCCGACCTGGAGCGGGGTACACCCTTCGAGCAGCGCCACATAGGGCCCGACGCCGGGGCCCAGGCCAAGATGCTCGCCCAGGTCGGCTTCGGCTCGCTCGACGAACTCACCGCCGCCGCCGTGCCGGACGTGATCAAGAGTGCCGAGGCGCTGGCCCTGCCCGCCGCCCGCACCGAGGCCGAGGTGCTGGCCGAGCTGCGCACGCTGGCCGACCGCAACCAGGTCCTCGCCCCGATGATCGGCCTCGGCTACCACGGCACGTTCACCCCGCCGGTGATCCTGCGCAACGTCATGGAGAACCCCGCCTGGTACACGGCCTACACGCCGTACCAGCCGGAGATCTCCCAGGGCCGGCTCGAAGCCCTGCTGAACTTCCAGACCGTCGTCGCCGAGCTCAGCGGCCTGCCCACCTCCGGCGCCTCCCTGCTCGACGAGGGCACCGCCGCCGCCGAGGCCATGGCGCTCTCCCGCCGGGTCGGCAAGGTCAAGCAGGGCGTCTTCCTGGTCGACGCCGACACCCTGCCGCAGACCGTCGCCGTGATCGAGACCCGCGCCGAGCCCACCGGGGTCGAGGTCGTCGTCGCCGACCTCAGCGGGGGCATCCCCGAGGAGATCGCCGAGCGCGGCGTCTTCGGCGTCCTGCTCCAGTACCCCGGTGCCTCCGGCGCCGTGCGCGACCTCCGCCCGGTCATCGAGCGCGCCCACGAGCTCGGCGCGATCGTCACCGTCGCCGCCGACCTGCTCGCCCTCACCCTGCTCACCTCGCCCGGCGAGCTCGGCGCGGACATCGCCGTCGGCACCACCCAGCGCTTCGGCGTGCCCATGGGCTTCGGCGGCCCGCACGCCGGATTCATGGCCGTGCGCGAGCAGTTCGCGCGCAGCCTGCCCGGCCGCCTCGTCGGCGTGTCCGTCGACGCGGACGGCAACAAGGCCTACCGCCTGGCCCTTCAGACGCGCGAGCAGCACATCCGCCGCGAGAAGGCCACCAGCAACATCTGCACCGCGCAGGTGCTGCTCGCCGTGATGGCCGGCATGTACGCCGTCTACCACGGCCCGGAGGGCCTCGCCGCGATCGCCCGCCGCACCCACCGCTACGCCACGCTGCTCGCCGAGGGGCTGCGGGCCGGCGGCGTCGAGATCGTGCACGGCGCGTACTTCGACACCCTGACCGCCCGCGTCCCCGGCAAGGCGGCCGAGGTCGTGGCGGCGGCCCGCGAGCACGGGGTCAACCTCCGCCTCGTGGACGCGGACCAGGTCGGCATCGCCTGCGACGAGACCACCGCCCGCGCCCAGGTGGCGGCGGTCTGGGCCGCGTTCGGGGTGGCCGCGGACATCGAGTCCCTCGACGCGCTCGACGCCTCGGTGGCCGACGCGCTCCCCGAGGGCCTCCTGCGCACCGACGAGTACCTCACGCACCCGGTCTTCCACCAGCACCGCTCCGAGACCGCGCTGCTGCGCTACCTGCGCCGCCTCGCCGACCGGGACTACGCCCTGGACCGGGGCATGATCCCGCTCGGCTCCTGCACCATGAAGCTCAACGCCACCACCGAGATGGAGCCGGTCACCTGGCCGGAGTTCGGCGCGCTGCACCCCTTCGCGCCGGTCGAGCAGGCCGGGGGCTACCTCACGCTCATCACCGAGCTGGAGGAGAGGCTCGCCGAGGTCACCGGCTACGACAAGGTCTCGATCCAGCCGAACGCCGGCTCGCAGGGCGAGCTCGCGGGCCTGCTGGCCGTCCGCGCCTACCACCGCGCCAACGGTGACGAGCAGCGCACCGTCTGTCTGATCCCGTCCTCCGCGCACGGCACCAACGCCGCCAGCGCCGTGATGGCCGGCATGAAGGTCGTCGTCGTCAAGACGGCGGACGACGGCGAGGTGGACGCCGAGGACCTGCACGCCAAGATCGAGAAGCACCGCGACGAGCTCGCCGTGCTGATGATCACCTACCCGTCCACGCACGGCGTCTTCGAGGAGCACGTCGCCGACATCTGCGCGGCCGTGCACGAGGCCGGCGGCCAGGTGTACGTGGACGGCGCGAACCTCAACGCGCTGGTGGGCGTGGCCAAGCCGGGCAAGTTCGGCGGCGACGTCTCGCACCTGAACCTGCACAAGACCTTCTGCATCCCGCACGGCGGCGGCGGTCCGGGCGTCGGCCCGGTCGGCGTCCGCGCCCACCTGGCGCCGTACCTGCCCAACCACCCGCTCCAGCCCACCGCCGGCCCGGCGACGGGCGTGGGCCCGATCTCCGCCGCCCCGTGGGGCTCCGCGGGCATCCTGCCGATCTCCTGGGCGTACGTCCGGCTGATGGGCGGCGAGGGCCTCAAGCGCGCCACCCAGGTCGCGGTGCTCGGCGCCAACTACATCGCCAAGCGCCTGGAGCCGCACTACCCCGTGCTCTACACCGGCCCCAACGGCCTGGTCGCGCACGAGTGCATCGTCGACCTCCGGCCGCTGACCAAGGCGACCGGTGTGACGGTGGACGACGTCGCCAAGCGCCTCATCGACTACGGCTTCCACGCGCCCACCATGTCCTTCCCGGTGGCCGGGACGCTCATGATCGAGCCGACGGAGAGCGAGGACCTCACCGAGCTGGACCGCTTCTGCGAGGCGATGATCGCGATCCGTGCCGAGATCGAGAAGGTCGGCTCGGGGGAGTGGGCCAAGGACGACAACCCGCTGCGGAACGCCCCGCACACCGCCGCTTCGGTGACCGGTGCGTGGGAGCACCCGTACACCCGCGAGGAGGCCGCCTTCCCGGCCGGGGTGTCCGCCGACAAGTACTGGCCGCCGGTGCGCCGCGTGGACGGTGCCTACGGTGACCGCAACCTCGTCTGCTCCTGCCCGCCCATGGAGGAGTACGAGGGCTGAGGGACCCGCGAGGTCCGACGGCCCGGGTCAGGACCCGGGTCGGGGCCGGTTCGGCGAGTGCGCCGGGCCGGCCCCATCATGTGCGTGGTGCTGTTCTCGCGTGTGGTGCTGTGCCGTCGTGCCGTGTTGCGTGGATGCCGATATCAGGCAGCGGTCACCACGTGATCCGCGTCCAACGGCCGGTGCGGTGCGATGATGCGGCCGTCCGGCAGCAGCTCACCGGTGTCCTCGAAGCAGAGGACGCCGTTGCACAGCAGGCTCCAGCCCTGCTCCGGGTGGTGCGCCACGAGATGGGCGGCCTCCCGGTCGGTGGAGTCGGCGGTGGGACACGCGGGCTGGTGCTGGCACATGGAAGGGATCTTTCGCTCTGATGTGGTGGCTGTCCTGCGGCTCGATGCGGTGGTCATGCCGCCCCCGTAGGCGAATCGGTTGGTCGATACCAGTGTTGCCCCACGGGCGTGATTCCGCAGGGATTTCCCGGCAGCGCTCCTCACTCGATGAGGACGCGTCACCCGTGCGGGCGGTTGCCCCCGCCCGCACCGCCACTTCGGGTGGTCCGGCATGGCCGGCACGGGCTAGTCCGCGAGGGTGAGCACAGGTGTACGCCCCGCGGCATGGTGCCCGGCCGCGGGGCTCTCGCGCGTCGGGCCCGCGTCAGGCGGGCGTCTTCAGCAGTGGTGGTGGCGTCAGCCGCAGGGAGATGACGGGCAGCAGCTCGCCGAAGCGGTGCGGCCGGTGGGCGGCGATGCCCGGCGGCGCCGGGGCGAGCGGCACCAGCAGGTCGCCGGGGGCCGGCAGCCCGGACGCGGCGTCGGCCGTGATGTCGCCGTGCAGCCAGAGCGTGAGCATGTAGAGCTCCGGCACGGACAGCAGCCGGGGCTGGTAAGGCGTCGTCAGGGCCTCGGCCTGGCGCAGCGCCCGCTCGGTCGAGGCGAGGTAGGGGCCTTCGAAGAAGTGGGAGAACGCCCAGCCGTCCGCCGTCGGTGCCGTGTCGGCCGCGGCCACCGCCCGCTCGCCGCCGCGGATGAGGAAGCGCCAGCCGGTGAGCCGGGTGCGCGGGGTGCCGCCGCGGTGGGTGTCCCGCTCCAGGAGGTGGACGGGCAAGGGGAGTTCGGGCGTCAGGGGCCCCTGCGCGGACTTCAGGGAAGGGGTGCGGGCCTCGCGCACGGCGGTGGGGGAGCCAAGGGCGGTGACGACGCTGAGCAGGGCAGGCGCGGGGGCAGGGGGGACATGCAGCGGCATGGTGGGTCGCCTCTCACTTCGGAGACACGTTGTGCTGGGCAGGTGCGGACGACGCTGTCAGCGTGCGGGGTCAGAGGGGGGCCGGGGACCGTTCCGACTAACCGGGGCCGGGGCGCCTGCTCTCTGCCTCGTCAACGAAGTTTATACGACACATGTTCACATGGTGTTTCGCCTAGCCGTCGTGCGTATTTCCCGCAAGAGGAAATCCAGGCCCTGTCCAGGGGGATTTCGGTGATTCTGTGCCGGGTCCGCGCGCGTCACCTCGTATGACATCCCGGGCAGGGTAGGCCGGATCTCGTCGGTGTTTATCACCAGCGCCGTGCGGAAATACGGAGTTTTGTGCCTTGCCTACGGAATGTGCCAACGCGTGCGTACTGCCGAGCCTACCGGGTAGACGGGCCCGGCGGGGCGTTATCGATCACAATGGCTGGGCATCATCGACCGTGACCCGGGCGGCCGGCGCCCCGGGTGACCCGTGCCAGGAAGGACGCCGCGATGGGTGAGAAGGTCGTGGCCGACAGGTTCGTGCTCCCCGACCGGCAGCGCCACCGGGACAAGCTCCGGCAGTGCCTGGACGTGTTGGCGAGGCTGCTGGCGGAGAAGCGGTTCGACCGGCCCCGGAATCTCGTGGGCCTGGAGATCGAGCTGAATCTCGCGGGGCCCGACGGTATGCCGAGCATGGTGAACGCCGAAGTGCTGAAACGTATCGCCAGTGGGGATTTCCAGACCGAGCTCGGCCGCTTCAACCTTGAGGTGAACATTGTTCCGCACAGGCTGTCCGGCCGGGTGCTCGACCAGCTCGCCGAGGAGTTGCGAACGGGATTGTCGTATGCCGACCGCAAAGCGATGGAGGTCGATTCCGGCATCGTGATGATCGGTATTCTGCCGACCCTCCGGGACAGCCATCTGGTCTCCGCGAACCTTTCCGAGGCCGACCGCTACGCGATGCTCAACGAGCAGGTGCTCGCCGCGCGCGGCGAGCACTTCACCATCGAGATCGAGGGCGTGGAGCGGCTGAACTGCACCGCCGCCTCCATCGCCCCCGAGGCCGCCTGCACCTCCGTGCAGTTGCACCTCCAGGTCACGCCGAGGCGCTTCGCGGCCGTGTGGAACGCCGCGCAGGCCGTCGCGGCCGCGCAGATCGCCGTCGGTGCCAACTCGCCCTTCCTCTTCGGCCGGGAGCTGTGGCGCGAGTCCCGGCCGCCGCTGTTCGTCCAGTCCACCGACACCCGCCCGCCCGAGCTCAAGGCACAGGGGGTGCGCCCGCGCACCTGGTTCGGCGAGCGCTGGATCGACTCGGCCTATGACCTGTTCGAGGAGAACCTCCGCTACTTCCCGCCGCTGCTGCCCCTCTCGGACGACGAGGACCCGGTGCGGGTGCTGGCCGAGGGCGGCGTGCCCGAGCTCTACGAACTCACCCTCCACAACGGCACGATCTACCGCTGGAACCGGCCGGTCTACGCGGTCGCCGACGGCGTCCCGCACCTCCGGGTGGAGAACCGCGTGCTGCCGGCCGGCCCCACCATCACCGACGTCATGGCCAACACCGCCTTCTACTACGGGGTGGTGCGGGCGCTCGCGGAGGAGCCCCGGCCGGTCTGGACGCGGATGCCGTTCGGCGTCGCCGCGGACAACTTCGACACCGCGTGCCGCCACGGCATCGACGCGTGGCTGCGCTGGCCGAAGCCCGGCCGGGCCGGCGGGCTGACCCGGATGCCCGCCGTCCGGCTCGTACAGGAGGAACTGCTGCCGCTGGCCGCCGCCGGGCTCGACGCCTGGGGCGTGGAGCCGGCCGACCGCGACCGCTACCTCGGGGTCGTCGAGGAGCGCTGCCGGCGCCGGGTGAACGGCGCCTCCTGGCAGGTCGACACCTACCACCGGGCGCTGGAGCAGGGCCTGGACCGGGACAAGGCGCTCGCCGCGACCACCCGCCGCTACTGCGAGCTGATGCGGACGGGGGAGCCCGTGCACACCTGGCCGCCGGGGATCGCGGACTGACCCGGCCTGTACTGACCGGCACGGGCCGGCACGGGCCGACCGGGCTCGGTGCCGAGCGGCACGGGCCGCCCCCTGCCGCACCGCCGCGTGGCCGTCGGGCAAGCTGTGACGACGGCCCGGCCTCCCGGGCGGGCCGGGCACGCGAAGTGGAGGCGGTTGTGCGGCGGAACGCGCGGGACGAGGGCGGCATCCTGGCGGAGGCGCCCGCCGGGCCGCCGTCCGGCGAGGCGTCCCGGCGGCGTCTGCTGCGCTCAGAGACACTGCTCGTCCTGGCGCTGTCGCTGGGGGCCAGCGCGGTGTCGGCGCTGATCAGCTTTGTGGGCGCGCTCACCCGGCCGGGCGGGCTCAAGGACCAGGCGGCGCGGCTCAACGCCTCGCACGCCCCCGGCCGGCCGTGGCTGGACCTCTCCTGGCAGCTCTTCGGCATCGCGACCGCGCTGGTGCCCGTCCTGCTCGTGGCGCACCTGCTGCTGCGGGAGGACCCGGCCCGCGGCGGGCTGCGGACGCTCGGCCTCGACCGGTCGCGCCCCGGCTTCGACCTCTCCCGGGGGACGGGCCTCGCGGCGGCGATCGGCGGCACCGGGCTGTTCTTCTACCTCGGGGCGCGCGCGGCCGGTCTCAACCTCACGGTGGTGCCGGAGTCGCTGCCCGACGTCTGGTGGAAGCTGCCGGTGCTGATCGCCTCCGCCGTGCAGAACGCGCTCCTGGAGGAGGTCGTGGTCGTCGGCTACCTGCTGCGCAGGCTGGGGCAGCTGGGCTGGACCCCGGTCGCGGCCCTGGCGGCGAGCGCCGGGCTGCGCGGCTCGTACCACCTGTACCAGGGGGTCGGCGGGCTGCTCGGGAACATGGCGATGGGCGTGGTGTTCGTGCTGCTCTACCGGCGGTGGGGGCGGGTCGGGCCGCTGGTCGCCGCGCACGCCCTGATCGACATCGTCGCCTTCGTCGGGTACGCGCTGCTCGCGGGCAAGGTGGGCTGGCTGCCCACCGCCTGACGGAGGAGGCCCGCGGCCCGGCCCCCGCGCGTCAGACGAGCAGGTCGCCCTCGATGACGGTGACCGCCCGGCCGGTGAGCAGCGTACGGTCGCCGCGCAGGGACGTGCGGACGAGCCCGCCGCGGGCGGATGCCTGGAGCCCCGTCAGGTCGTCGCGGCCCAGCCGGGCGGACCAGAAGGGGGCCAGCGCGGTGTGCGCGCTGCCGGTCACCGGGTCCTCGTCGATCCCGACGTTGGGGAAGAAGCAGCGCGAGAGGTAGTCGTAGCCGTTCGCGGGGTCCTCGGCCGCGGCGGTGGCGATGATGCCGCGCCGGGAGTGCCGGGCGAGGGCCGGGATGTCCGGGTCCAGGGCGTGCACGGCCTTTTCGTCGGCGAGCTCGATCAGCAGGTCGCCGACGTGCGCGCTCGTGTCGTACGCGCCGAGGGGCTCGGCGCCGAGCGCGTCGGCCACCCCGTCGGGGACGGCGGCCGGGACGAGCTCCGAGGTGGGGAAGTCCAGCGTGACGGAGCCGTCCTGATGGGCGGTCGCGGTGAGGATCCCGCAGCGCGCGGCGAAGCGGACGGTGCCGGTGGCGGTGCCCGTGGTGTGCAGGACGTGCGCGGTGGCGAGCGTGGCGTGGCCGCACATGTCGACCTCGGTGGTGGGCGTGAACCACCGCAGGGCCCAGTCCGCCTCGCCGCCGGCCGGGAGCCGGTGGGCGAACGCCGTCTCGGAGAGGTTGAGCTCGGCGGCGATCCGCTGGAGCCGGGTGTCGTCGGGGAATTCCTCGGTGTCGAGGAGCTGGACCCCGGCCTGGTTGCCGGCGAAGGGCCGGTCGGTGAACGCGTCGACGATTCGAATCCGCATGCCCGGACCGTACCGGAGCGGGTGAAGCCGCAGGCCAGAGCCAATCTTCGGGAGTTGGCCCGCAAAGCGTTGCCGAACGAGCGTTACCGATATATCGTTGATGCATCGCGACTGATCAAAGGAGTTCTGCGATACCGATCGAGAGGGGAAACGCCATGTGGCGTACACACGCACAGGGACATGAGCACCACGGCCGCCGTGGGCCGGGCGACTTCGAGGGGCGCCGCGCGGCCTTCGGCCCGTTCGGGCCGGGCTTCGGCGGACCGCCCTTCGGCGGCCCCCGGGGCCGGGGGCGCGGCGGTCCGGGCGGCCGGGCGCGGCGCGGTGACGTCCGCGCGTCGATCCTGGCCCTGCTGAAGGACCGTCCGATGCACGGTTACGAGATGATCCAGGAGATCGCCGAGCGCAGTGGCGGGGCCTGGAAGCCCAGCCCGGGCTCGGTCTACCCCACGCTCCAGATGCTGGAGGACGAGGGCCTGATCGAGAGCGCGAGCGAGGGTGGCAAGAAGCTGTTCACCCTCACCGGCGCCGGGCGCGCCGAGGCCGACGCCGGCTCCGCCACCCCCTGGGAGGAGGTCGGCCGGGGAGCCGACTGGGAAGGCGCCCAGGAGGTCCGGCAGGCCGGGTTCAAGCTGCTGGAGGCCTTCGGGCAGGTCTGGAAGACGGGCAGCAAGGAGCAGCGGCAGAAGGCGCTCGACGTCATCAACGACTCGCGCAAGAAGCTGTACCTGATCCTGGCCGACGAGGGCTGACCGACGGCCCCGGCACGGCCCCGACACGGGCCTGGCCGACGGGCCGGGCCCGTGGGCGCCGGCTCTCCGGAGCGCCGGCGCCCCTGAGACAAATCCGCCCTCATCCTCCTCAAGGATGAGGGCGGAGCCGTGCGTGCCCAACTGTCGTCGGAGGCGCGAATGCTTCCCGCCGGGGATGACCGGGCCGGTGTGTGACTGATGGGGTGGGAAGGTGCAAAGCCGTACACGTGACATCGGACCGGCCGGCACCGCCTGTGAGGACCGGCTCAGCGCCGAGCTGGCCTCGGTGGTAGCGGGCGCCCGCAGGCGCGCCGTCCGCGACGGCGACCGGCAGATCGACACCGCGCACCTGCTGCACACCCTCCTGGAGGCCGACGCCGAGGCGCGCCTGGTCCTCGACGGCGGCACGGGCCGGGTCGTACGGCTGCTGGGCTATCTCGTCCAGCGCACCATCGGCTACGGGCTGCGCTGGAGCGGCACGGCCGAGGACTCCGGGGCCCTGTCGGCCCTTCCCGACAGCCGGGCGCCCGGCTGGTCGCCGCCCGCCGGGGCGGCGCTGGAGGGTGCGTACACCCGCGCCCGGGCGCGGGGAGCCGACCGGGTCGCGGGCGTGGACCTGCTCGCCGCGCTCGCCCGGGACCCCGACTGCCGGGCCGCCGAGGTGCTGCGCCGGGCCGGCGTCGACCCCGGGCTGCTGGCCGCCTCGCTCGATGCCGCGCACGGCCGCGGGAGCGAGCCCGGCGGCGGCCGTGTCTCCCCGGGAAAGGCGGTCACGCCCCCGCGCGAGAACTGCCATGAGTGAAAAGGGTGACGGTCCTGTCATCGGCTGACATGATGCTCCGATGCACGCGTCTGATGTTTCCCGGGGGAGGAGCGTGGGACTGGGCCTGGCCCTGGTGTCCGCGCTGGCGTTCGGCGGGTCCGGTGTCGCGGCCAAGCCGCTGATCCTGGCGGGTCTGGACCCGCTCCACGTCGTCTGGCTGAGGGTGGCCGGGGCCGCCCTGGTCATGTTGCCCGTCGCCTGGCGGCACCGCGCGCTGGTGACCCGGCGCCCCGGACTCCTCGCGGGCTTCGGCCTGCTGGCCGTCGCGGGTGTACAGGCCTGCTACTTCGCCTCGATATCCCGGATACCCGTCGGCGTGGCCCTGCTGGTGGAGTACCTCGCCCCCGCCCTGGTGCTCGGCTGGGTGCGGTTCGTCCAGCGGCGCCCGGTGAGCCGGGCCGCGGCCGTGGGCGTCGTCCTCGCCGTCGGCGGCCTCGCCTGCGTCGTGGAGGTGTGGTCGGGGCTGAGCTTCGACGCCGTCGGCCTGCTGCTGGCCCTCGGCGCCGCCTGCTGCCAGGTGGGCTACTTCGTCCTCGCGGACCACGGCAGCGACGGCGACGAGCCCGCGGACCCGGTCGGCGTCATCGCCTACGGGCTGCTGATCGGCGCCCTCGTCCTCACCGCCGTCTCCCGGCCGTGGGGCATGGACTGGTCCGTGCTCGCGGGGAGCGCCGAGATGGACGGCACCCGGCTGCCCGCCGCCCTGCTGCTCGGCTGGATCGTGCTGATCGCCACGGTGGCCGCCTACGTCACCGGCGTCCTCTCCGTGCGCCGGCTCTCGCCGCAGGTCGCGGGTGTCGTCGCCTGCCTGGAGGCCGTCGTCGCGACGGTGCTCGCCTGGGTGCTGCTCGGCGAGACGCTCTCGGCGCCGCAGCTCGTCGGGGGTGCCGTGGTGCTGCTGGGCGCCTTCATCGCCCAGTCCTCGACGCCGAAGGCACCCGCCGAGGGCCCCGTCGACGGGTCCGGGCCGCGGGACGGCGGCGCGGCCGCGCCCGCCGGGGAGGAACTGCCGGCCGGATCACCTCGGGCGTAGGGCTCCGGGAGCGCTCCCGGCTTCCGTACGCCCCCCATCGGCACCAGGACGGGCCGGTCACGGACGCTTCCGTGACCGGCCCGTCCTGGTCGGGGCGTTACGCCTTCTCCGCGCCGTCCGCCTTCGGCCTGCTCTGCGTGAGCGCCGCGCCCGCGAGGACGATCACGGCGCCGACCGGGGTGTTCCAGGTGAGCTCCTCGCCGAGCAGGGCCACTCCGGCCACGGTCGCGACGACCGGGATGAAGTACGTCGTCAGGGTCGCGGTCGTCGGCCCGACCTCGGCGACCAGCCCGTACTGCACGAGGAAGGCGAATCCGGTGCCGAGCGCGCCCAGGGCGAGGACCGCCAGCAGCGGCACGGCCGGGAAGGAGACCGGCAGCGGGCTGAACAGCGGGGCGACGACGGCGAGCTGGACCGTGCCGACGAGCAGCTGGCTCCCGGACGTGGCCAGGTGGGAGCCGCCGGTCGAGGAGAGGTTGCGCCGGACGTAGATCCAGCCGACCGCGTAGCTCGCCGAGGCGACCAGCGCCATCAGCGTGCCCGCCGGGTCCTGGCCGGAGAAGCCCTGCCAGGCGCCGAGCACCGTGAGGACGCCGAGGAAGCCGATGCCGAGCCCGGCGACGCGGCGCCGGGTCGGCCGGTCCTCCGAGAGCGCGACCAGCGAGAGCGCCATGCCCCACAGCGGGGTCGTCGCGTTGCAGATGCCGGCGAGCGTGGAGGAGACGCGCAGCTCGGCGTAGGCGAAGAGGGTGAAGGGCAGGGAGTTGAGCAGGAAGGCCGCGACGGCCAGGTGGCCCCAGACCCGCAGGCCGGACGGGAGCCGCTCGCGCTTGACGGCGACCACCGCGAGCAGCACCGCCGTGCCGAAGACCATGCGGCCGAGCGAGACGTACAGCGGCGCGAAGCCGTCGGTGCCGAGCTTGATGAAGAGGAAGCTGCATCCCCAGATGAGGGCGAGCGCGCCGAACCGGATCCGCCAGTCGACGCCGGACCCCTTCCGCGGGGCCGGCGGAGGGCCGGCGGGCTGTGCGGACGGCGGGGTGCCGGCGGAGGTTCTTCCGGCAGGGGTGACGGCGGGGCTCGTGGTGCTCATGGGCACCACAATGACGATCAAAACCCATTAGAACAAGCAAATAATTGTAGTGTTCATCGCGTAGCATCGCTTATATGAACCTGGACCGCCTGCGGACCCTCAACGCCGTCGCCCGCCATGGCTCCGTCAGCGCCGCCGCCGACGGGCTCCATGTGACGACCTCCGCCGTCTCCCAGCAGCTCGCCAAGCTGGAGCGGGAGACCGGCCAGCAGCTGCTGGCGAAGCAGGGCCGGGGCGTGCGCCTCACCGACGCCGGACGGCTGCTCGCCGACCACGCCTCCCGGATCCTCTCCCAGGTCGAGCTGGCCCAGGCCGACCTGGAGGCGCAGCGCGGCCAGGCCGTCGGCGAGCTGCTGCTCGGCGCCTTCCCCACCGCCGCCCGCGGCCTCTTCCCCACCGCGCTCGCCGAGCTGCGCACCGCGCACCCCCAGCTGCGCGCCCGGCTGGAGGAGATGGAGCCGGACGAGGCCGTGCCGCGCGTGGTGCGCGGTGACATCGACCTCGCCGTCGTCCTCGACTGGTACAACAAGCCGCTGCCCATGCCGGACGGCCTCGCCAAGGCCCCGATCCTCGACGACCCCGCCGACGTGGCGATGCCCGCGGACCACCCGCTCGCCGACCGCGCGGAGGTGGACCTGGAGGAGTTCGCCGACGACGAATGGGTCTCCTGGCCGCGCGGCGAGTTCTGCCACGACTGGCTGATGCTCACGCTGCGCGGCAAGGGCATAGAGCCCCGTATCTCCCACATGGCCGAGGAACACCACACCCAGCTCGCGCTGATCGCCGCCGGGCTGGGGGTCGCGGTCGCGCCCCGACTGGGGCGGGGCCCGGTGCCGGAGGGGGTGCGCGTGGTGCCCGTGCGGCACACGATGCGCCGCCACGTCTACGCGATCTGGCGCGCGGACGCCGACCGCCGCCCGTCGATCCGCGCGGCGGTGGACGTGCTGCGCGCGGCGGGCGCCCGGATCTCCGGCGAGCCCGCGGAGGCCTGAGCGGCCCGAGCGGTACGGGCCTACCCCTGCCCCGCCATTTTGCGGAAGTCCCAGGAGACGGTCGTCCCCGGCGTCAGGCGCAGCCAGGCGTGGCGGCCGTCGTGCGGCATCGCGGCCAGGCCGAAGTACTTGGCCGCGAACAGCGCCTCCGGGGCGTCGAGCTCCGCGCACGGCTCACCGGTGCGCGGCGCCTCGCCGACGAACTCGGCCGTGCCGGACAGCTCCGCGCCGCGCAGCTCCCCGTACTCCCGCCCGTCGTCGACCACCACCGCGATCCGCGCGTCGCCGCGCAGGTCGGCCCAGCGCCGGCTGCGCACGAGAGAGTAGAGCCACAGGGACCGGCCGTCCCAGACGAACCACAGGGCCCCGGCGTGCGGCCGGCCGTCCCGGCCGACCGTCGCCACCCGGCAGGTGCGCCGCTCCGCGAGGAAGGCGTCGAGCTCGGCCGGGGTCAGCATGATCCGGCGGCCCCGCCGCTGGGTGGCGGCCATCTCCGCACCTCCCGGTGGTCCCCGTGCATCTGACTGGTAGTCAGAAAGAATGGGGCCTCTTCCGGCGCCGCGCAATCCCCGCTAGCCTCACGCGGCCGAGCACCGACCCCGCGCCCCGGACGAGGGAGCCATGCCCCCGCCACCCGACCCGTTCGCCGACCCCCTCCTCACCTCGTACACCGACCCGCGCGCCGAGCCGCCCGACCCCGCCACCACCGTCCTGCTCACCGTCGAGTGCCAGGAGGGCGTCGTCGGCACCGACAGCGCCCTGCCCGAACTCGCCGCCGCCGCGCGCACCTCCGGCGCCCTGGTCAACGTGGCGCGGCTGGTCGCCGGCGCGCACGCCGCCGGGGTCCAGGTCGTGCACGCCCTCGCCGAGCGCCGCCCCGACGGCCGTGGCACCGGCCGCAACGCCCGCCTCTTCCGCGCCGCCGAGCGGCTGCCCGTGCGGCAACTGGCCGGCACCAAGGCCGTCCGGGTCGCCGAGCCCGTCCCGGTCGCCGACGCGGACCTGGTCGTCCGGCGGCTGCACGGCCTCTCGCCGCTCGCCGGCACCGGCCTGGACGCCCTGCTGCGCAACCTCGGCTGCCGCACGCTCGTCGTCACCGGGGTCTCCGCCAACGTGGCTGTCCCCAACGCCGTCTTCGACGCCGTGAACCTCGGCTACACGGCCGTCGTCCCCGCCGACGCCATCGCCGGGGTGCCCGCCGAATACACCGAGGCGATGATCCGCCACACCCTCGCCCTCGTCGCCACCATCACCACGGCCGAGGCCGTGCTGCGCGACTGGCGGCGCCCGCGCCGGGCCCGCTGAACCCGCGACACCCGCACGGCCGGGCCCGCGACCCGGCCGGGCGGCCGCTCCACCCGGACGGCCGCGCCCACCCCGCCGCGCCCGGTGCCGGGGGCCCCGGCCCACCGCAGTAGCCTGGGGCAATGCTCCCCGAAGTCACCGCCACCCGGTATGTCACGCCCTTGCGTGAGGGTGGCTCGCTCCCCGGCATCGTCGAGGCCGACGATCTCGGCACGTACGTCATGAAGTTCACCGGCGCCGGGCAGGGCCGCAAGACCCTCGTCGCCGAGGTCATCTGCGGACAGCTCGGCCGGGCCCTGGGCCTGCGCGTCCCGGACCTCGCCAAGATCCAGCTCGACCCGGTCATCGGCCGCGGCGAGCCGGACCAGGAGGTGCAGGGGCTCCTCAAGGCCAGCGGCGGGCTCAACCTCGCCATGGACTTCCTGCCCGGCGCGCTCGGCTTCGACCCCCTGGCCTTCGAGACCGACGCGGCCGAGGCCGGCCGGGTCGTCTGGTTCGACGCGCTGATCAACAACGTCGACCGGTCCTGGCGCAACCCCAATCTCCTGGTGTGGCACGGACAGCTGTGGCTCATCGACCACGGCGCGACGATGATCTGGCACCACAACTGGCCGTCCGCCACCGCCGCGGCCGGCAAGGCCTACGACGCCTCCGACCACGTCCTGGCCTCCTTCGCGCCGGACGTCGCCGGCGCGGCGGCCGCCCTCGCCCCGAAGGTCACCGAGGAGCTGCTGACCGAGGTCGCCGCCGACGTGCCCGACGAGTGGCTCGTGGACGAACCGGGCTTCGACAGCCCGGACGCGCTGCGCCGCGCCTATGTCGAGGTGCTGCTGGAGCGCGCCGCCACCATCGGCGACCGCGTCGTCCTCGGCGAACGAAGCAAGGACAAACCCTCGCAGGCGCCGGAGTGGGTGCGTGTCAGGCTCGACGGAAAGGCCGGCAAGTGACCGGGCGCCACAACGGACGCGACGTCTTCGAATACGCCCTGCTGCGCGTGGTCCCGCGCGTGGAGCGGGGTGAGCAGATCAATGCCGGGGTCGTCGTCTACTGCCAGGCGAAGTCCTACGTGGCCGCCCGCGTCCACCTGGACGAGGCGCGGCTGCTGGCCCTCGACCCGACCGCGGACGTCGCGGGCGTACGGGCCGCGCTGGGCGCCGTGGAAGGCGTCTGCCTCGGCGGGGAGCGGGCCGGGCAGGCCGCCGAGGACGCCCCGGGGCGCCGCTTCCGATGGCTGATCGCGCCGCGCTCCACGGTCGTCCAGCCCGGCCCGGTGCACACCGGGCTGACCGCGGACCCCGAGGGCGAACCGGAGCGCCTCCTCGACCTGCTGGTGCGGTGAGGGTGCCGGGCCGCGCCAGGGGGCGCGGCCCGAGGCGTTGACAGCGGGTGGCGGGGCTTCTAGCGTCTGATCCACTAGCTACTAAGCGGTTGCTCACCTGCTCGGCCGGGGTGGCGCCGCTGGAGCCGAGCCCGACGTCGACGCCGACGTCTCCGAGGTGAGGAGAGCCCCGCATGTCCACCACCGAGCAGCGCGTAGCCGTCGTGACGGGCGCGGCCCGTGGCATCGGCGCCGCGACCGCCGTCCGCCTGGCCGGGGAGGGCCGCGCGGTCGCCGTCCTCGACCTCGACGAGGCGGCCTGCGCGGGCACCGTGGAGAAGATCACGGCGGCGGGCGGCACGGCCCTCGCCGTCGGCTGCGACGTCTCGGACTCGGCCCAGGTCGAGGCCGCCGTCGCCCGGATCGCGGACGGGCTGGGCGCCCCCGTCATCCTCGTCAACAACGCCGGGGTGCTCCGGGACAACCTGCTGTTCAAGATGAGCGACGACGACTGGGACACCGTCCTGAGCGTGCACCTGCGGGGCGCGTTCCTGATGTCGCGGGCCTGCCAGAAGCACATGGTCGACGCGGGCTTCGGCCGGATCGTCAACCTCTCCAGCAGCTCCGCCCTCGGCAACCGGGGCCAGGCCAACTACGCCGCCGCCAAGGCCGGCATGCAGGGCCTCACCAAGACCCTCGCCAAGGAACTCGGCAAGTTCGGCGTCACCGCCAACTCCGTCGCCCCCGGCTTCATCGCCACCGACATGACCGCCGCCACCGCCGACCGCGTCGGCATGGGCTTCGAGGACTTCAAGGCCGCCGCCGCGAGCCAGATCCCGGTCCAGCGCGTCGGCGAGCCCGAGGACATCGCCAACGCCGTCGCCTTCTTCACCGGCGAGCAGGCCGGCTTCGTCTCCGGTCAGGTGCTGTACGTGGCCGGCGGACCGCTCAACTGACGGGGAGGGGAACGGACATGACCGCACCGGACAGCGGGAAGGTCGCCCTCGTCACGGGCGCCAGCCGCGGCATCGGATACGGCATCGCCGAGGCGCTCGTCGCCCGCGGCGACCGCGTCGTCATCACCGGCCGGGACGAGGAGAGCCTGAAGCGGGCGGCCGAGGCACTCGGCCCCGACCGGGTGCTCGGGGTGCCCGGCAAGGCCCACGACGAGGCCCACCAGGCCGCCGCCGTGGAGCGCGCGATGGACGCCTTCGGCCGCATCGACTACCTCGTCAACAACGCCGGGACCAACCCCGTGTTCGGCCCGATCGCCGAGCTCGACCTGGCCGTCGCCCGCAAGGTCTTCGAGACCAATGTGATCTCCGCGCTCGGCTTCGCCCAGCAGACCTGGCGGGCGTGGCAGAAGGAGAACGGCGGGGCGATCGTCAACATCGCGTCCGTCGCCGGGCTGGGCGCGTCGCCGTTCGTCGGCGCGTACGGCATCAGCAAGGCCGCCATGGTCAACCTCTCGCTCCAGCTCGCCCACGAGATGGCCCCCGGCGTCCGCGTCAACTCCATCGCCCCCGCCGTCGTGAAGACGAAGTTCGCCGCGGCCCTCTACGAGGGGCGCGAGGCGGAGGTCGTGGCGTCGTACCCGCTCGGCAGGCTCGGCGTGCCCGAGGACATCGGGGGAGCGGCCGCCTTCCTGCTCTCCGCCGCCGCCGCCTGGATCACCGGGCAGACGCTGGTGGTGGACGGGGGGATCTTCCTCAACGCGGGCTTCTGAGGCCGCGCGGCGGGCGATGTCAGTGGCCGCCGGTAAGTTCTCCGGTGTAAACGGATCGAACCCCGGAGGTTGTCGACGTGACCGTCACCGACACGCTGCCCGAGTCCTGGCGCGGAGTCCTCGGCGAGGAGCTGGAGAAGCCCTATTTCAAGGAGCTCACCGACTTCGTCGAGGAGGAGCGGGCGAACGCTCCGGTGTACCCGCCGCGCGGCGAGGTCTTCGCCGCGCTGGAGGCCACGCCGTACGAGCGGGTGAAGGTCCTCGTCCTCGGACAGGACCCCTACCACGGGGCGGGTCAGGGACACGGCCTCTGCTTCTCGGTCCGGCCCGGCGTCAAGACCCCGCCCTCCCTGCGCAACATCTACAAGGAGATGCGCGAGGAGCTCGGCTACGACGTCCCGGACAACGGCTACCTCCAGCCGTGGGCCGAGCAGGGCGTCCTGCTGCTCAACGCGGTCCTCACGGTCCGCGGCGGTGAGCCCAACTCCCACAAGGGCAAGGGCTGGGAGAAGTTCACCGACGCGGTCATCCGCGCCGTGGCCTCCCGCCCCGACCCGGCCGTCTTCGTGCTGTGGGGCAACTACGCCCAGAAGAAGCTGCCCCTGATCGACGAGACGCGCCACACGGTCGTCAAGGGCGCGCACCCCTCGCCGCTGTCGGCCAAGAAGTTCTTCGGCAGCCGCCCCTTCACCCAGATCAACGAGGCGGTCGCGGCCCAGGGCCACGAAGCGATCGACTGGCGCATCCCGGACCTGGCGGTCTGAGCCCGGTCCGCGCGTGAGGGTGTACGGACACGGCCGCGGCGCCCGCCCGGCTCAGTGCCCGTACACCTGGCCGCAGATGCGGTTGGCGTCGCCGCCCTGCTGCCAGCGGCCGTAGTCGCGGCCCATGGCGCAGACATTGCCGCCGCCCTTGGCCGGTGCCGGGGCGGGGGCGGGCGCCTCGTGGCGGGGCTCGGAGGCGTGGCCGCTCGCGGGCGGGTCCGAGTGGTGCTGGGGGGCGGGGGTGTCCTGACGCGGTGCGGACCGCTCCGGGGAGGCCGCCTGAGGGCCCGCGTCCCGGGAGGGGCCGGACGAGCCCGGGGCCGAGCCCGAGTCCGAGGGGGACGAGGAGTGCGCGCTCCGGCCGGGGGAGCGGTCGGCCGGGCCCGAGGAGCCGGCCGGGCCGGACGGCCCGGAGGGGCCCGAGCGGGCCGGGCGATCCGCGTGGCCGGAGGGGCCGGAAGGGCCTGAGGGGCTTGAGGGGTCCGTGAATACGGAAGGCGCGGAAGGGTCCGCCGGATTCCAGAACCTCTCCAGGTCCCGGGGGGCTCCGGGGTGCGAGAGGTCGGACGGGTCCCAGAACGTCGGTGCGCCGCCCAGCCGGTCCGGATCCCCGCCGCGCCCGGTGCGGGGACCGGCACCCGGGCCGTCCGGCCCCGTCGTGGCCAGTGCCTCGCGGGCCGGGCCCGGGCCGGTGCGGGGACCGGAGCCCGACCACCGCGACGAGCCGGCCGGGGCGTGGGCGGCGGTGTGCGGGGACACGGATACGCAGCCGGTGGTGGCCATCATCGCCACCACCGTCAGGGCTGCCGCTGCGGGGACTCGATGCACTCGCTCAACTCTGCTGCCCTGGGGAGGGGGTTGGGAATGCCCCGGAGGGGTGATGTGCGATCATCCGCCTGCCGGCGGGGCTTTCCCCACCCCGCCCCTTCCCGTAACCGGGGGCTTCGCCCCCGGGCCCCCTTCCGCGCTGACGCGCGGTGTCCTCAAGCGCCGGACGGGCTGATTTCAGCCCGTCCGGGGGCACCTCCCAGCGGTAGCTGGGGGAGCTTGAGGACCGGAGCCCGGGGCGGAGCCCCTCACGCGGCGGAGCCGCACATCGGATGCGGCGGGAAGGGGCGGGACTGCGGAAAGGTCACCCCAGCACCCCCCGCAACAACTCCCGCGCGCTGACCCGCAACCCCTCCACCCCCGGCACCTCCGCGTGGTACGACCCCGCCGCGCACGAGAACATCAACCCCTCGCACCAGGCCAGCACCGACAGCGCGTGCCGCTCCGGGGCCTTCGAGCCCGCCGCCGTCAGCAGCGCGACGAGGGGCTCGCGGAAGGCGCGGCCCTCCGTGTCGTAGATGGCTCGCAGCTCGGGCCGGCGTGAGGCCTCCAGGGCCAGTTCGTAGCGGGCGATCAGGAGTTCGCGCCGGCCGGTCAGGGTGCGGTGCAGGGCGAGCGCGATCGCGTCGGCGAGCGCTTCGGGGCCGTCCGCCGGATCGGGCAGTTCCTTCAGGGCCAGCACCTCGCCCTCGCGCACGGCGAGCCGCCGCACCGCCGCCTCCAGCAGCGCGAGCCGGGTCCGGGCCTGGTTGGACGTCGAGCCGGTCGGCAGGCCCGCCGCCTCGTCGACGGCCCGGTGGGTCAGCCCGCGCATGCCGCGCTCGGCGAGCAGGTCGAGGGCGGTGTCGGCGATCAGCCGGCCGCGGGCGGCTCCGGCGGGCAGCCGCACCAGCGGCTTCCCAGGGTACTGCGCGGGTTCCTTCTCCACTGACATGCCTTCAACCTACCGCCCGCACTACAGGGGTAGTATCGTCAGGCGAACTACAGGCGTAGTCATCCGGAGGTAAGTCCATGCGAGAGCTCCGAGCCGTCGTCATCGGTGGCGGGGTGGGAGGCCTCACCGCCGCTGCCGCCCTGCACCACCGCGGCTGGGACGTCACCGTCCTCGAACGCGCCGCCTCGCTCGAACCCGTGGGCGCCGGGATCGCCCTCGCGGCCAACGCCCAGCGCGCCCTCGACACCTTCGGCGCGGGCGACGCCGTACGCGCCCTGTCGGTCCCGCAGGTGGACGGCGGACTGCGGCGCCCCGGCGGGTACTGGCTCTCCCGCACGGACAACGCGGCCGCCGCCCGGCGCTTCGGCGGCCCCGTCGTCGTCGCGCACCGCGCCGACGTCATCGCCCTGCTCGCCTCCCGGCTCCCCGAGGGCGCCGTGCGCACCGGGGTCCGCGGGGAACTCGCCGACCCCGGCGGGCCGGACCGGCCCGCCCGCGTCACCACCCCCGGCGGCGTCCTGGAGGCCGAGCTCGTCGTCGGCGCCGACGGCATCCACTCCGCCGTCCGCGCCGCGCTCTTCCCCGGCCACCCGGCACCGCGCTACACCGGCTTCACCACCTGGCGCTTCGTCGTCCCGGCGGCGGCCGCGCCGCAGGGCGGGACCACCGCCCACGAGACCTGGGGGCCCGGCCGGCTCTGGGGCACCGTCCCCTGCTCGACGGCCGCGTCTACGCCTACGCCCAGGCCGCCGCGCCCGCCCGCGCGCAGTCCCCGGGCGGCGAACTCGCCCAGCTGCGCCGCCTCTTCGGCGACTGGCACCACCCCGTGCCGGAGCTCCTCGCCGCCGCCGACCCCGCCGCCGTGCTGCGCAACGACGTCCACAGCGCCGCCGACCCGCTGCCCGCCCACCACCACGGCCGGGTCGCCCTCCTCGGCGACGCCGCCCACTCCATGACCCCGAACCTCGGCCAGGGCGGCTGCCAGGCCGTCGAGGACGCGGTCGTCCTCGCCCACCTGGCCGCCGAGGCCGCCACGGTGCACGGCGGCGACCCGCTGCCCGCGCTGCCGCGCTACACCGCCGAGCGGCTGCCCCGCACCACGGCGGTCGTCCGCCGCTCCGCCCGCGTCGGCCGCCTCGCCTGTCTCTCCTCCCGGTCCGGCCGCCTCCTGCGCGACGCCGCCCTCGTCGCGGCGGACCGCTTCGCGCCCCACCTCGCCCTGCGCGGCCTCGACGGAGTGGCCGACTGGCGCCCACCCGCACACCCGTATGCTGCTCAAACGGGAACGCGTACCAAGGAGGCTCCGTGAAGGTCGGCTGCATCGGGCTCGGCGACATCGCGCAGAAGGCGTACCTGCCGGTGCTCACCACACAGCCGGGGCTCGAACCCCACCTCCACACCCGCACGCCCGAGACCCTCCACCGCGTCGCCGACACCTACCGCGTCCCCGACGCGCACCGCCACACCGACCTCGACTCGCTGCTGGCCGCCGGCCTCGACGCGGCCTTCGTCCACGCGGCCACCGCCGCGCACCCCGAGATCGTCACCCGCCTCCTCGAAGCGGACGTGCCCGTCTACGTGGACAAGCCCCTCGCCTACGACCTGGCCGGCAGCGCGCGCCTGGTCCGCCTCGCGCGGGAGCGCCGGGTGAGCCTGGCCGTCGGCTTCAACCGCCGCCACGCCCCCGGCTACGCCCAGTGCCTGGACCACCCGCGCGACCTGATCCTGATGCAGAAGAACCGGGTCGGGCTCGCCGAGGACCCGCGCACCCTCGTCTTCGACGACTTCATCCACGTCGTCGACACCCTGCGCTTCCTCGCCCCCGGGCCCGTCGAGCACGTCGACGTCCGGGCCCGGGTCCGCGACGGCCTGATGCACCACGTGGTGCTCCAGCTGTCGGGCGACGGCTTCACCGCCATCGGCACGATGAACCGGATGAGCGGCTCCACCGAGGAGATCCTGGAGGTCTCCGGCCAGGACACCAAGCGGCAGGTCGTGAACCTCGCCGAGATCGTCGACCACAAGGGCCAGCCGAGCGTCCGCCGCCGCGGCGACTGGGTGCCCGTGGCCCGTCAGCGCGGTATCGAGCAGGTCGTCGGCGTCTTCCTCGACGCGGTACGGGCGGGCGAGGTGCTGGACGCCGAGGACGCGCTGCGCACCCATGAGCTCGCCGAACGGGTCGTCAACGCCGCTCTGGAGCAGGCTTCCTGACGGTTCCTCCGGAACGCCTCCGGCGCAGCGCCCGCGCGGTCGCGGCGGCGGCGTAGCAGACCAGGACCGTGACCGAGCCGAGGACCGCCCAGTCGCCGGTGCGGACGTACGGGCTGGTGCCCCGGGCGAGGGGCACCTCGTAGACGGCGGCGGCGCTGCGCTCCGTGCCCAGCGGGGCGCCCACCGTCTCCCCGCGGGGGCCGGCGACCGTGCTCACCCCGGTCAGCGTCGCGTGCACCACGGGCCGCCAGGTCTCGGCGGCCCGCAGCGCCGCCAGCGAGGCGTGCTGCCGCGGCGCCCAGCTGTGCTGGAAGGTGGAGGTCGCCGACTGGGCGACGAGCACCCCGGCGCCGTCCCGCGCCAGCTTCCGGCTCATGTCGGGAAAGGCCGACTCGAAGCACACCAGCGGTCCGATCCGCAGCCCGGACGGCAGCCGCATCACCACCGGCCGTTCGCCGCGCCGCCGGTCCTCGCCCGCGGCCTTGCCCACCGAGGTGGCCCAGCCCAGCAGCGAGCGCGCCGGGACGTACTCCCCGAACGGCACCAGCCGCATTTTGTCGTACCGGTCCCCGGTGGGGCCCGTGGGGCCGATCAGCACGGAGCTCTTGAAGATCCCGGGCCGGTCCGCGCGGCGGGCGTCGACGTTCACCAGCAGATCGGCGCCGGTCTCCTGGGAGAGCGCGGCGAGCCGCTTCCGCAGGTCGGGCCGCCGGTCCAGATCCTCGCCCACGCTGCTCTCGCCCCAGACCACCAGGTCAGGGCGTTGCCCGGCCAGTTGCCGGGTCAGCTCCTCCTCGCGGTCGAAGCGCCGCTGCGGGCTGTGCGCGCCAAAGACCACGCCCGGCTGGACGACGGCGATCCGGACGTTGCCCGCGGCCCGCGGCTGCGGGGCCCACAGCCACCCACCGGCGGCGACCGCGGCGCACGCGAGCGCGCCCACCGCCCCGGTGGCGCGTGCGCGCGGGGCACAAATCAGCGTGGCGAGGGCCGTGTTGAGGGCCACGAGGAGGAAACTAACCAGCCAGATCCCACCCAGGGAAGCCAGTCTGAGGGCGGGTGGCACCTGCCATTGACTCGCTCCGAACAGCCCCCAGGGGCCACCCAAGTACTCCCACGATCGGACAAGTTCGACCATCAACCAGGCGGAGGGGACGACGACGAGAGCCGCCGCGCACCGCCCGGCGCCGGGTGATCCTCCCAGCAGGCGATGCACCACCAGTCCCCACGGCGCCCACAACAACCCCAGCAGCGCCGCGAGTACCAGAATGAAGACATGCAGACTCGGCAGCAGCCAATGGTGCACCGCGAGCAGGAAACCAGCCCCGCCCAGCCAGCCTTCGAGCGCCGCCCGGCGGCCCGTGGCGGCCGAGCGGACCAGCAGCAGCCACGGCGCGAGGGCCACGTAGGCGAGCCACCACAGGGCCGGCGCCGGAAAGCACAGGGCGGGCAGCGCGCCCGCCACCACGGCCAGGGCGCCACGGCGCCAGGGACCGGCGCGGAGCGGGCCGTACCGCCGGACCGACGATGCCATCGCCATGCCTTGCCTCCCTCGGGCTCGACGATCACCAGTGTCGGGGATCCTCGATCATCCGTCCCTGCCAGGTGTGAGCGGGATCCGGCCATCCCTCAGTTTTTCGAACAACGGAGGATCATGAGGAAAAAACCCCGACAACGGTGTGCAATATTCAACCGTTCCTACCCTTCCGGAGGGCGGCTTTGACTCGATTCGATCGAAAACGATCCGAGGTGAACCTTGCGTCCCGTGCTGGAAAGGTGTGACCGGATATGCGTAACGGGTTATCCGCGGTCCGCCCTGGGCAGGTACCGCGCAAAAGTGGACAGGAACGCTGCGAGTCGGCCTGGGGAGGCGGCGTGACAAGCGTGCGAGACCGCATAACAGTCCAGCCCTTGGAGATCGTGCCTTTCTACTGTCCGATAGCGCCGGCGGTCCATCCCCGGGTGCGGGAGATCGACGACGCCTCGGTGGACTGGATGCTCCAGCAGGAGCTCGATACCTCTTCCCACCAGCGGCAACGCCTCATCCGGTGCGACTTCGGCGGCCTGACGGCGAGGACCATGCCCTACGGGCAGGTCCGCCCGCTGACGGTGGTGGCGAAGCTGCATTCGGTGCTCTTCTCCTTGGACGACGCCCTCTGCGACGAGGCGGGCGCCACGGCTCACGGCCTTGCCCATACGACCTCCCGCATCATGCGCGTCCTGGAGGCGCCGACACCGGCCTGGCCGGACGACTCGCCCCACGCGGCGGCGCTCCGCGCCGTCCGCCTGGAGCTGGCCGAGCACGCCACGCCCGGCCAGTTACGCCACTGGACCGAAGGCATGCGCACCTATATGTCCGGCCTGGTGTGGGAGGCGGCGTGCCGCCGCGACCGGGCACTGCCGTCCGTCAACGACTACGCCGCCATGTGGATGCGCGCCATCGGCATGGCGCCGTCCACCGCGCTCATGGACATCGCCGGGGGGTACGAGCTCCAGGAC
The DNA here is from genome assembly GCF_002192455.1 of Streptomyces albireticuli. NCBI lineage: Bacteria > Bacillati > Actinomycetota > Actinomycetes > Kitasatosporales > Streptomycetaceae > Streptomyces > Streptomyces albireticuli. The sequence goes on from NZ_CP021744.1 coordinate 6,511,204, forward strand.
CAGGACCTCGACCGGCCCGAGATCCGGGCCATGACCGAAATGACCTGGACCCTCGTGGCCTGGGACAACGACTTCTACTCGCGGAACAAGGAGATCCAGCGAGCCGGTGACAACCTCAACCTGATCGACGTCCTCGCCCAGGAACGGGACTGCACGCCCGCCCGCGCGCAGGAGGAGGCCATGGCGATGCGCGACCGTGTCATGACGCTCTTCCTGCGCTTGCGCGAGCAGCTCTGGCCCCGCTCCGGTGTCGAGCTGCGCTGCTACCTCGTGGCGCTCGGCCAGTTCGTCCGCGGCCACCTCGACTGGGCCTCCGCCTGCGCCCGTTACGCCGATCCCTACGGGAGCGGCGAGCCCGCGCGGTGGTGGAAGTCGGCCCCGGCCGACGACAGCCCGGAGCCGCTGCCCCTGCCCGCCGTCGCCTGGTGGTGGGACCAACTCGAATCCACCCCCTATCCGCGCCGCAGCCAGCGGCGCAACGACCTCCACCACGACGTCCGGGACGGGGTGGCCCGGCCGGACGGCGCCGGCGTGACCACCGGCTGTTCGAGCCGCTCCGGCTGAACGGAGGAGGCCGGTCCTTCCGGTGCGCGGTCCTCGGCGGGCTCCGGGGGCAGCGGCGGCTGTGCCGCGAACTTCACCGGAAGGGCCGTCAGGTGGCGGGACATCAGCGCGGAGGCGTAGACCAGTTCGGACTCCTCCACCGCCAGGGTGAGGTCGGGCAGCCGCAGCAGCAGGGCGTCGATGCCCGTGTCCGCGATCGCCCGGCCCACGTCCTGCCCGGGGCACTCGTGGGCACCCCCGCTGAACGCCAGGTGGGAGCGGTTCCCGTGGATCGGCAGGTCCGGATCGGGGCGGACCACCGTGTCCATGTTGGCGGCGGCCAGCCCGAGCACCAGGGCGTCACCCTCCTTGATCGGCTGCCCGGCCAGCTCGGTGTCCTGGGTGGCCCAGCGGCCGAGGATGGTGATGAAGGGCGGCTCGTCCCACAGCACCTGCTCGACCGCGTCCGGCAGCGTCATATGGCCGCCCGCGAGCGAGGCCCGGAAGCGGACGTCCGTGAACACCATCTTCAGGGTGTTGGCGATGAGGTTCGCGGTGGTCTCGTAGGCGGCGATGAGCACCAGCCGCAGATGCTGCTGCACCTCGTCGTCGGTGAGCCCGGAGGGGTGCTCCAGCAGCCAGCTCGTGAAGTCCGAGCCCGGCTCCACCCGCTTGCGGGCCACCAGCTTGCGGAGCGTCTCCTGGACGAACTCGTTGCTCGCGACCGCCGTCTCGGTGCCCTTGATCATGTCGCGGGCCGCGTTGACCAGCCGGGTGTCGTACGCCTCTGGCATGCCCAGCAGCTGGGTCATCGCCATCATCGGCAGGTGCTCCGCGAACTGGTGCACCAGATCGGCGCGGCCCGCCTCGCAGAAGCGGTCCACCAACTGGTTGGCGAAGCGGGTGACATGGCGCCGGATGCCGCGCTTGTCGAAGCGCGCGATGCCGTCGTTGACCGCGCCGCGCCAGCGCTCGTGCTGCTGCCCGTCCGCGAAGACGCAGATGGGCTGCCAGGTGGTGATCGGCGTCAGCGGGTGGTCCGGGGCGATCCGGCCCTCGCGCGCCTCGCGCCAGAGCCGGGAGTCCCGCGAGAACCGCGAGGGGGTGCGCGCGACGTCGAGGTTCTCGCGGTAGCCGAGCACCAGCCAGGCGGGCACGTCGCCGTGCAGCAGGACGGGCGCCACCTGGCCGTGCTTCTCGCGCAGCCGCTCGTACAGCCCCATGGGGTCGGCCTCGGCCTCCGGTCCGTAGAGCCGGGTGACACCGCCCGGGCCGTGGGCGGGGCACTGCGGGGGAGGCACGGCCATGGAGTCGGCGCGGGAGTGTTCGGGGGGGAGGGTCACTGAGGCTCCGGGGAGGCGGTCGTGAGGGTGTACAGATAGCGCATGAGGGTCAGCAGGGTGTCGCGGCAGGAGCCGCGGTCCCGGGCGTCGCAGTCGACCATGGGCACGGAGTCCTCCAGGTCCATCGCCGCGCGGAGCTCCGCCATGGGGTAGGTGGGGGAGCCGGGGAAGCGGTTGACGCCCACGACGAACGGGACGCCGCGCTCCTCCAGGCGGCCGATCACGTCGTAGCTCACCTCCAGCCGGCGGGTGTCGAGCAGCACCACCGCGCCGAGCGCCCCTTCGAAGAGGCCGTTCCACAGGAACCAGAAGCGCTCCTGGCCGGGGGTGCCGAAGAGGTACAGCACCAGCTGCTCGTTGATGCTGATCCGGCCGAAGTCCATGGCCACGGTGGTCTCGGTCTTGTGCTCGACCCCGGCCAGGTCGTCCACGCCGACACCGGCCTGGGTCATGGTCTCCTCGGTGGTCAGCGGCCTGATCTCACTGACCGCGCCCACCAGGGTCGTCTTTCCCACGCCGAAGCCGCCGACGATGACGACCTTGACGGCCGCGGTGGCGGACGCCGGCAGGACGTCCTCGCGCCGCGGCCCCGCGGGGGTGTCGGGGCCGTACGGGGAGGCGTACGGGTCAGAGCTTCTGTAGTCCATTCATCACCGCCTCCAGAAGTCGGACGTCGGGCAGGGCCGCCGCCGGGACCGGGGGGCGGGCCTCCACCTGTCGGCCCGCCAGCAATTCGGTGAGAAGCTGGGTCAGGGTGCTGACCGGCAGCTCCAGATAAGCGGATATCTCCGCGACGGAGAGCGGGTAGTGACACATCCGGACGATGGCCGCGTGCTCCGGCTGGAGACCGGCCTCGGACTCCGTCCGGGACACGATCAGGGTGACGAGATCGAGCTCGGTCCGCCGCTGCTCCGCGCGGTCCTGGCCGCCGGTGAGGATGTACAGCCGGTCCGGACTGCCGGGCGCTGTCGCTGGGTCGGGTCCGGCCCCGTTCATGTCACCGGCCCGCCGACCCGGGGGGGACTGGTGAGGTGCGAGCCGATGCGGGCCACCAGGTCCCGCATCCGCAGGCCCATCAGCTCGGCGTCCACGTCGTCGTCGGCCAGCACGGCGAGATACGCTCCGGCCCCGGCGGCCATGAGGTAGAAGAAACCGCCGTCGACCTCGATGACGACCAGCCGCATCTGTCCGTCCCCGCGCGGATTCGGGAACTCCGCGGCGATGGCGGCGGACAGGCTCTGTAGTCCGGCACACGCGGCGGCGAGACGGTCGGCGACGTCAGGGTCGGTGCCGTGCTGGGCCATGCGCAGGCCGTCCGAGGACAGCACGATCACGTGCCGGGTCTGCGGAACGCCCGTTGCCAGGTCCTTGAGCATCCAGTCCATGTTGAACCGCGGCTGCGTCACTTGGCTACTCTTCCTTGTCTGACGAGAGATCACTGTTCGGCCGGTCGGGATCCGGCTCCGGGAGCTCCCCGTTGATGCCTCTGGTGAAGGCCGCCAGCCACATGCCGGGCTGCTTGGGCGGCTGCTCCGGGAGGCTGTCCCGCTCGGGCCCCGGCTGCACCGGGACGCTCGGCCGGGTGCGCATCGCCTGCTCCCGCTCCCTTTCGCGCTGGGCGGCCGCGGCCCGGCCGAAGGGGAGCGGCGCGGGCCCGCGCCGCCGCCGGCGCTGCGGCAGTCCGCTGTCGCCCAGCGGCGGCGGGATGGGGTGCTCCATCATGGGCGGCGGCGTCTCGGGGCCGGGCGCGGGGATTCGCTGGCCGGGGCGCCGCTTGGACTTGAAGGGGGGCAGCTTGGGGGCGCGGGCGATGTCGCCGCCGGGGTGCTTGCTGGCGGTGATCAGGTCCATGGGGATGACCAGGACCGCCCGCACGCCACCGTAGGCGGAGGGCCGCAGCGACACCAGGAAGTTGTACGAGCGGGCGAGCCGCGCGACGACCGCCAGGCCCAGCCGGGGCGCCTCGCCCAGGTCGTCGAGGTCGAGCTCGCTCTCCTTGGACAGCACCCGGTCGGTGCGGCGCCTGGCCTCGTCGGTCAGGCCGACGCCGGCGTCCTCGATCTCGACCGCGATGCCGGACTGGATGTCCACGGCGGTCAGGTGCACCCGGGTCTGCGGCGGGGAGTAGCGGGTGGCGTTGTCCAGGAGCTCGGCCAGCGCGTGGATCACCGGCTCGACGGCGGGGCCGACCACGGCGACGTCCGCGACGGAGTGCAGGTCGACGCGGCGGTACTCGAGGATCCGGGACATGGCGCCGCGGAGCACGTTGTAGAGCGGGATCTCGTTCTTCCACTGGCGGCCCGGGCGGGAGCCGCCGAGCACGGCGATGCTGTCGGCCAGGCGGCCGGTCAGGGCGTTGCCGTGGTCGAGGTGGAGGAGATCGCCGAAGACGTCCGGGTCGTTGCCGTGCTTGTGCTCCATCTCCCGGATGTCGTAGGCCTGTTGGTGGACGATGGCCTGCACCCGGCGGGCGATGTTGACGAAGGCGCGCTGCGCGGAGTCGCGCATGCTCTCCTCCGCCTGGACCGCCTCGATGACGGACTTCAGCACGGAGCGGTGCGCCGCGGCGTAGCCCGGCTCCAGGTCGTGCGTCGGCAGGGTGTGCCGGAGGATCACCTCCGTGGGCTCACCGCGCTTCAGCAGGCGGACCGCCCGGGGCAGCAGCTCACGGGCCAACCGGAAGGTCTCCGCCTCGTGTTCGTCGAGCCGGTACCGCAGCGCGGTCTCCTGCTCGGCGCACCGGCGGCGCAGGGTGGTGATCACCCGGCCGCGCCGGGCCGCCTCGGAGGCCGCCAGTGCCACCGCGACCGTGGCCGAGGAGCCGCACCAGCCGACGGGGACGCGTGCCTCCGGGGTCACGGCGACCACCGCGGTTCCCGTGCACACCGCCAGCACCAGAGGTGAGATCAGCCATATCAGCGCGGAGACGGGCCGTCGCCGGTCTGACGAGCCAGTACCAACCATCGGGATCCTCGGAACTCTTGGAAACGCAGGAGAAAAAGGGGCGTGGGTGCCGGAGCGCAGCGGTCTTCGCGGTCTCGCGGAGAACGGCGACAGGGCGGCACTCGTCCGCAGCGTGCGGTGGGCGTGCACTGGTTGTGCAGCAGCCATGCACTGGCCACAACCCGCTGCGCGACATGGAGCGTAGCCGGTCGTCGAGGTGCTCCGGCGCGAAGTTGTCATATTCGCGGATTGGCCTGACGGGGGAATTGGCAAGGCCTCATAATGACCCCACGTCACAAATACCGAATGTGTTTCCGCATTTCCTGGATAAATGTTCGATCATGCCGGGGTGAGAGGTCCCCGGCGGCCGGAACCGCGCCGGCGTCACACCGCGTGAGCACCGGAGTCACGGGGGTGTCGTACGCGCGGTGCCACCGGATGGTTGCGGGCACGGCTCGAAGGTCACGCTCCCGGGTGGTGCGTCCGGCGAACCCTGCCCCTGGCCCGGCCGACCGGACTAGGCTCGCCCCCACCACATCCTCCCGGGAGTCAACGCCATGTCAGGGCCTCAGCGTGAACAGAACGCAGCCGCCGCCCTGTTCGAGCGTGAGCTTGAACTTGAGACAGCGGAACAGGCGGTGCACCGCCTGTGCGGGCACGTGAGTGAAGGGAGGAGCCGGCTCGGCGGACTTCTGCTCTACAGCGGCGAAGCGGGCCTGGGGAAAACGTCGTTGCTCTCCGAACTGCGCCGCATCGCCACCGAGACGGAGCGCTGCACCGTGCTCTTCGCGCGCGGCAGCGAGTCCTCGCGTTCCGTGCCGTTCAACGTCGTGCGCCAGCTCCTCCAGCCGGCCCTCGCCCCGATGACCACGGCGGCCCGGCAGGACCTGCTCAGCGGCTGGTACGACATCGCCGGCCCCGCGCTCGGCATCTCGCCGCCCAGCGGCCCGCAGGACCCACAGGGCGTGCGCGACGGACTCGACTGGCTGGTCACCCAACTCGCCATGAAGGGCGACCCCGTGGTCGTCATCATCGACGACGTCCACTGGTCGGACGCCGAGTCGCTGGCGTGGCTCACCTCCTACGCCGTGCGGCTGCGCGAGATGCCGCTGCTGGTCGCCCTCTCCTACCGCCCGCACGAACTGCCCGACCACACCCCGGCCTTCCGCGACCTCGTCGAAGGCCGCAGCGTGCGCCCCGTCGAGCTGCGCGCCCTCACGCCCGACGCGGTCGCCGGCCTGGTGCACTCGGCCTTCGACGGCAAGGCGGACGCCCCGTTCTGCCGCGAGGTCTGGGCCGTCACCGGCGGCAATCCCTACGAGGCCGTGGAGTTGATCGCCAAGGCCCGGGAGCGCGACCTCAAGCCGCTGGAGGAGTCCGCCGCCCTCCTGCGGGAGCTGGGCGCCGCCGCCCGGGGCAGCGGCCTCGTGGCCCGCCTGGACAGCCTGGGCAACGCCGTCACCCGGTTCGCCTTCGCCGCCGCGGTCCTCGGCACGGAGATCTCGCCCACCCTCGCCGCGAACCTCGCGGGCATGGGCCCGGCGCAGGGCGCCGACTGCGCGGACAAGCTGCGCAAGGCCCGTATCCTCACCGGCGTCCACCAGCTGGAGTTCGTGCACCCGCTGATCGCCACCGCGGTCTACAGCGCGATCCCCGCGGCCACCCGCACCGCGATGCACGGCCAGGCCGCGTGGGCGGTCTCCGAGGCGGGCCAGGGCGCCGCCGTGGCCTCCCGCCATCTGCTGGAGGTCCACCCCGACCACGACCCCGAGCTGGTCGAACAGCTGCGGGTGGCGTCCCGCGAGCACCTCGCCGTCGGCGCCCCGGACGCGGCCCGCCGCTGTCTGGAGCGCGCCCTGCGGGAGCCACCGCCCGAGGAGGAGCGCGCCTCCGTCCTCTACGAGCTGGCCTGCTCCACCCTGCTCACCTCGCCGTCCACCACCATCAACCACCTCAAGTCCGCCCTGGCCCTGCCGCACCTCACCGAGGAGCTGCGCGTGGACGCCACCTACCGCCTCTCCCAGGTGTACGCGCACAACAACCAGCTCAAGGAGGCCGCCGAGGTCCTCTCGGTGCAGGCGGCCCGCACCCCGCCGGGCGCGGGGCGGATGCGGCTCCAGGCCGCCCACTATCTGTGGAAGGGCATCCAGTCCGAGGAGGTGGACGCGCCCGCCAGGTCCCGGCGGATCTCCGAGCTCGCCGACCACCTGCGGGGCCGGGACGACGCCGAGCGGGCCCTGCTCGCCATCCGCGCCTTCGACGGCGTGATCCGCGGCGAGGACGCCGTGCAGGTGCTCGACCGGATCGAGCGCGCGCTGGTGGACGGCCGGCTGGCCCACGGCATGAGCTGGACCAACACCGAGTGGGGCTTCGAACTCCCCAGCATCGTCGGCATCAGCTTCCTCTACACCGACCGGCTCGACCGCGCCAAGGAGCTGTTCGAGGAGGCCATCCGAGCCTTCGAGATCTCCGGCTGGAGCGGCATCCACCTCGCCTTCGCCCATGACTTCCTCGGCTACGCCTACCGTCGCCTCGGTGAGCTCGACAAGGCCGAGAAGCTGCTGCGCGAAGGGCTGCGGCTGGCCTACCGGCTGGGTCCCGGGCTGCCCATCCAGTGGGACGGCACCTGCATGCTCATCGACACGCTGCTCGCCCGCGGCGATGTGGCGGAGGCGCAGGTCGTCGCCGAGGAGAACGGCTTCCGCCCGCCCTACACCCCGGCGGTCGTGCTGCCCGACGCCATGTGCCTCGCCGGACGCCTGATGCTCGCCCAGGGGCGGCGGAAGGAGGCCGTCGCCGAGCTGGAGGCGGCCGGGCGCAGACTGGAGGAGCGCGGACGGCACAACACCGTCTGGGCACCCTGGGCACTCGATCTGGCCGTCGCGGTCGCGCCCGACGACCCGGAGCGCGCCCGCACCCTCTCGGGCCAGGCCGTGCGGAACGCCGCCCGGTTCGGCACCGACTCCGCGCTCGGTGAGGCGCTGCGCATGGCGGCCAAGGTCGCGGAGCCGGAGGACGCCCTGAAGATGCTCGACCAGTCCGTGGGGCACCTGCGCAAGTCCCCGTGCAAGTACGAGTTCGCGGCCGCCCTGGTCGACCACGGCGTCGCCCTGAACGGTGCCGGCCGTACGGCCGAGGCCGAGGAGCGGCTGCGCGAGGGCCGGGAGGTCGCCGAGTTCTGCGGTGCGCACGGTCTGGTCAGGACCGTCCGTTCGCTGCTGCCCGAGGCCGTGTGCGGGGAGGCCGAGCCGGCGGGCTGACGGGCGGGCCGCGCGGGCCCGCGGCACTCAGGAGGCGCGGCGGCCGGTCTTCTTGGCCGCGGTCTTCTTGGTGCTCTTGGCCGTGGTGCTCCTGGCCGTTGTCTTCTTCGCCGTGGAGGACGAGTTCTTCGCCGTGGAGGACGAGGACGAGGTCTTCCTGGCCGCCGCGCTCTTCTTGGGCGCGGCGGTCTTCTTGCCGGTTCCGCGCGCAGCCTTCGCCGCCGGCGCCTTCCTCCCGGCCGCCGGCTCCGAGGGCTTCTTCCCCGCGGAGTCGATGGACGCCTGGAGGGCGGCCATCAGGTCGATGACGTTGTCGGGCGCGGGAGCCGTCTCCTTGCGGGGCACGGGGCGGTCGGACAGGTGCGCGTCGATCAGCTCGCGGAGGGCGACCTCGTACTCGTCCTCCTGCTCCGCCAGGTCGAAGTCCTCGGAGAGCGTGTCCATCAGGCTCGTGGCCATCTTCAGCTCCTGCGGACGCACGGTGACCGAGGCCGGCGGGGCCAGGTCGCCGCTGTCGCGGACCTCGTCGGGCCAGTACATGGTGTGCAGGGTCAGCAGGTCGCCGTGGACGCGCAGCAGGGCCAGCGACTCCCGGGTGCGCAGCGCGATCTTGGTGACGGCCACCCGGTCCGTCTGCTTCAGGGTCTCCCTCAGCAGGACGTACGGCTTGTTCGCCGCCGCGCTCTCCGGCGCCAGGTAGTACGAGCTCGCCAGCTGGAGCGGGTCGATGCGGTCCGAGTCGACGAAGGCCAGGACGTCGATGAGCTTCTTGCTGGGCAGCGGCAGCCCCGCCAGCTCGTCCTGGGTGACGACCGCGGTGTGGCCCTCGTCGTCCTCGAAGCCCTTGGCGATGTGCTCGTAGTCGATCTGCTCACCGCACACGTCGCAGACGCGCTTGAGGTGGATCCGGCCGCCGTCCTTGTCGTGGACCTGGTGCAGCCGGACGCCGTGCTCCTGGGTCGCGGCGTACAGCCGGACCGGCACGGACACCAGTCCGAAGCCGATCGCACCTTTCCACATCGTTCGCATAGTTTGTTCCCTCCACGGGGAATTCCTACCTTATGCCCGCATCCTCGGACCGGCAGGCGGTGGAGATCGAGGGGCACCGGTTGTCCCTCTCCCACCTCGACCGGGTGCTGTTCCCCGCCTCGGGCCACACCAAGGCGCAGGTGCTGCACTACTACGCCCGGGTCGCCGGGGTGCTGCTGCCGCACGCCACCGGCCGGCCCGCCTCCTTCGTGCGTGCCCCGGAGGGCCTCACGGGCCAGAGCTGGGTGGCCAAGAACCCGCCGGGCGGGGTGCCCGGCTGGGTGTCCGTGGTGCCGGTCGAGCACCGGGAGGGCGTCACCGAGCAGGTCGTGATCGACTCCGCCGCCGCCCTGATCGCCATGGCGAACCTCGGGGCGTACGAGGTGCACGTCCCGCAGTGGACGGCCGCGGCCGGGCCCGACGCGCACGACCGCCTCGTCCTCGACCTGGACCCGGGGCCCGGCGCCGACCTGGTGCTGTGCTGCCGGGTCGCGCAGCGGCTGCGCCAGCTCCTGGACGACGACGGCCTGACCGCCCACGCCGTCGTCTCCGGCTCCAAGGGTCTCCACCTCTACGCCGCCCTGTGCCCCACACCCGGCCGGGCGGCCTCCGCCTACGCCAAGGAGCTGGCCGGCCGGATGCAGGGGGAGCACCCGGGGCTGGTGGTGGCCTCCATGGCACGCGCGGCCCGCCGGGGGAAGGTGTTCATCGACTGGTCGCAGAACGCGAGCGCCAAGACCACGGCCGCGCCCTACACCGTCCGGCTGCGCGACCGCCCGGGCGTCGCCGCCCCGGTCGGCTGGGACGAGATCGCCGCCTGCGCGGACCCCGGGGAGCTCGCCTTCACCCCGGAGGAGGTGCTCGACCGGGTCGCCGCCCACGGTGACCTGCTGGCGCCGCTCACCGGGGACGACACCCGCCGTCCGCTGCCCTGAGCGGGCGGCCGGCGCCTCACAGCCGGGTCAGGTCGGGGCGCAGCCGGTGCCAGGTCGGGTGGCGCAGATGGCCCGCCGGGGTCCAGCCGGAGAAGGTGACCTCGGCGATGAGCCGGGGCTCGACCCAGTGCGCGCCCGCCACCCCCGTGGGCCCCGCGAAGGGTGACTCCGGGCGGGCCAGGACCTCCAGATAGCGGGCGAGGTCGCGCCGCTCGCGCTCGGACAGCCCCGAGCCGACGGAGCCGGTGAAGCGCAGGCCGCCCGGCTCGTCCAGGCCGGTGAGGAACGCCCCGGGCAGCCCGGTCAGCATGCCCCGGCCCTCGGCCCAGCCGCCGATGACCACATCGATGGTCGTCACATGCTTCGTCTTGCGCCACTCGGGTGAGCGGACGCCCGGGAGGTAGAGGGAGGAGAGCCGTTTCGCCAGCACGCCCTCGAAGCCGTCCTTGAGGGTGGCGTCCCAGGCCCGCCGGCCGTGCCCCTCCATGTAGGCGGGCACCGACCAGTGCGTACCGCCCAGGCGGAGCCCGGCCAGGACGGACCGGCGGTCCCGGTAGGGCAGCTTGAGCAGCGACCGGTCGTCGAGGTGCATGATGTCGAAGACCATCAGGTGGACGGGGTACTCCATCGCCAGCTGGGCGGCGCGGCGCGGGTTCAGCACGTTCATGCGGCGCTGGAGCAGCCCGAAGTCGGGCCGCCCCTGGGTGTCGAGGACGACGACCTCGCCGTCCAGCACGGCCGCGTGGCGGCGGAACCGCTCGCCGAGCGCCCGGAGCTCCGGGTAGGTCGCGGTGGCGTCGTTGCCCGTCCGGGTGGTGAGGCGGACGGTGCCGTCGCCGGGCGCGGTGACGACGCAGCGTACGCCGTCCCACTTGACCTCGAACGCCCACGCCGCCTCGTCCCCCGGGGCGGGCAGCGGGCCGGGGGTGGCGAGCATCGGCTGGATCACGGGGATCGTGGCGTGGCCCATGTCTCCGATGATCAGGGGGAGCCCGGCCGCCCGCAGGTCGGCGCCGCCGGCCGGTGGCTCAGCGGGAGCGGGTCCACTCCAGGAGCTCGTCGGCCGTCCAGGTGGTGACGATCCGCTCCGCGGGCACCCCGCACTCCTCGGCCCGGGCGCAGCCGTGGATCTGCCAGTCGAGCTGGCCGGGGGCGTGCGCGTCGCTGTCGATCGAGAACAGCACGCCCGCGTCGAGGGCCTCGTGGATCAGCCGGCGCGGCGGGTCGAGGCGCTCCGGGCGGCTGTTGATCTCCACGGCGGTGCCGAAGCGGGCGCACGCGGCGAAGACCAGCGGCGCGTCGAACTCCGACTCGGGGCGTCCCTTGCCGCCCAGCAGCCGCCCGGTGCAGTGCCCGAGGACGTCGACGAGCGGGTTGGCGACGGCCGCGACCAGCCGGCGGGTCATGGCCTCCGCGTCCATCCGCAGCTTGGAGTGGACGGAGGCGACGACGACGTCCAGCTCCTCCAGCAGCTCCGGCTCCTGGTCGAGCGACCCGTCGGCGAGGATGTCGCACTCGATGCCCGTCAGCAGCCGGAAGCCGCCGCCCCCGGCCGCCAGCAGCTCGTTGACCTCGGCGACGACGGCGAGTTGCGCGCGCAGCCGCTCGGGGGAGAGGCCGCGGGCGATCGTCAGCCGGGGTGAGTGGTCGGTGAGCACCGCCCACTCGTGCCCGAGGGCGCGGGCGGTACGGGCCATGGCCTCGATCGGGCTGCCGCCGTCGGACCAGTCGGAGTGCAGGTGGCAGTCGCCGCGCAGTGCCGCGCGCAGGGTCTCGCCGCCCTCCGTGAGCGGCCCTGCGGCCTCCTCCTCCAGCCGCGCCAGATAGCCGGGGACGGCCCCGGCCAGGGCCTCGGCCACGACGGCGGCGGTCTTCGGGCCGATGCCCTTCTCCCTGGTCAGGGTGCCGGATGCGGCGCGGCGGCGGAGTTCCGCGGCGGGGAGGGCGCTGATGACGTCGGCGGCGGTGCGGAAGGCTTTGACGCGGTAGGTGGGGGCCTGGGTGCGTTCGAGGAGGAAGGCGATGCGGTCGAGGGCGTCCAGGGGGTCCATGGGGGCCGCCTTTCGCCGGGGTCGGTACCTACGGTGCGGGATGGTGGGGCGGGGCGCATGTGGTGGCGGGGGGCCTTCCCCTGCCCGCCCCTTCCCGCTGCATCCGATGTGCGGCTCCGCCGCGTGGCGGGGGCCGGCCCCCGGGCCCCCGTTCCGCGCTTCCGCGCGGTGTCCTCAAGCGCCGGACGGGCTGGATCTCGCTCAGGCCGGCTGTCTCCCGCGGGCAAGCACGTCCCGACCTGCCCGACGAGACCGGGGGCAGAGCCCTGTGAGGCGGGGAACCGCGCCTCGGTGCGGTTACGCACGGGTGAACCGTGCGTAACCCCTCTGCCGGAAGGGGAGGGTCCGGGCATGCGCACGTCTGACGACATCCCTGCCCGCGACGGCCGGACCCGTGCCGTCGTTCTCGGTGGCGGCATGGCCGGGCTGCTGGCCGCCGCCGTGCTCGTCCGGCACGTCGACGAGGTCGTGGTCGTCGACCGGGACCGGATGCCCGAGGGGCCGCTGCCCCGCAAGGGGCTGCCGCAGGCCCGGCACGCGCACCTGCTGATGTCCGGCGGCGCGCGGGCGGTGGAGTCGCTGCTGCCGGGCACGCTCGACGGGTGGGTGAGCGCGGGCGCCCGGCGGCTGGCGCTGCCGACGGGGCTGGTGGCCCTGGGGCCCGGCGGCTGGTTCCCGCGCTGGCCCGGCACGCAGTACCTCCTGGCCTGCACCCGCGACCTGCTGGACCTCGTCGTCCGCGCGCGGGTCCTGGCCCTGCCCGGCATCGTGCTGCGGGAGGGCACCGAGGCGGTCGCCCTGCTCGGTGACGTCCGCCGGGTCACGGGCGTACGGGTCCGGGACGCCGGTACGGGCGCCGGCGGGACGCTGGAGGCCGATCTGGTAGTCGACGCCTCCGGGCGGGGCTCGCGGGCCGCGCGCCGGCTCACCGAGCTGGGGCTGCCGGTCGTCCACGAGGAGACCGTGGACTCCGGGCTGGTCTACGCCACCCGGATCTTCCAGGCACCGCCGGAGTCCGAGCGGTTCCCGGTCGTCAGCGTCCAGGCCGACCCGCGCCGGCGGAGGCCGGGCCAGGGCGCCGTGCTGGTCCCCGTCGAGGGCGGCCGCTGGCTGGTCACCACCTCCGGCACCCGGGGCGGGGAACCCTCGGGGGAGGCGGGGGAGTTCGAGCCGTTCCTCCGGGCCCTGCGCGATCCGCTCATCGCCGACCTCGTCGCGCGCGCCGAGCCGCTGACGGACGTGGCGCTCACCCGCAGCACGGTCAACCGGCGCCGGTTCTTCGAGCGGCTGCCCGCGCCGCCCGACGGGTTCGTCGCCCTTGGGGACGCCCTCGCGACCTTCAACCCCGTGTACGGGCAGGGCCTTTCGGTGGCGGCCCGGAGCGCCGTGGTGCTGCGCGACACGCTCGCCCTGCGGAGCGTCCGTGCGCCGGGTCTGGCCCCGGACCTCCAGCGACGGGTCGCCCGCGCGGCGAGCGGGCCCTGGGACCTGGCCACCGGCGAGGACATCAACTACCCCGGCGCGATCGGCGCGCCGCCGCCGGCGGCCACCCGGCTGCTGCGCGGCTATGTCCAGCGGCTGATGCGGACGGCGACCGGCGACCCGGTGGTGCTGAAGGCGCTGATGGACGTGATGACGCTGTCCGCGCCGATGACCGAGCTGCTCAGACCGTCCGTGGCGCTCTGCGTCGCGCGCGGCCCCGGGCGGGCCGGTCGCCGGGGCGGGCCGCCGATCACGGCGGCGGAGCTCGCGCTGTGCGGGCTGCCGCCGCGCTGAGGGGTCAGCGGCGCAGCGCCACCGGCGGCAGGAACTCCCGCTCCAGCGTGCGGTGCCACCAGGCGCCGGTGGCCCGCAGCTCCCGCCACGTGGTGAAGCGGTAGAGGTAGACCCGGGCCCGTACGTACGTGGGCGGGGCGCCGGGGAAGGGGTTGTGGCGCAGCAGCCGCAGGGTGTCCCGGTCGCCCTCCAGCAGCCGCTCGACGAACGGGCCGAACCAGGACTGCGCGTAGGCCGGCGAGATCCCCGCGAACCACATCATCCAGTCGAGCCGCAGGTGGTACGGGGCGAACTGGCGCGGCAGCCGACGGGGGTCGCCGGGCTTGCCCTTGAAGCCGTACTCCCGCCACACCGTGCCGGGGCCGACCTCCGCCGTGTCCGTGCCCTCGACGACCACCTCGTGCCGGAGCCGGTTGACGCTGCCGAAGGCGCCGTAGGTGTTGACCAGGTGGAAGGCGTTGAAGGACATGTTCATGCGCTGGTTCCGCGAGAGCATGTTGCGCACCGGCCACCAGCTGAGCACGGCCACCAGGGCGGTCGCGGCGAGCGCGAGCACCTCGAACCAGACCGGGGCCCCGCCCATGGCCCCGTGCGCGGGCAGCCCCAGCGCGTCGGCCATGCGGTCCCCGTCGACGGCGGAGAAGGCGAGGACGATCGTCACCCAGTTGAGCCAGGAGAAGTTGCCGGAGGCGACGAGCCAGAGCTGGGTGCAGATGATCACGCCGGCGGCGACGCTCGCGACGGGCTGCGGGGTGAAGAGGCCGAGCGGCACGACCAGCTGCGCGACGTGGTTGGCGGCCACCTCGACGCGGTGCAGGGGGCGGGGCAGGCGGTGGAAGAACCAGCTCAGCGGGCCCGGCATCGGCTGTGTCTCGTGGTGGTAGTACAGGCACGTCAGGTCCCGCCAGCAGCGGTCCCCGCGCATCTTGATCAGCCCGGCGCCGAACTCGACGCGGAAGAGCAGCCAGCGCATCAGCCACAGCACCAGCACCGGCGGGCCGGTCCGGGCGTTGCCGAGGAAGACGGCGAGGAAGCCCGCCTCCAGCAGCAGCGACTCCCAGCCGAAGGCGTACCAGGTCTGGCCGACATTGACGATCGACAGGTACATCACCCACAGGGCGGCCCACATCAGCACCGACGTCCACAGCGGCACCGCGTCCGCGGCGCCCGCGAGGACCGCCGCCGAGAGGGCGGCGCCCGCCCAGGCCCAGGCGGCGAAGAAGCGGTCGGAGTAGTGCAGCACGAAGACGCCCGGGGCGCGGAGGAAGGGCAGGCCGCGCACGTGGCGCGGTACGGGCAGCATGCCGCGCTCGCCGATGAGCGCGCGGAACTGGAGGGCGGCCGTGAGGAAGGCGGTCAGGTAGACGGCGGCGAGCGCGCGCTGCACCACCAGCCGGCTCAGCCAGTACCCGGAGACCGTGAACCACTCCATGGCGTATCCGTACCACCCTGGAGCGTGCAGTCACATCGAAGAAACGGGCAAAAGGTGTCAGAGTAGCTCTATGGTTGATCGGGGAGCGACGCCTGCCGCCGTGCCGGCCGGATCGGTGCCGGACGACTGGCCCGCTCGCCCGGAGCGGTGCGCCGCCCTCAACCGCGTCGGCACCTTCGACTGGGACCTCGTCAGCGGCAGGCTCCACCTGGACGGGACCGCCCTGGAGGTGCTCAACGTCCCCCCGGGCCGGTTCGAGGGCAGGATCACCGACCTCACCGGCCGGCTGCCGCGCGCCGACGCCTCCGGGCTCGACGCCCTCGTCTCCCGCGCCCTGAAGGACGGCAGCGAGACCTACGGCGCCTACTACCGGGTCCGCGCCGACGACGACTCCCTGCGCTGGACCTACACCCAGGGCCGCATCCAGCGCGACGACCAGGGCCGCCCCTGCCGCATCGTCGGCATCGTCCGCGACGCCACCGTGGAGCTGGAGGCGGCCGGGCCCCGCCTGCCGGACCTGGAGGCGCGCGACACCACCACCGTCGTCGAGACGCTCACCGCGGCCCTCGCCCACGCCAGGACCGTCCAGGACGTCATCGACTTCTTCAAGGACTCCCAGGCCATCCAGCACATCGGCTGCGACCTGCTCGTCCTCGGCCTCGTCGAGTCCGGCCGGATCCACCTGGTCGCGGAGGGCCCCGAGGAGCACTACATCCCCGGCACCCGCTACACCCGCATCGACGACGCCTTCCCCATGAGCGAGGTCGTCCGCACCATGGCGCCGCGCTTCATCGAGTCGCGCGAGGACTTCGCCACCTCCTACCCCTGGCTGTGGGAGAACATCGAGGACATCGGCATCTCCTGCGCCGCCTACCTCCCCCTCATCGCCCAGGCCCGCCCCATCGGCGCCCTCGGCCTGCTCTACCGCAGCACCCGCGGCTTCACCCAGCAGGAGCGCAACCTCTTCATCGCCCTCTCCAGCAGCCTCGCCCAGGCCATCGCCCGCGCGATGCTCTTCGACCAGGAGCACGACCTCGCCGAGGGGCTCCAGCAGGCCATGCTCCCGCGCCGGATCCCCGACGTCCCCGGCGCGCAGATCGCCGTCCGCTACCGCGCCGCCCGGATGGGCCGGGACATCGGCGGCGACTGGTACGACGTGATCCCGCTGCCCGGCGGCCGGGTCGGCGCCGTCATCGGCGACGTCCAGGGGCACGACACCCACGCCGCCGCCGTCATGGGCCAACTGCGCATCGTCCTGCGGGCCTACGCCAGCGAGGGCCACGCCCCGGCCACCATCATGGCGCGCGCCTCCTCCTTCCTCCACGAGCTCGACACCGACCGCTTCGCCACCTGCTCCTACGCCGAGGCCGACCTCTCCACCGGCGTCGTCCAGCTCGTCCGCGCGGGCCACATCGACCCGCTGCTGCGGCACGCCGACGGCACCGCCCGCCGGCTGCCCGTCGCCGGCGGCCTGCCGCTCGGCCTCTCCGCCGAGTTCGGCCGCCTCGACTACCCCGTGACCACGGTGGAGCTGGACCCCGGCGAGACCCTGCTGATGTTCACCGACGGCCTCGTCGAACAGCCCGGCTCCGACCTCGACGAAGGCATGCAGTACCTCACGAGCCTCGTCGGCGAGGGCCCCTACGACCTGCACGAGCTCGCCGACCGGCTGTGCGACGTGATCGAGGAGCGGGTCGGCGAGGACGACATGGCCGTCCTGCTGCTGCGCCGGCACGGCTCCACCGCCCGGCACGGTGGCCGCCTCCAGCAGCACATCGCGCCCGCCGACCCCGAGGCCCTCTCCGCCGGCCGGCACATGATCCGGGCGGCGGTTCGGGCCTGGGGCGCCCGGGAGCGCTCGGACGAGATCGAGCTCGTCGCCGACGAGCTGGTCACCAACGCCCTCCTGCACACCGACGGCGCGGCCGTGGTGACGATCCGTATGCTCACCGGCCCCGAACGCCGGCTGCGCGTCGAGGTGGAGGACCGCTCCAGCGCCCTGCCGCGCCGCCGCGAACCCGGCGAGTCCGGGGTCTCCGGGCGCGGCCTGCTGCTGGTGGACCGGCTCGCCGACGTCTGGGGGGTCGAGTCGCGGGGCACCGGCAAGTCGGTGTGGTGCGAGTTCGTCGTGCCGGGGCGGCACGAGCTCGCCGAGCCCGACCCCGCTTCCGCGCGGGAACCGCGCCGTGAGCCGCGCCTGGCGGGAGAGCCTGGACCCCAATGACCCCACGGATAACGTGGGACACTACAAGCAACATTGCATATTCCGTCACTTGCCGGTGCACTGTCGTCTTTACGCCTTTTTCCACCCCCCTCGACGTAACGAAGGCCGAAGACCCATGTGGCAGAAGAGACCCACCCCGATCCGCCGCGCCGTGCTGTCCCTGGCGGTCGCGACCCTGGTGGCACCGATACTGACGCTGACTCAGGTGGCGCCCGCTCAGGCGTTCGGCACCATAGGGAAGTTCGGCCAGCAGACCGAACATGAGCGCATCACCCGCGCCGCCCTCGCCTGCCGGCCGGGCACCCCCTCCGACGGCACCTGCTTCGAACCCCGCTCCCTGGGCCAGATCGCCGGCCGCTCGGGCACCTTCGGCGCCGTCGGCGCGCCCGACACCGACGAGGTCTTCACCCCCGCCGCCCACTGCGACGACGCCGACCACCTCACCTCGCCCGGCTATCCGCGCACCCGCGCCGAGGCCACCCGCGCGCTCCAGGGCTGTGTCGGTCAGCTCCAGAACCGCTTCGCCCAGGGCGTCACCGCCGCCGCCGGAACCCTTAACGCCGACGGCACCGTCGCGCCCGGCGAGAGCGACCTCGGCAAGGACTGCACCTTCTCCCTCGGGGTGCCCGGCCGCGACAAGTGCGAGGCCATTGAGGGCCTCGGCCGCGCCCTGCACGGCGTCCAGGACTTCTACTCCCACAGCAATTGGACCGACCGGGCCGCATCCGGCAGCGTGGGCAGGACCAACCCGCCCGGCCTCGACCTCCCCGCGCCCTCCCCGCTGCTCACGCTCACCGGCGGCCGGCCGCTCCTCGCCTCCTCCGTCCCCGACGGACTCACCACCGGCTGCTTCTCGCTCGTCCCCCTCGGCTGCGGCAAGCGCGTCCAGCACGGTGACCTCAACAAGGACACCGGGACCATCGACCCGGCCACCGGCGCCACCAGCGGACCCACCACCCCGCGCGGCAGGACCGGCGGCAACTTCGACCGCGCCGTCCAGGGCGCCGTCGCCGACACCCGCCGCCAGTGGGCCGACTTCCGCACCGCGCTCACCGGGACCTACGGCAAGGAGCGCGGCGAGCGCATCGCCTGCGTCCTGACCCACGACACTCCCGTACGCGACTGCGCGCCCCGCGGCTGACCGCCCGTACGGGGGAGCCGGTGCGCACCGATGTGAAGAGGCCAAGGTCACAGCGGCTGCCACTGCTGCCGGGCGCACCGGCTCCCCTAGCCTTCCCCCATGACGGTCCTGCCTGACGAAGGCTTCTCCCTGGCCGCCGAGTTCCCGGACGCGTCCCGTGGGCAATGGCAGCGCCTGGTGGAAGGCGTGCTACGCAAAGCGGGCACAACGGATGCATCCGGCCCGGCGGCCGAGGCCGCGCTGGCCACCCGGCTCCAGGACGGGCTGGCGACCAGCCCCCTCTACACCGCCGAGGACGCCGACACCGCGTCCGGGCGTCCCGGATACCCCGGCTTCCCGCCGTTCGTCCGCGGCGGACGACCGGAGGGGACCGCGGTCACGGGCTGGGACATCCGCCAGCGCCACGCCCACCCCGACCCCCGGCGGGCCAACGAGGCCGTCCTCGCCGACCTGGAGAACGGGGTCACCTCCCTCTGGCTGACCGTCGGTGACCAGGGGCTGCCCGTGGACGGCCTCGCCACCGCGCTCGACGGCGTCTACCTCGACCTGGCCCCCGTCGTCCTCGACGCCGGCGCCGGCTTCGAGCCCGCCGCCCACGCGCTCCTCGGCCTGTACGAGGAGCGCCGCGTACCCCGCGGCGACGCCGCGGGCAACCTCGGCGCAGACCCGCTCGCCGTCCTCGCCCGCACCGGCGGCGACGGCGACCCCGCCGGCCCCCTGGCCGCGGCCGCCGCTCTCGCCGCCCGCTGCCACCGCGACCTCCCCGGCCTGCGCGCCCTCACCGTCGACGCGCTGCCCTACCACGACGCCGGCGGCTCCCCGGCACAGGAACTCGGCTGCTCCCTCGCCACCGGCGTCGCCTACCTCCGCGCCCTCACCGGCGCCGGCATGGGCGCCGACGCCGCCTGCGCCCAGCTGGAGTTCCGCTACGCCGCCACCGCCGACCAGTTCCTGACCATCGCCAAGCTGCGCGCCGCGCGCCGGCTCTGGGCGCGGGTCGCCGAGGTCAGCGGGGTCACGGGCGCCGCCGCCGCGCAGCGGCAGCACGCCGTCACCTCGGCGGTGATGATGACCCGCCGGGACCCCTGGGTGAACATGCTGCGCACCACCGTCGCCTGCCTGGCGGCCGGGGTCGGCGGCGCCGACGCCGTCACCGTCCTGCCCTTCGACGACGCCCTCGGCCTGCCCGACGCCTTCGCGCGCCGCGTCGCCCGCAACACCTCCTCGATCCTGCTGGAGGAGTCCCACCTGGCCCGGGTCGTCGACCCGGCGGGCGGCTCCTGGTACGTCGAACGGCTCACCGACGAGCTCGCCCACGCCGCCTGGGCCTGGTTCCAGGAGCTGGAGCGCGCCGGCGGACAGGCCGCGGCGCTCCGCTCCGGCCTGGTCGCCGAGCGGCTGGCCGATACCTGGGAACGCCGCTCCGCCGACCTCGCCACCCGCCGCGAACCCGTCACCGGCGTCAGCGAGTTCCCGAACCTCGGCGAGCAGCCCGTGGTCCGCGAGCCCCTCCCCGGTGGCCCCGGCGCGGCCGGCCCGCACCCGGGCGGCCTGCCGAAGGTCCGCCGCGACGAGGCGTACGAGGCGCTGCGCGCCCGCTCCGACGCCCATCTGGCCGCCACCGGCGCCCGCCCCCGTGTGCTCCTCGCCGCGCTCGGCCCCGCCGCCGCCCACACCGGCCGCGCCACCTTCGCCGCCAACCTCTTCCAGGCGGGCGGCGTCGAGCCGGTGCACGACCCCGTGACCGTCGACGCGGAGACCGCCGCCGACGCCCTCGCGCGCAGCGGCGCCACCGTCGCCTGCCTGTGCTCCAGCGACAAGCTCTACGCCGAGCAGGCCGCGGCCGTCGCCACCGCCCTCAAGGCCGCGGGCGCCCGTCGGGTGTTCCTCGCCGGCCGGCCGGGCACGGAGGAACGGGAAGCGTATCTACGGGCCGGGGTCGACGAGTTCGTCTTCGCGGGCGGCGACGCGGTCGCCGTCCTCTCCTCCGTCCTCGACCGCATGGGAGTGGCGTGATGTCGATCCCCGACTTCTCCGGCATCGACCTGGGGCCCGCTTCCGCCGCCCCCGCCGACCCGGCGGCCTGGCGCGCCGCGCTGAAGGAGAGCACCGGCAGGAGCGCCGAGGACCTCCTCTGGGAGACCCCCGAGGGCATCGGCGTCAAGCCGCTCTACACCGCCGACGACCTCCAGGGCCTGGACTTCCTCGGCACCTACCCCGGCGTCGCGCCGTACCTGCGCGGCCCGTACCCCACGATGTACGTCAACCAGCCCTGGACCATCCGGCAGTACGCCGGGTTCTCCACGGCCGAGGAGTCCAACGCCTTCTACCGCCGCAATCTGGCGGCCGGTCAGAAGGGCCTGTCCGTCGCCTTCGACCTGCCGACCCACCGCGGCTACGACAGCGACCACCCGCGCGTCACCGGCGACGTGGGCATGGCGGGCGTCGCCATCGACTCCATCTACGACATGCGGCAGCTCTTCGACGGCATCCCGCTGGACAGGATGAGCGTGTCGATGACGATGAACGGCGCGGTGCTGCCCGTCCTCGCCCTCTACATCGTCGCCGCCGAGGAACAGGGCGTACCGCCCGAGAAGCTGGCCGGGACCATCCAGAACGACATCCTCAAGGAGTTCATGGTCCGCAACACCTACATCTATCCGCCGACGCCGTCGATGCGGATCATCTCGGACATCTTCTCCTACACCTCCCGGAAGATGCCGCGGTACAACTCCATCTCCATCTCCGGCTACCACATCCAGGAGGCCGGGGCGACGGCCGACCTGGAGCTGGCGTACACCCTCGCCGACGGGGTGGAGTACCTGAAGGCCGGCATCGAGGCCGGCCTGGACGTCGACGCGTTCGCGCCGCGGCTGTCCTTCTTCTGGGCGATCGGCATGAACTTCTTCATGGAGATCGCCAAGCTGCGGGCCGCCCGCCTGCTGTGGGCCAAGCTCGTCAAGCGCTTCGAGCCGCAGAACGCCAAGTCGCTGTCGCTGCGCACCCATTCGCAGACCTCCGGCTGGTCGCTGACCGCCCAGGACGTCTTCAACAACGTGGCGCGCACCTGCGTGGAGGCGATGGCCGCGACCCAGGGGCACACCCAGTCCCTGCACACCAACGCCCTCGACGAGGCGCTCGCGCTGCCCACCGACTTCTCCGCCCGTATCGCCCGCAACACCCAGCTGCTGCTCCAGCAGGAGTCCGGGACCTGCCGGGTCATCGACCCCTGGGGCGGCAGCGCCTACGTCGAGAAGCTGACCCACGACCTCGCCCGCCGTGCCTGGCAGCACATCGAGGAGGTCGAGGCGGCCGGCGGCATGGCCAAGGCGATCGACGCGGGCATCCCGAAGCTCCGTGTCGAGGAGGCGGCGGCCCGTACCCAGGCCCGCATCGACTCCGGCCGGCAGCCCGTGATCGGCGTCAACAAGTACCGCGTCGACAGCGACGAGCAGATCGAGGTGCTCAAGGTCGACAACTCCTCCGTGCGCACCCAGCAGATCGAGAAGCTGCGCCGGCTGCGCGCCGAGCGCGACGAGGCCGTCTGCCAGGACGCGCTGCGCGCGCTCACCGCGGCGGCCGCGTCCGGCCCCGGCGCCGGGCTGGAGGGCAATCTGCTGGCCCTCGCCGTGGACGCCGCCCGCGCCAAGGCGACCGTGGGCGAGATCTCGGACGCCCTGGAGAAGGTGTACGGGCGGCACGCCGGGCAGATCCGTACGATCTCCGGTGTGTACCGTGACGAGGCCGGACCGTCGTCCGGCGTGGAGCGCACCCGCGCGCTGGTCGAGGCGTTCGAGCGGGAGGACGGCCGCCGTCCCCGCATCCTGGTCGCCAAGATGGGCCAGGACGGCCACGACCGCGGCCAGAAGGTCATCGCCACCGCCTTCGCCGACCTCGGCTTCGACGTCGACGTCGGCCCGCTCTTCCAGACGCCCGAGGAGGTCGCCCGGCAGGCGGTGGAGGCCGACGTGCACATCGTCGGCGTCTCCTCGCTCGCCGCGGGCCACCTCACGCTCGTGCCCGCGCTGCGCGAGCAACTGGCCGAGCAGGGCCGGGAGGACATCATGATCGTCGTCGGAGGTGTCATCCCGCCGCAGGACGTGCCCACGCTCCTGGAGATGGGCGCGGCCGCGGTGTTCCCGCCCGGCACGGTCATCCCGGACGCCGCCCACGACCTGCTGAAGACGCTGGCCGACGCGCTCGGCCACGAGCTGTGAGCCCGGACCGCTGATGGCGCGCGCGATCGACATCGACGCCTACGTCAAGGGCGTGCTCGACGGCAAGCGGGCGATGGTGGCGCGGGCCATCACGCTGGTGGAGTCCACCCGGGCCGACCACCGCGAGCAGGCCCAGCGGATGCTGACCGAGCTGCTCCCGCACGCGGGCGGGGCCCGGCGGATCGGCATCACGGGCGTGCCCGGTGTCGGCAAGTCCACCTTCATCGACGCCCTCGGCACGATGCTCACCGGGCTCGGGCACAAGGTCGCCGTGCTCGCCGTCGACCCGTCCTCCAGCAGGACGGGCGGCAGCATCCTGGGCGACAAGACCCGGATGGAGCGGCTCGCCGTCGATCCCGCCGCCTTCGTCCGGCCCTCGCCCACCGCCGGCACGCTCGGCGGGGTGGCGCGGGCGACCCGCGAGACGATCGTCGTGATGGAGGCCGCCGGCTACGACGTGGTGCTGGTGGAGACCGTCGGCGTCGGCCAGTCCGAGACCGCCGTCGCCGACATGGTCGACACCTTCCTGATGCTCACCCTGGCCCGCACCGGCGACCAGCTCCAGGGCATCAAGAAGGGCGTCCTGGAGCTCGCCGACCTCGTCGCCGTCAACAAGGCCGACGGGCCGCACGAGCGCGACGCCAAGGCCGCCGCCCGCGAACTGGCGGGCGCGCTGCGCCTGATGCAGGCGCCCGACGCGGCCTGGAACCCGCCGGTGCTCACGTGCAGCGCCCGCGAGGGCGCGGGCCTGGACACCCTGTGGGAGCGGCTGGAGCAGCACCGGCGGGTCCTCGACGCGACCGGCGAACTGGCCGGCCGGCGCCGGGAACAGCAGGTCGACTGGGTCTGGACGATGGTGCGTGAGCAGCTCCTGGGCGAGCTGCGCGAGCATCCCGGCGTCCGGCGGGAGACCCCGGGGCTCGAACAGCGGGTCCGCGAGGGCACCTTGCCGGCGAGCCTGGCCGCCGAGCGGCTGCTGGCGGCGTTCCGCTCGCCGCCCGGCCGTCCCTAGGGCGTCCCGGAGGCCTCCGGCTCGCGGGACGTCCTAGGGGCGGCCGGTGGCGTGGTCGCGCGCGGCCTCGCGAGGTGGCCGAGCCGGCGGGCGAGCGGCTCGGTCCAGCGCATGGCGAGCGGGCCGAGCAGGACGAGTACGAGGACGTACGCGGTGGCCAGCGGGCCGACGCGCGGCTCGACCCCGGTGGCCAGGCCGGCGATGACGATGGAGAACTCGCCCCGCGCGACCAGCGCGCCGCCCGCCCGCCACCGCCCCGCGGCCCCGACGCCCGCCCGGCGGGCCGCGTACCACCCGGTGGCGATCTTGGTGAGGGCCGTGACGGCGGCGAGCAGCAGCGCGGGGACGAGGACGGGCGGGATGTCGGCCGGGTCGGTGCTCAGGCCGAAGAACACGAAGAAGACGGCGGCGAACAGGTCGCGCAGCGGGGCGAGCAGGCTGCGGGCGCCCTCGGCGACCTCGTCCGAGAGCGCGATGCCGATGAGGAACGCGCCGACGGCCGCCGAGATGTGCAGTTCCTGCGTCAGGCCCGCGACGCACAGGGTGAGTCCGAGGACGACCAGGAGCAGCAGTTCGGGGTTGTCGGAGGAGACGGCGCGGCTGATGTGGTGGCCGTGCCGTACGGCGACGTAGAACACCGCGCCGACGGTGCCCAGGGCGATCAGCAGGGTGAGGCCGCCCTCGGTCAGGCTCAGCCCGGCGAGGAGCGCGGTGAGCACGGGCAGGTAGACGGCCATGGCGAGGTCCTCGATGACCAGGACGCCGACGATGACCGGGGTCTCGCGGTGGCCGAGGCGGCCGAGGTCGCCGAGGGACTTGGCGACGACGCCGGAGGAGGAGATCCAGGTGACGCCGGCCAGGGCCACCGCGGCGAGCGCGCCCCAGCCCAGGAGCAGGGCGGCGAGGGCGCCGGGGAGGGCGTTGAGGACGAAGTCGACGGCGCCGGAGGGATATTGGGTCCGGAGGCTGGCGGCCAGTTCGGAGCCGGTGTACTCCAGGCCGAGGAGGAGCAGCAGCAGGGTGACGCCGATGTCGGCGCCGGTGGCGACGAACGACTCGCTGGCGCTGAGCGGGCGGATGCCGCCGTGGCCGAAGGCGAGCCCGGCGAGCAGGTAGAGGGGTATGGGGGAGAAGCCGATGCGGCCGGCGAGGCGGCCGAGGAGCCCCAGGCCCAGGATGACGGCCCCGAGTTCGATGAACAGCGCGGTGGTGTGGTGCATGGGCGGCTGACCTCCGGCGGTCGATGCGGCAGTGTCGTCCGTGCTGCGCGGATGCCGGCGAGGGGGCGTGCGCCATCGCCGGTGCGGTGGGGGCGTGCCGGGAACGGGTGTGCCGGGAGCGGGTAGGGAGAGAGGGGGGAGCGCGGGGTGTGTGGGGTGCGGGAGGCTTGGGGGAGGGGAGCCCGGGGCAGGGGCCCGGCGGGCCGGGGTGCGGCGTGCGTCAGCCGGTGATGTCCGTATCGGGCACGCCGTTCCGCGCACGGGTGTCGATGCGCGTGGAGCGGGGGAGGCGTGAGGTCGCCATCGCATGTCCCCCTCGTCGAGCCGGCGCCGGGGGCGCCGACGGATCCTCCCCTGGAGCGAGCACATGACCGTGGGGACGCTCAATGGAGCGAAGTCTTGGCTCGTTTGCACTCTAGCGGGCAATACAATCGGATAAACGGCGTCATTTCACCTAAGAGCGGTAAGACTGACGCGTGTTGTGCTCTCGTGCGCCGTGGAGGTCCGAGGGCGCACACAGGGCGTGAAGCCGTGGCCGGACTCAGGCCGGGCGGCCCACCCAGTGCACGCTGTAGTACGCGGCGCCGAAGTCGGGCCGCACCTCGACGTCCACCTTGGTCATCGCGTTCGCCGGGATGTCGAAGGCGAAGGAGGACGTACCGGACGCGCCGGCCGCCAGCGTCCCCGTGAACGGATTGCCCACGCCCCGCGCGCTGTCGAAGACCTGCCGCGCCGGTACGCCCTGCTCCCCGGCCTTCACCCGCACCAGGACCCCGGACACGCCGAAGCTCTTCCCCGTGCCGTTGGTGAGCGTGACCGTGAACGCGGCGGGGGAGTGCCCGGGCTGATGGCCGAGGGACGTGTCGCTCGGCGTGAACGCGACCGGCCGGGTCACCTTCACCTTCAGCCCGTTCGCGTAGGCGAAGGTGTCCTCGAACGCGACGACGCGGGAGCCTTCGGCGGAGGTGCGGGCGGCGGAGGGGGAGAGGGTCTGACCTGTGGTCACGCTGTCCTCGGGGGCGCGGGTGCCGCAGGCGGTGAGGGCGGTGGCGGCGACGAGGGTGGCGGCGGCCAGGCGCGCCGTCTGTGCGTGGGGTGGCGGTCCCATGTGGCCAGGGTGGGGGTGGGGGGTCGGTGTGCATCTTGGGTGTGGCGGGTGGGTGTGCCGCTGCGCGGGGCTTGTTCCCCACCCCGCCCCTTCCCGTAACCGGGGGCTTCGCCCCCAGACCCCCTTTCCGCGCTCCGCGCGGTGTCCTCAAACGCCGGACGGGCTGAAATCAGCCCGTCTGGGGGCACCTCCCAGCGGTAGCTGGGGGAGTTTGAGGACCGGGGTCCGGGGCGGAGCCCCGGTTCGGGAAGGGGCGGGGCTGGGGAAAGCCCCGGCCGGCCGCCGGGTGGGCCCATCGGGGGGAAGATTCGCGCGTTCCCGGGTGCGCACCCGCCCGCCGGGGCGCGGCCGCCCGTAGAAGTCCATGCATGCGCTCCCCGCGACGCCCGGCCCGCCACCTGCTCGCCGCCGTCCTCCTCGCCACCGCCCTGCTCGCCCCGCGCGCCGCCCCGGCCGCGGACGCCGCCGCGCCGGAGTGGCACCTGCGGTTCGCCGACGACTTCGACACGGACGTCCCGCGCGGGTCCTTCACCGACTGCGACCACCACCCGGACACGCCCCGGGCGTACTGCGGCGGACTCACCGGAGCCGTGCGCGAGGACTGGTGGGCGTACCCCGAGGGGTGGCCCGACACCGCGACGCAGCGTGGTCTGCCGGTCGGCGGCCACTACGATCCGGCCACCACGCTCTCCGTCTCCCACGGGAAGCTGCACATCCGCCTCTGGCGCGGCCGTACGGGAGGCGTGCACAGCGCCACCGTCGTCCCCAAGAAGCTGATGGGCATGCGCTACGGGAGGTACGAGGAGCGGTGGCGGGTCTCCCACGTCAGCGCGGGCTACAAGAGCGCCCATCTGCTCTGGCCGGTGGCCAAGGGCGGCTGCGCCGAGATCGACTTCCCCGAACTCGAATGGAACGCCACGGTCGCCGGCTTCGCCCACCCCGCGGGCTGCGGCCGTCAGTTCGCCGTGGACACCGGCGCCCGCTGGAGCCGCTGGCACACCTCGGTCATCGAGTGGCGCCCCGGCGACCTCCGCTTCCACCTCGACGGCGAACAGGTGGGCCGCACCACCCGCGAGGTCCCCGGCGCCCCCATGACCTGGGACATCCAGAACGAGTCGGCCCTCAACGGCGAGCGGGCCGCGCCCGGCTCGTGGTCCCGGCTCGACATCGATCACGTACGGGGCTGGAGCCGGGACTGAGCCGGCCCGGGCCTCGTCAGCCGGCGGACTCCCCGGCGTGCGGGCTGAGGGCGCCCGCCCCGACCAGCGCGAAGAGGAGGAGGCCGAGCAGGATCCGGTAGACGACGAAGGGCATGAAGCTCCTGGTCGTGATGAAGCGCATGAACCACGCGATCACCGCGTACCCGACCACGAACGCGATCACCGTGGCGAAGACCGTCGGCCCCCACGCCGTGTGTCCCTCGCCCGCGTCCTTCAGCTCGAAGAGGCCCGACGCGAGGACCGCGGGCACGGCGAGGAGGAAGGAGTAGCGGGCCGCGGCCTCACGGGTGTAGCCGAGGAAGAGGCCGCCGCTGATCGTCGCGCCGGAGCGGGAGACCCCGGGGACCAGGGCCATCGCCTGGCAGATCCCGAAGACCAGGCCGTCCTTGACGTTCAGGTCCGTCAGTTCCTTGCGCGGCCTGGCCGCCCGGTGCCGGCCGCCGGTCCCGTCGCGCGCCGCCAGCCGGTCGGCGACGCCCAGCACGACGCCCATCACGACGAGCGTCGTGGCGATCAGCCGCAGATCGCGGAACGGGCCCTCGATGGCGTCCTTCAGCACGAGCCCCAGCACGCCGATCGGGACCGAGCCGACGATCACCAGCCAGCCCGTCCGCGCGTCCGGGTCCTCGCGGGCCAGCCGCCGGTCGGACAGGGAGCGGAACCAGGCGGAGACGATGCGCGCGATGTCCTCGCGGAAGTACAGGAGGACGGCGGCCTCGGTGCCGATCTGGGTGACCGCCGTGAACGCGGCCCCCGGGTCCGGCCAGTCCGCGAAGGCGGCCGTCAGCCGCAGATGGGCGCTGGAGGAGATCGGCAGGAACTCCGTCAGCCCCTGGACGAGCCCGAGGACGAATGATTCGAACCAAGTCATGAGGCTTGTGCCATCCCGGTGACGATCGCGGACGCGTCCCGGCCGCGGGGGCGCACCCGACGCGGGCCGGCCGCCCGCCCCGTTCGAGGTGCCGGTCGGAAGGGATCATCCACCGGGCGGTGGGCACCCCGGTGACCCGCGGGTGAACGGCCGGCGAAGCCGGGGCTCCCGGGCCGGGCCGGTGTCAGGCCTGACCGGTCTCGAAGCGGCTGACCTTGCCGCCGTCGACGGTGAACCGCCACGCGGTCCGCATCTCGCCCCAGGTGTCGTTGCGGTAGCGGGCGACGAGGGAGCGGCCGTCCTCGGCCTCGGACTCCACGTCCATGTGTCCGCCGGAGGAGAAGATCTCCTTCTCGGACCACTCCTGGAGGTCCCGGTCCGAGCCGTCGTCGGACATCGTGGCGTCGGCGGTCAGGGCGGCCTGGAACGCCCGGCGGTCGTTGGCGTTGATCGCGTCGACCAGGGCGCGCACCGCGGGGTCGGACAGCTGCTCGGTGGGGATCACGGGCTCTCCTGGTCGGCCGGGGAGGGAACGCCCTCACGCTAAGCACGTCCGGCACCCCCTGCCACTCGGATGATCCACCACGGCCCGCCTCCACCATGTGTTCCCCGGCCCGCCGCCCGGCTACGCCCTCGTCCGGCCCCGCTTGCGCCACGCCACCACGACGGCCGCGAGCCCGGTGACCCCGATGAACGCCATGGCGGCCAGGAAGGCCGGGGACGTCGGCGTCGACGCGTGGCTGCCCGCGATCACGTACGCGGCGGTGTTGGGCACGCTGCCGATGCCGGTGGCCAGCAGGAAGGGCGCCCAGCCCATCCGGGACACGGCGGCGCAGTAGTTCGCGGCGGCGAACGGCACGCCCGGGAACAGCCGGATCGCCAGCATCGACCGGAAGCCGTGCCGGCTCAGCTGCCGGTCGGCGGCCGTCAGCCACCGCCCGCGCAGCAGGGGCCGCAGCGCGTCCTGCCCCAGCAGCCGGCCCAGACCGAAGGCGAGGCCCGAGCCCAGCACCGTGCCCGCCACGGCGGCCGCCGTGCCGAACGGGGAGCCGAAGAGCGCGCCCGCGGCGATGTTGAGGATCGGCCGGGGCACGAACGCCGCCGTGCACAGGCCGTACGCGACCGCGAAGAGCACCACCGCGGCGCCGCCGGACAGCTGCGGCGGCCAGCCGTCGGCGAGCAGCCGCTCCGGGCGGACGGCGACCACCGTCGCCGCGGCCCCGGCGAGCAGCACCACGAGCAGGCCGAGGCGGAACCACGGGGACAGCAGCGCACGGGAACTGCGCGCGGCGAATCCGGTGGGTCCGGCGGAGGGCGCGGCGGATCGGAGCATCGATGGAGCGTAACCGACGGGGGCGGGCGGCGGCCCCTAAGTCCGCGAGCCGGTACGGAACGAGCACATTCCGGCACCCGCGGTCCATCCGTCCGTCACCGCGCCGGTCACGCGGGCACGGCGCGCGGTGCCGCCCGCCGGGGGCCCGGGAGGCGGCGGACCAGGGCGGGGACCGGGAACGGGCGCCGCACCGCGAAAACCGTTCGACGCGCCGCGCCCCGCGCGCCAGCATCGACGGTGTGCGCCGGGCTGTGCTGGTCACGCGCCCCGCACCACGGCTCCAGGGAAAGGAACCATGACCGAGCAGGCCTACGCCCGTACCAAACCACACATCAACATCGGCACCATCGGCCCGCAGGGTCACGGCAAGACCACGCTCACCGCGGCCCTCGCCCGGACCCTCGGCACCACCGCACCCGTACCGCACGGCGCCACCGCCTGCCCCACGACCGGCATCACCCGCGTCGCCTACGAGACCGGCACCCGCCACTACGCGCACGCCGATCTGCCCGGCCACCCCCGCTACACCACGAACCTGCTCACCGGGGCCGCCCCGCTCGACGGAGCCGTCCTCGCCGTCTCCGCGTTCGACGGCGTCGTCCCCGCGACCGCGGCCCACCTGCTGCTCGCCCGCGCGGCCGGGGTGCGCCACCTCGTCGTCGCCCTCACCAAGGCGGACGCCGGCGGGCCCGAACTCACCGACCTCGCCGAGGCCGACGTCCGCGCGCTGCTGACCGCCCACGGACTCGACGGCCGGCACGCCGCCGTCGTCCGCGTCTCGGCGCTGCGCGCCCTGGACGGCGACCCGCGCTGGACCGGCGCCCTCGAAGCGCTCCTCGACGCCGTCGACACGTACGTACCCACCCCCGTGCGCCGCACCGGCCCGCCCCTCCTCCTGCCCGTCGAGCGGGCGTTCGCCCTCGACGGGTCCGGCACCGTCGTCACGGGCACGATCGAGCGCGGCACCGTCCGCCCCGGCGCCCGCGTCCGGCTGCTGGGCCCCGGGGGCGGCCCCCGGGACGCGGTGGTCACGGGCCTGGAGACCTTCGGCCGACCCATGGAGGCCGCGGTGGCGGGCGACTGCGTGGGGCTGCTCCTGCGCGGGGTCCGGCGCGAGGACGTGCGCCGCGGCGACACCGTCACCGCGCCCGGCGGCGCCGCGCCCCGGCGGCGCTTCACCGCCCGTCTCCGGCTGCCCGTCGCGGCGCAGGGCGGCCGGCACACGCCCGTGGCCACCGGTCACCGGGCGCAGTTCCACTTCCGTACGGCCGACGTCACCGGCACCCTCGACCTCGGCTCGCGCGGGTACGCCCGGCCCGGTGGGACGGCCGCCGTGACGGTCGTCCTGGACCACGCCCTGCCGCTGGAGACCGGGCTGTCCTTCGTGGCGCGCGAGGGCGGCCGGACGGTGGGGACGGGGGCGGTGACGGCCCTCCCGGAGGGGCGGCGCCCGGCACAATAGGGGCGTGGAAGAACCGATACCCGTGACACGGGACGTGGACTGGGGCACGGCCAAGCTGATGCCCGACGTGGACCGGCCGCGCGCCTGGCTGCTCACCGTCGACGGGTCACCGCAGTCCTACGTGGACCTGGACGACCCGACGCACCTCGAATTCGAGTACGCCCGCCGGATCGCCCACGTCCTCGACACGGCGGCGGAACCGCACCGCGCCCTGGACGTGCTGCACCTGGGCGGCGGCGCCCTCACGCTGCCCCGCTACGTCGCCGCCACCCGGCCCGGGTCCCGGCAGCTGGTCGTCGAGGCCGACCGGGGCCTCCTCGCGCTCGTCGCCGAACACCTGCCGCTGCGCGACGGCTCCGGGGTCGAGGTGCGCGCGGCGGACGCCCGCGCCGAGCTGGAGGCCGCGCCCGGCGGGTCCGCCGACGTGATCGTCGCGGACGTCTTCGGCGGCTCGCGGGTGCCCGCCCACCTGGCCTCGCTGGAGTACGCGCGGGAGGCCGCCCGCGTCCTGCGCCCGGCGGGCCGCTACGCCGCCAACCTCGCCGACGGCGCGCCGTTCACCTTCCTGCGCTCGCAGGTGGCCGGCTTCGCGGCGGTCTTCGCCCATGTGTGCCTGATCGCCGAGCCGCCGGTGCTGCGCGGCCGCCGCTTCGGCAACGCCGTCCTCGTCGCCTCGCACAGCGAGCTGCCGGTGGCCGCGCTCGCCCGCCGGGCCGCGGGCGACGCCTTCCCGGCCCGGGTCGAGCACGGGGAGGCCCTGGAGCGGTTCACGGCCGGGGCCGCGCCCGTGCGCGACGCGGACGCGGTGGGCTCGCCGGAGCCGCCGGGCGGGGCGTTCAGCATCGGCTGACGCCCGCCCGCGGTCCGGTCCGGCGCAGTCCGGACCGCGGGCCACCGGCCGGGCTCCGGCGGGTCAGGAGCTCTTGAGCGGCCGGAGCGAGCTCATGATCTTCTTGATGGTGTCGTCCGACAGGTCGTCACCGGTCCCGGTCGCCGCGTGCAGCACCCAGGTCGCGAGGTCCCCGGCGGAGTCCTTGTACGTCACCGTGAAGGACTTTCCGTCGGTGTCGCACTTGTCGCTCTTCGTCACACCGGTCACCGTCGCGGTGGAGGTGTAGCCGGTGAGCCCGTGGTCGCTCTTGAAGGGCTTGGCGTCGGTGCTCTCCAGCTTGCCCGTCTGCTTCAGGTCGTAGCCGGCGATCAGCCAGTTCTCGGCCTCGATCTTGGCGGCGCTGGCCATGCTCTTGGCGCCCTGGGCGCCCTTCGTGCCCGCCGCGCCCAGGCTGCCGTTCTTCCGGCAGACGCCCTTCTTGTAGCGGGCGGTGCCGCTCATCAGGACCAGGCCCTTGCCCTTCTCGTCCTCGAAGCCGATGGACTGCGAGGGTGACTCCACCATCCAGTCCGACGGGACGTCGAAGGCGTCGTGCCGCTTCTGGTTGGTGACGACCTTCCAGCCGTCGATCACCGGCTTGACCTCCTCGCCGCCGCTGCGCGGGTTGTCGAGGGGGGCCTCCGAGCCCGACGGGGACGGGGCGGTGGAGGCGGGCGCGGAGGCGGAAGCCGAGGGCTTCGTGTCGTTCTGCGCCACGTTCTCCTTGTCGTCGTCCTTGAGCACGACGACACCCGTGACCACGGCCGCGGCCACGACGGCCACCGCCGCGCCGATCGCGATCACGGTGGTGCGCTTGCGGTTGTCCCCGGGCGGCCGCGGCGCCCCGGGCGGGCCGCCGGCGTTCCACTGCGGCACCGTGCCCGGCTCGACGCCGGGCTGTGCCGGCTGCCCCGGCTGCGGGCCGGGCTGCTGGTACGGGTTCGGCTGCTGCTGCCCGTAGCCGGGCTGCGCGTACCCCGGCTGCTGGTACGGGTTCGGCGGCGGGAACCCCGGCTGAGGCCCCGGCGTCTGGTACGGGTTCTTGTCCTGCGGGTTCTGCTCGCCCCCGGGCGGCTGCTGTCCTGGCCACATGGCCGATAACCATAGAGGCAGTAGCTGCCTTGTGTGACGGGCGCCCCTTCCCGCCGAGGCTACCGGCTGGTAACTTGCGGCTATGTCTGAGACCAAGTCCCCGATCGGCGACATGCTCGCTGCCACCGTGCCCATGGTGCGCACCCTCAACCTCGCCTTCGGCGAGATCACGGCCGAGCGCGCCGTCGTGAGCCTCCCCGACCAGCCCGACTACCACAACCACGTCGGGGGCCCGCACGCCGGAGCCATGTTCACCCTCGCCGAGTCCGCGAGCGGCGCCATCGTCCTGGCCGCCTTCGGCGACCAGCTCGGCCGCGCCGTGCCGCTGGCCGTCAGCGCCGAGATCGGCTACAAGAAGCTCGCCAAGGGCCCGGTCACCGCCACCGCCGAGCTCGGCCGCCCGGCCGCCGAGGTCGTCGCCGAGCTGGACGCGGGGGAGCGCCCCGAGTTCCCGGTCCGCGTCGCGATCACCCGTGAGGACGGCGCGGTGACCGGCGAGATGACGGTCGTCTGGACGCTGCGGCCCAACTCGTAGCAGGACGGTCACCCCGCGGACCACGGCCGGATCCGGCCGGTGGCATCCGCCGTGGGCGAACCCAGGAGGCCCGGAGCGCCGAGCGCTTCCGGGCCTCCGGCGTCCGGTGGGGTCCCGCCGGTCACCCGGTCTTCGCGGCCGCGTCGAGGACGCGGACCGTACCGGTGGGCGACGTCCGGCCGCCCACCTGGAAGTCCAGGCGCGACTCCCCGGAGGGGGCGTCAGGGGAGGCCTTCACCGCGACCCACGCCCCGGACCTCGACCCCTTGCCCGCCAGCGCCAGGCCGACGCCCTCGACGGTGAGCGTCCGCCCGTCCGGTGACAACGTGCCGTCGTAGGACGTCGTGTGCATGTCGGCGTCCATGACGGTCACCTGGCAGATCCCGTCGTGCCCCGGGACGAACCGCAGCCCCGCACCCGCGGGAAGGGTCACCCGGACCGTCTGCGGCGGGACGGTGCCGCCCTCGACAGCGCGCACGTCCACGCCCACGAATCCGGTCTCGCCGGCGCGGGTCAGCCGCGGTTCCGAATCCGAGGGTGACAGCGCGAACCGCGGCACGACATGGACGGCGGTGGAAGGGGAGTACCGGTCGCCGACCTGGAAGCCCAGGGCCGTGTCCCCCAGCGGGGCGCCGGCGGCGGCCTTGACCGCGACCCACGCCCTGGACTCGGAGCCCTTGCCCGACAGGGCCAGGTCGACGTCCTCGAAGGTCAGGGTCCGTCCGTTCAGGGTCCCGTCGAAGAACGTCGTGCGCCCGTGGGGGTCCTGCACGGTCAGCTGGTACCCGGGCTCGCCCTGGGCGACGAACTCCAGGCCCTTGCCCTCGGGGAGGGTCACGGAGACCTTCTGCGGAGCGGGCCTGCCGTCGTCCTCGGCCAGCAACCGCACGCCCGGGTAGCCGGTCTCGCCGCCGTGCGTCAGCACGACGTCCGGCCACTCCACCGGCAGCACCGAGTACCGGACGACGACGGAGGCGCCGCCCACCTTCCGCACGCGATGGTTCTCGGTGTCGGCGAGGTAGACGTTGCCGGCGGAGTCCAGCGCGACCCCGAAGGGCGAGTAGAGCGGCGTCTCGGTGGCCGGCTCGCCGTCACCGGTGAAGCCGGTCTTCCCGTTGCCCGCCACGGTGGTCATGATCCGGGTGGCGGCGTCCACCCGCCGGATCCGGTGGTCGTCGGTGTCGGCGATGTAGAGATTGCCGGCCGCGTCCACCGCGACACCACGGGGGTGGTAGAGGCTGTTCTTGACGGCCGGCCCGTCACCGGTGAAGCCGGGCTCTCCGTTCCCCGCCACCGTGGTGATGATCCGGGTCCTGGCGTCCACCTTCCGCACCAGGTGGTTGTAGGTGTCGGCGATGTAGAGGTTGCCGGCGAAGTCCACCGCGACCCCGTAGGGACCGTAGAGGTGGGCGTCGACGGCCGAGCCTCCGTCGCCCGGGGTGCCGTAGCCGTAGGTGCCCGCCACCGTGGTGATGATCCCGGTCCTGGCGTCCACCCTCCGCACCCGCTCGTTGTTGCTGTCGGCGATGTAGAGGTTGCCGAGGGAATCCACCGCGACGCCACGGGGGTTGTTGAGGTACGCCTCGGTGGCCGGCCCCTCGTCCCCGCTGAAGTAGGCCTTCCCGATGCCCGCCACCGTGGTGATGGTCCGGGAGTGGGCGTCGATCTTCCGTATCCGGTGGTTGTCGGTGTCGGCGATGTAGAGGTGGCCGGCGGAATCCACCGCGACCCCGTCCGGGCGGTTGAGGAGCGCCTTTGCGGCGGGCCCGTAGTCACCGGCGAAGCCGTCCTCGCCGGTGCCCGCCACCGTGGTGACGATCCCGGTGCCGGCGTCCACCCGCCGCACCCGGTGGTTCTTGGAGTCGGCGATGTAGAGGTTGCCGGACGCGTCCGCCGCGACGGCGGTGGGCCGGTGGAGGGCGGTGGTGGTGGCGCTCTTGCCGTCACCGGTGTAGTCGGCGTCGCCGTTCCCCGCCACGGTGGAGAGGAGGGGCTCGACTGCCGGGGCCCGGGCCGGGGATCGCTCGGTACCGCTGGGTTCACTCATCACTGGGTCCTTTCCGCCCGTACCGGGCGACGACGGAAG
Organism: Streptomyces albireticuli; assembly: GCF_002192455.1. Taxonomy (NCBI): domain Bacteria; kingdom Bacillati; phylum Actinomycetota; class Actinomycetes; order Kitasatosporales; family Streptomycetaceae; genus Streptomyces; species Streptomyces albireticuli. The sequence continues at coordinate 6,546,908 of NZ_CP021744.1, forward strand.
ACGTGGTGCTGTGCGTTCTCCCCGGGCCCCGGTGCTCTCCTGAGGGTCTCGGTGGCGGTGAGCACCGGGGGCCGGGGCACGGCGGGTCGTTCACGGTGCCGGAACGGCGCGGTTTCGCGCCGGAGTGCGGCGGCTCCCGCCCCCGCGCGGGGGTCAGGTGCTCGCGAGGTCCGCGATGACCAGAGCGGTCACGGTCCCCTTGAAGCCCCAGGCGACGTCCCTGGAGTCATTGGGGTGGTTGCGCCGCCAGAGGGTCAGCTTGACCTGCCCGTCGTCGTCGGTGTCCTCGCTCGGCTCCAGCCCCAGCTCTATCTCGTCGAGCGACATCGAGCAGTGCGACGGGGAGCCGTTGAGCAGCACCTCGAGCGAGTAGGACTGGAGCACCACGTTGTAGACGGGGCGCATCTTCTCGTCCCTGCGGACCTTGCCCGGGATGGAGAACCCTCGCTGGTCCGTGTACGGGACGGCCATGGGGGCCCGGTCCACCTTGAACTTGACCTGCTTGAAAGCGATGGGCATGGGGTGCCTTTCCTTTCGGTCGGAAGATTCGGTCGGAAGAGGGTGAAGACGTGCGGTCGTGCGTTTACCGCCGCGGCGACTCCTTCGGTGCCGCGGATCCGTGGCTCAGCCGGCGGCCACGGAAGTCTTCGTGCGGGGCGGGCCCGCCACATGGAAGGACCTCTGCCGCTTGGCGTCGTAGAGCGACTCGACGGCGTCGCACCAGAGGCCGAGGTCGGGGGTCGCGCTGAGCTCGGCGGAGCGTGCCAGGGCCCGGCGGGAGGCCTTCGCCCAGTTCTCCGGGTCCCGCAGCGCCCGGAGGGCGTGCAGCCACGCGTTCAGGTCGTCTCGGTAGGCGAAGATGCCCGCCTCGCCGAGGGCCTCGACGAGACCGGGGGTGGGGTGGGCGATCACCGGGATGCCGGACGCGAAGGCCTCCACGGCCACGCGTCCCCAGGATTCGTACAGGCTCGGCATGAGCACCACGCGCGACCTGCTGTAGACGTGCTCGCGCATCTCGTTCCCCGGCACGCCGTCGACGATCTCGCAGTTGGGCAGCCGGGTCGGCGGGGTGGTCTGCTGCCCGTAGGCGCCGCGGACCCCCAGGAATTCCCATTCCGGTGACCAGGCGGCGATCTGCCAGAAGATGTCGCCGCCCTTGTCGGGGTTGAGGTTCACCAGGGTCACGCGGTCGCCCGGGGTGGTGCGGTAGTGCTCCGCGATGACGGGCGGGCGGACGACGATCGTGCGCCCGGGCAGGAACTCCTGGGGGTACTGCCCGTAGTGGATCTCGCCGTCGCGCCGGATCCACTCGCTGTTGTAGACGACGAGGTCGGCTCCGGCCGCGTCGTGGAAGCTCGACGCGAAGTTGTCGTGGCAGATCACGACCACGGGGATGTGCCGGGCCTTGGCGAGCCCCGCCACGATGGGGACGTTCTCGTACTGGGACAGGAGCACGTCGGCCTTCTGGGCCTCGGCGGCGAACTCGGCGCCCGCCTGGTAGGGGACGACCCGCACTCCGTCGATGTCGTAGGGCTTCTCGAGGGTCCCGGGGTGCGACAACCACACCGTCACGCGGTGGCCGCGCTCGCTCAGCGGGCGCAGCATCGAGTGGAGCATCCACTCGGAGCCGGCGTTGTGGGCCGGGGGGTATCCGTACACCCGGGCCACGATGGACATGCTGCGCGGCCTGGCGGACACGGCCAGTCGGGGCGTGCGGGCCGTCACCTTGCTCACCTGAATGCGCTCCTTCCGGATGGGGGCGGTGCGACGGTCGTCAGGCCGGCTGGTCCACGTGGACGGGCGTCGAGCCCGACGTGCCGTCACCCACGCAGAAGGTCAGGGACAGGGGGTCCTTGGTCGCGGGGGCGCCCTCGGCGGACTTCACCGCGACCCAGGCGCTGGACGTCGCACCCGCCCCGGACAGAACCGGGTCGACGCCCTGGAAGGTGAGGGCCCGGCCGTCGGACGAGAGGGTCCCGCGATAGGTCTTCGTGGCCCCCTTGGCGTCCTGGACGGTCAGCAGGTACCCCGTCCCGCCCTCGGCGACGAACTGGAGCGCCTTCCCCTGCGGGAGAGCCACGTAGACGTCCTGCGGGGAGACCGTGCCGCTGTCCTCGGCCTTCAGGACCACACCCGGGTAGCCGACCGGGGTGGCGGAGTTCAGTGTCACGTCCGGCGGCCCTCCGGCAGCCACCGAGAACGGGATGTGGTCCACGACGCGGACCGGTGTGGAACCCGACGTCCGGTCACCCACGCAGAAGGTCAGGCAGGAGGCTCCCGGCCGGGCGTCGCCGGAGGCCCGCACCGGCAGCCACGCCGTGGACTTCGACCCCTTTTCCGGCAGGGCCGGGTCGACGCCCTCGAAGGTGACGGCCCGGCCGTCCGACGACAGGATGCCGCGGTAGGTGTTCGACTGCCCGTGGGCGTCCAGCACGGTCAGCAGGCAGTCGTTGCCGCCTTCGGTGACGAACCGGAGCCCCTTCCCTTGGGGGAGGGCCACGTAGACGTCCTGCGGCGGCACGGGAGCGTCCTCGCCCACCTGCTTCAGCTGCACGCCCGGGTATCCGGTCTCGCCGGCGGGGGCGAGCGCCACGTCGGGCGGTCCGCCCGGCGTCACCGTGAACGGGCCGGTGACCTGGGCGCCGGCGGGCGGCTGTTCGTGAGTACTTCCGTTTTCGACAGCGGTCATGGCGATTGTCCTTCCACTCCGGGTGAGGGAATGCGGGAATGGGCGATGCCTTGCGAAAATCAGGAGAACGTGTCCGGCGGTTTCCCGGGCGGGGAATTCACTCGGTCGTTCGGTGGCGATCTCGGAGCGACCGCCGGACACGGAGAGAAACGTACGGTCGCCGGAACAGGGGCGTCAAAGCCGAGAATCGGCAAGAGCGGATCAACGCGCCAGGGTTTCTCCCTGCGTTGCGCGTTGCCGCGCGCCTGGCGCGTACGGTGGGCTGCGACCCCTGTTGAGCTGCGGCGATAAACGCTCTCGCGGGGACCGGTGGATGATGCAACAGATGTTGACGTCAAACGGGGCTGATCATTCCGATTGATGATCGGGATGAGGAGTGCCTGGTCGGGGGCGTCCGTCCGGTCGTTTATGGGTTTCCGTCGCAGGTGGGCCGGATCCCGTCGGGATTCTCACTGCGAGTGACCGTCGCGTGGGGGCCGGAATCGTGCGTGCGGATTCGGCGGCCGGGGCCGGAAGTTGCCGCGAGCCTGTCAGGAGTCCGGGAGTGGTGCGTGCGGTCGTTCGGCCTGGTCGGCAGGAAAGTTGAGAGGGTGTCGGGGTGAAAGGGTGGGGGAGATTCAACTGTTGAAGGGTGATGGACCTTCTTGCTGGGCCGCTGTTTTCGGCGACGTGGATTCCGTCCGAGCCGTGGATACTCGACAGGAATGCCGTTCGGAAGGTTTGCCGGTCGTTTATCGGCGTGCGGGTGATGGGGTGTGCGTCACATGGGCGAGGTGCTTCCGCGGGTGCCTCTCGAAATGTGCGCCGCGTCACTGCTGAGGTGTGCCGGGTGGGGTCGTCGCAGGTGGGGTGGCATGGCGCGGGTCTCCAGGGAGGGCGCGCCGACCGGTGGGCTGATTCCTGACGGACCGAAAGATGTGTTCAAGAGGCGTTTAGAGAGCCGCGATCAGCCGCCCCACGCACCGGAAGCGGCGTCCGAAAGGCTCGGGTGCGTAAGGGTGCGGCGTCGTGACGCCCGCCACTTTCGTCGCGCCGGTATTGCGGGAATGCGGAAGCCGCCGGCCGCCGTATTCCTGCCGGGGGAGCGGCGCGGCGGGAGGAGCCCGGTGTGGTTCGGGATTCACCTATGTCCGGAAGGCGCCGTCGCCCCCGACGCATACTTGTCGGGCATACCCCCGATGTGACTTGATGAGCGGCCCTGCGTATCGGCCGCACCTGGGGTGGGAGGGGTTTGTGCATGGCCCTGGAACGTGACGACATTCTTGAGAATGCGCTGGACTTCAGTCCGGCGAGTGCCGCGGGAGCGAAACGGGTCAGCGAAATGCTGGTGTTCCTCCGCCAGCGGTACGCGACGTTCGCGCCGGGGCAGACCGGTGACGCGCGCTTCTTCATGGTCGACGTTCAGTTGGACGGGAACCGGACGATCCAGCTCTACTTCCAGAAGAGGAACCTCTACCTGCGCGGCTGGACGCACGACCGCGGCACGGACTTCATGGGCGGCTGGGACCGCGAGGAGAGGGCCCTCACCGACGCACAGCGGGGAGAGCGCATTCCCACCGGAATGACCTTGAGGAAGGGGTCGGACTTCCTCAAGTCCGAGTACGCGAAGGACGCGGACAAGGAAAGCCTGTCGCGGACCACGATGGAAGGGCGGCTGGGCAAGCTCCACACCTACCTCGGGGACGTGGTCGCCGAGCGGCGCGCCGACAACGCGGGGGCCGAGGCCGCGCTGCACGTGATCGCCCGGATGACGGCGGAGATGGCCAGGTTCGGCTTGTTCGCCAAGTCGTTCACGCAGAAGTGGGCGGCGGGGCTGGAACAGGACTACACGGTGACCGTCAAGCTGCACTACTCCCCCGGGGAGTACAAGGACTACACCACTCCGCCTTTCAGGGACGCCATCCTGAAGTGGAAGAAGACGACGAAGAAGTCGAACGGCGGGACGGACACCCTCACCGTCCTCGGCAAGACGATCGTCCAGGTCGAAGCAGAAGCGATCATCGGCGGCGGCGCCAAATGGCGCCCCGAAGCCGGTGAATGACCCACCCTTCCCTGCCGACAGAGCGGAGACCGGCATGAACGCACCGCACACCGGGGGCCCGCCCCCCGTCGACCTGGAAGCGTTGCGCGCCCACATCCTGACCCTGGGCTCCCCACCCACCCTGATCTCCATCGACGACCGGTTACCCGACTCCTTACGGGACGCGCTCACCGCCTTCCCGCACGGAACCCTCCAGGGCGCCGCCGGATCCGGTCCCCCCGAGATCGACCCCGAGGGCACCCGCCTCACCCTCCCACTGGTCTGCGCCTCCCAGGAGTGGCCCGCCGGCACCTCCATGGCCCTCGTCGTGACCGCCGTGACCGTGACCGTCACCGCCGCGGGCGCGACGACGCTCCTCCTCGACGCCGTCCACGACAAGACCGACGTGACCGCCGCGGTCACCGCCGACGGGCCCGGCCGCCTCGCCGCCGCCGTACGGCCCGTCCAGCCCGGCGCCTTCGCGGGCGCCCTCGAAGCCCTCGGCCGCGCCTTCGCCGGCGACGCCGTCTGGGGAGCCACCGCGGCCGGCCTCCAGGAGTTCGGGTTCGCGCCCGACCGCGTCGCCGGGTTCGACTACCGGCTCGACAAGAAGGACGGGGCGTACAGCGCGACGTCCATGGCCGTCGTCGCCGCGCTCGACCTGGAAGCGCCCGGCGGGGCCACCGCCCTCGGCCTCGACGTCTCCCTGTGGTTCCCCGACCTGCGCGTCACCGGCCGGCTGCGCGGCGGCGAGGCCGTCGACGTGCGCGAGCTGCTCACCTCCTTCGGCATGCCCGCGGCCGACGTCCCGGACGGGCTCGGCAGCGCCGAACTCGGCTTCGCGGCCGACCTCGGGGACGCCTACCTCGTCCGGACGAAGCTCACCGGCTCCTGGGACATCGCGCCCGGGCTGACGCTGCGCGGCCTCTCCCTCGACCTGTCCTACAGCCGCGACGAGAAGTTCGTGGCCCGGTTCGGCGGGACCGTGTCGCTCGGCGACGCCCTCAGCATCGACGTCTCCGCCGCCCAGCTGGGAGGCGGCCAGGGCTGGCACTTCCAGGGCGGGCTCACCGCGGGCACGTCCGTCGGCATCGGGGACGTGGTGTCCGCGCTCGGCCTCACCGGCGTGCCGGGCCCCGTCGAGAGCATGACCCTCACCAGCCTCTGGGTCTCCCGCACCACCGGCACCGGGCGCACCGAGTTCGTCTGCCAGGGCGAACTCACGATCGCGGACGGCCTCACCGCGTCCCTCGGCGCGACCGTCGTCCGGGATGCCACCGGTCTGCGCTACGGAGGAACCCTCGACGTCGACGGCTTCCGCTTCGACCTCCTCTTCGACACCGCGGAGGGCGGCAAGGACGTCTTCGTCGCCACGTACCGGGCCTCCGGCGACGACCCGCTGCGGGTCTCCCTGCGCGACTGGATCGCCGCCCTCTTCCCGGAGGCCGCGGACAGCATCCCCGCCGATCTGAGCATCGCCCTCGACGCCGCGAAGTTCGCCCGCGTGAAACCCCCGGGCGCGGCCCCCCGCTTCTGCGTCGGCATCGACCTCTCCGCCCGCCTCGACCTCTCCGCCCTCCCCCTCGTCGGCGAATACCTGCCCCCGGCCGGCGACCTGGCCATCGAGAACCTGCAAATCGTCTACAGCTCCGGCGACTTCGACGCCAAGACCACGGCCACCGTCAACCGCCTCCTCGGCACGGCCGGCGTCGGCCCGCTGCCCGCCGTCGGGCTCAAACCCGGGCCCGCCGCCCGCGCCGACCTGCGCCTGGGCCCGGTGGTCCTGGAGCTGTCCGCCGGGGTGTCCGCCCCGGCGTCACCGACGACACCGCCCGCCCGCGCGCTCCCGGCGGCGAGCGGCACCGGCGACGGCCTGCCCGTCGCGGTCTCCGCCCCCGTACCGCCCGCCGACCGCGGCGGCCTCTGGGCGGACGTGGGCCGCGCCTTCGGGCCCGTGCAGATCCAGCGCATCGGGCTCTCCTACGACCGCGGCAGGCTGTGGTTCATGTTCGACGGCTCCCTGGGCGCCGCCGGGCTGGACATCGCGGTGCAGGGGCTCGGCCTCGGCTTCGACCTCGACGGGGACCCGCTGCTGCCGGAGCCCCGGCTCGACGGGCTGCTGGTCTCCTTCGAGCGGCCGCCGCTGCGCGTCGGCGGGGGACTGATCACCCGCAAGCAGCCGGGCTACGACCTCATGGTGCAGGGCCAGCTCGCCATCGAGATGCCGGCCTTCGGCGTCACCGCCGTCGGCGCCTACCAGCGCAAGACGGACGGCACGCCGTCGATGTTCGTCTTCGGCCGGGCCACCGCCGCGTTCGGCGGGCCGCCTCCGTTCCGGGTGACCGGCGTGGCGCTGGGCTTCGGCTACAACAGCACGGTACGCGTCCCCCGCCAGGACGAGGTCAGCACCTTCCCCTTCGTGGCCGGTCTCGACGGCGGTCTGCCCGAGGACCCGATGCAGGCGCTCGCCCGGCTCACCGACGGGTCACCGCCCTGGGTCTCGGCCCGCGAGGGCCAGGTCTGGCTGGCCGGCGGACTGGACTTCACCTCCTTCGAGTTCCTCCGCGCCCGTGTGCTGCTCCTTCTGGAGGCGGGCCATGACCTGACCGTCGCCCTCCTCGGGCACGCCGTGGCGAGCTTCCCCAAGCAGGGCAAGGCGTACGCCCGTATCGGCGTCGACCTGCGGGTCGTCTTCCAGTCGGCGCGCGGCGAACTCGCCGCCTCCGCCCAGCTCGTCGACTCCTACGTCATCGACCCGGCGTGCGTCCTCACCGGCGGCTTCGCGTTCTCCTCGTGGTTCTCCCCGAGCGACCACGCCGGCGACTTCGTCCTCACCGTGGGCGGCTACCACCCTGACTACAAGACGCCGAAGCACTTCCCGGCCGTCCCGCGCCTCGGCTTCACCTGGTCCGTGGGCTCGGCCGTCTCCATCACGGGCGCCGCCTACTTCGCGCTCACCCCCAACGCCGTCATGGCCGGCGGCCTGCTCGACGTGCGCTACAGCGCGGGCATCGTCGAGGCGTGGCTGACCGCGAAGGCCGACATCCTGATCCAGTGGGCGCCCCTGCACTTCCGGGCGGGCATCTCGGTCCGCGTCGGCGCCAAGGTCAGGCTGCTGTTCACGGTCAGCGGCGAACTGGGCGCCTCGCTCGACCTCTGGGGCCCGCCCACCGGCGGCACGGTCACCGCGAAGTTCGTCTTCATCTCCGTCACCGTGCGGTTCGGCTCCTCCCTGACCGGCCCGGAGCCCCTGACCTGGACGGAGTTCCGCACCCAGCTCCTGCCGCCCGAGAAGCCGCTCACCGCCCACCCCCTCACCGGCCTGCTGACCGACTCCGACGCCGACCCCGAGCTGCGGGCCGCGCGCGTCGAGGCCGGGACGGAACCCTGGCTCGCCGACCCCTCGGGCTTCTCCTTCGCCGTCTCCACCGTGGTGCCCACCGCGCGGGCGCGGTTCAACGAACGCGACCCGCTCGGACAGGAAACCGTCGACATCCGCCCCATGGGCAAGAAGGACATCGACGGCCTCCTGCACGTCACCGTCGCCTTCAGCGACACCCGCCGCGGGCAGACCGCGAGCTGGCGCGCCGTACCCGGCGAGGAGCTCTGGCGCGTCGAGACCCAGAGCGGGAACGTGCCGTTCGCCCTCTGGGGCGACCCGGACGTCCCCCAGAAGAACGCGCTCGGCCAGGAACCCCTGCTCGACCACATCACCGGCCTGCGCGTCACCGTGCCCGGTCCCAAGACCGTCGGCCAGGACCTCGGCCCGATCGCCGAACGCGACCTCGCCCAGGAGAAGCTCAGCCCCGACGCGACGCTCCCCCTCGACTCCGGCGCCGTGCCCGGCGGTCCCCCGGTGCACCTGGCCGAGCCCCTCGGCGTGGGCGTCGGCGTGCTCGCGGACGAGCTCGCCACGCTCTCCGCCGGCACCGCCCGCACCCGGATGCACAGCGCCCTCGCCGGTCTGCTGCCCGGAAGCCCGCTCCCCAACGGCACCGTGAGCGCCTACGCCGACGGGGCCCGCACCCTCGGCCTCGACGCCGACCCGCTGCTGCTCACCGAGGACCCGGCGCCGCCGCACCCCGACCCCGTCCTCCTCGTCCTCGACGACACCACCGGGCAGATCCTCACCGTCGACCCGCTCACCACGGCTGTCATCGGCCGGGTCCCGGTCGGCCGCCCCGGCCCGTACCTCGCCGTCACCTCCGCGGACGGCGCGAGCCTCTACGCGACCGGGCCCGACGGGCGGGAGATCGCCGTCATCGACACCGTCGCCCAGCGGCCGAGGCCCCCGCGCACGGGCATCACCCTCGGCGGCGCGCCCACCGTCCTCGCGGTCCGGCGCGACGCCACCCGGGCGGTCGTCGCCTGCCCGGCGCCCTGGGCGGCCGCCTCCGTCGACCTCACCGGGGACGCCGCACCGGTGCACACCCACGTCGACCACCAGGACGTGCGCAACTTCGGTGGCATCGCCGTCGACGCCGAGGCGGGACGCCTATACGTCAACGCCAACGACGCCAGCACCACCGTCACCTACGACACCTCGGCCGGCGAACTCCGCGGCAAGGTCTGGGGACCCGCGACGCCCACGTTCGTCACCCCGGGGGAGACGGGCCGGGTGTACGTCTACGGAGCCGCCGCCGGCAGCAACGGCCAGGTGCAGGTGATGCCGGTGCCGACGAGCGGCGCCACCTACACGCCGTACAACTTCACCACCCCCGGCACGGCCCTGGCCATGCTGACCACCTCGGCCCGGCGCGCCGTCGTCCTCCGCAGGACGGGCGGCACCGGCCACGTCGTCACCTTCTACGAGCGGCAGGCCTCCCCGCCCGTCACCGTCAAGGAGACCGAGGTCGCCCTGGGCGCCGACCCGCTGGCCCTCGTCCTGGACCCGCGCGACCGGGCCTGGGTGCGGCACGCGGCCGCCGTGTCCGTCGTGGCCGGCGGCGAGCTGCTCGCCGAACTCCCGCTCGGCGCCGCGCCGCTGTCCCTCACCTTCACCCCCGACGCCGGCCGGGCCTTCATCGCCTGCGACGACGCGACCGTCGCCGTCGTCGACATGGGCGCCGGCGGACCGGCCGTCACCGGGCGCTGGCAGCTGCCGCCCGGCACCGTCGCCTCCGCCGCCCTGTTCACCACCTTCGACGTCACCGCCTCGGAAGGGGCCGCACGATGACGGACCAGCTCGACGCCCCCGTCCAGGTCACCGACCCCGGCTTCGTCCTGCACTTCCGGGACAACCGCGAACCGGCCGTCGACGCCGGCCTGTACCGCGTCCGCGCCGAGCAGACCCTGCCCGGCGTGGACACCGGTAACTACCTCGTGCCCGTCGAGGAGACCTTCGAGGTCCGCGCGCCGCAGTTCGCCCTCGCCGACGACCAGGTGCACGCCGTCAACCCGGCACCCGGCACCCACGCCGACCACTCCGGGACCCTCGCCCACCTCACCCTGGCCAACCCGCTGCTGCCCTGGATGCGGCGCCTGGACGAACCCGGCCGCAAGGAGGCCGCACCCGCCGAACCCTGGCTCGCCCTGCTGGTGTTCGCCGAGGGCGAGCTCCCCGCCGACCCGCGGTCCGACGCCGTGACCGTGACCCGGACCGCCGAGGAACTGCTCACCGACGCCGAGGGCGTACGGCACCCCCGCATCGCCCCCTCGCAGATCGAGGGCGACCCCACCGCGGCGTGCCGCACCGTCGACATCCCCGGCGACGTCTTCGCCACCGTCGTGCCCCGCACCGACGAGCTCCGGCACCTCCTGCACGTCCGCGACGTCACCACCGACCCCGGCCTGCGCGGCGAGCAGCTCGCCGAGGGCGCGTACGCCGTCGTCGTCTCCTCCCGGCTGCCCGACCGGACCGTCCAGGCGCGGTACGCCGCCCACCTCGTCGCCCTGGAGGGCTGCCGGTCGATCCTCGCCGACGCCGACGCGGGCCGGCTCACCCACGACGTCACCGTCCGGCTGGCCGCGCTCCACAGCTGGTCCTTCACCAGCGACCCGGCCGAAGGCGGTGGATTCGCCGGCCGGGTGCGCCACTTCCTCTTCGACTCCACCGAGAAGGAACGCGACCTGCTGCTGCGCCTGCCCCCGCCCCCGGCCGGCGACGGCTCCGCGGCCCGTGAGACCGCCCTCGCCCGCCTGGCGTCCGGCCGGGTGCCGCTGCCCTACCGGCTGGAGACCGGAGAGGACACCTACGCCTGGTACCGGGGCCCGCTCACCGCCGAACCCGCCCAGAAGCTCCCCGACACCCCGGAACCCGGCTGGACCAGCGCCGCCCGGCTCATGGTCTACGAGCGGGCCTGGGGCCTCTTCGACGCGGGCTGGGGCGCCGCCTGGACGCTCGGCCGGGCCCTCGCGCTCGCCGACGCCGACTTCGCCGCGAGCCTGTCCGCCTGGCACGCCAAGGCCCGCGCCCGCGCGGCCGCCATGGCCCAGCGCCTCGCCGCGCCCGGCCTCGGCACCCCGGCCTCGTCGCGCGACGCCGCCGCCTTCCACGCCCGGGCCCTGGGCCCGCGCCCCTTCGGCGGCCTGCTGGAGGAGCTCGCCGCCGACGGCACCGCCGCCCGCCTCCTGCGCGCGGCCACCCACCCCGCCGTCGCCCGGCCCCTCCCGCCACCGCCGGACCCCGCCCGGCACGCCCCCGCGGCCGGACACCGGGGCGCGGGCCGGGCCGCCCGTACCGCCGCCCTCCTCGCGGACCCGCCCACCGCGCTGCGCACCGCCCTCGCCGCCCACCTCGCCGAGGACGCCGAACCGGTCACCGCCTGGCTCCGGAAGCTGCGCCTGCTGCACAACCTCCCCTTTCCCGCGCTCGTCCCCGACGAGAGCGCCCTGCCCGCCGAGTCCCTGCGCGTGTTCTACGTCGACCCCGGCTGGCTCACCGCCCTCGTCTCAGGCGCCGCCGGCATCGCCATCACCGGGGAACTCGACGCCGCCGTCGCCCGCATCGCCGCACCCTGGGCGCGCGGCGACGAGGCCGTCACCCCCCGCGCCGGTGTCCTCATCCGCTCCGCGCTCGTCCGCGAGTGCCCCGGCCTGCTCGTCCGCCCCTACCGGGGCCACGGCGAGACCCGGCAGCCCCTCGCCGTGCTGCGCCAGGACACCCTCGGCCCCGACGTCCTCCTCGTCCTCTTCGAGCAGGTGCCCGACGAGATCGAGCTGGCCGAGCCGCCGGAGGGACTCTCCTTCGGCATCGACACCGACCTGCAAGGCCGCCGCACGATCAACCTGCGGAATGTCGACGCCCCCGTCGCCCAGGAGATCACCAACGAGGCGTTCCCGAACCCCCCGGGCCCCGACGGGCTCGACGCCCACCTGCGCCCGGACCCGGCCGGCCGCCCCGCCGTCCTCGACCTGCGCCCCTCCGCCGAGGCCGGCCTGCTGCGCGCGCTCGGCGCCCGGCTGACCGCCCTCGGCCAGCAGGCCGCCGCGGACTTCGGCCCCGCCGGGCTCGCCACCCAGCTCGTCAACGCGCCCCTCCGCCAGCTCATCACCCGCGAGCCGGCCCGATGACCGCACACCCTCCACAGGAAGGGCAGGAAGGCGCAGTGACGGACACCCCGGAAGCGGCCGCCGCACAGCAGCCGCTCGTCGTCCCCATGCAGATCGAGGCGCTGACCGTCAACGAACGGGTCCGCCTGGCGGAGGTCTTCCAGCGCTGGCAGGCCAACTACGCCCTCACCCGGCTGAACCTGTCGCCCGAACCGCCGGCGTTCTCCAACACGGACACCGCCTTCAACTCCGACCCCGATCGCGAAGGCGTCTACCTGCACTGGCAGTTGCCCGAGGCCCTCACGCACGGCACCGACACGGACGGCGACGGCGTCCCCGTCTTCCCGCTCGTCCCCAACCGGTGGCTGGTCGTCCGCCAGGCCGTCGCCACGGGGTCCGGCGAGCGCACCGACACCGGCTGGATCGTCGAGAGCGACCACCTCGACGCGGCCCTCGGCACCAGCCCCTACATGGACCGCGACGGGCGCCTCACCCGCATCGGGCGCCGCGTCGACCTGGCCTCGGGGGAGTGGAGCGAACCCGGCACCCCCGGCGGGCTGTTCCTCACCGCCGTCGGCCCCGGCCTGCCCACGTTCGCGGCCTACCAGCCGTACAACACCGACGTGTTCTCCGTGCACGACCGCACCGACGACCTCGACCCGGAGGCCGCCTGGCAGCTCAACTACCTCGTCGCCGGCTGGTACGGCGACCCCGCGGAGGACCCGCTGGCCGGCGACCTCGCCGCGCGGATGGCCGCCCTCCGCTGGACCGCCGGCGGCACGGCCCCGGACGCCGCCCGCACGGTCTGCCACGGCACCGTCCTCGACGTCGCCTGGCAGCGCCGGGGCAGCCCGATGCCCGCCTCCGACCGGCCCGACTACGTCACCATCGGCGTCGGCAACAACACCGAGCACGCCACGAAGGCCATCGAGGAGCACGCCGGCCGCCGGGCCGGCGCCCCGCCCGAGCTCGCCGCGCTCCTCTCGGCCGCCCACTCCGGCGTGCTCGACCTGCTCGACGAACCCGACGGGCAGTTCCGGGCCGAACGCGCCCTCCACGCCTCCTGGTTCACCCCCACGCACGCGGGCTACACCTGGGTTCTGGAGGACGTCCCGCCCGAGGCCCCCGCCCGGGGCGCGCGGCGCCGGACCCGTACCGCCCGGACCGCGTACGCCGAGGCCCTGGCCGGGCTCAACAAAGCACAGGCCGCCCACGACGCCGCCGTCCAGGACCTGATCGCCGCCCAGCGCAGGCTCTACGACCTGTGGTGGGCCGCCAACCTGCCCAAGGTCCCCGAGGCCCCCGGCGAACCCGCCGGCGCCTACCGCGAACGGCTCGACGCGCTGGTGCGGACCGCGACCGAGGAGGCCCGGGCCAGGCGCGACACTGTCGCCACGCTGCGCGCCGCGATCCCCTGGGCCGCATCCCCCGGCGACCTCGACGACGCCATCCGCGCCTACCAGGACACCCACGGGCTGCCCGTCGGCGAGGTCGTCCTCAAACGGGACGTCCTGCCCGGCTTCCAGCTCCCCAACGACCCCGTCGTCGTGATCCGCGGCACCAAGGACCGGCCCCTGCCGCCCGACCCCGAACAGCCCGCCACCACCGACCTCTACACGGTGCCCGAGGGCACGTACGGCGAAGAGGAGGAGGACGAGGACCCGCCGCTCGCCTGCCGCTGGCCGGCCGCGCTCGTCACCGGCGTACGGGTCGCCGGTACCACCGTCACCGCGAGCCAGGCGGACACCCCCGCGCCACCCCACCTGCCCGCGCCCGACGGCCTGGCCGGGGTGCTCGCCGCCTTGCTGCGGGAGCTCCTCCACCTCGCCCCCTCCAACGCCCGCGCCCTCGCCCGGGCCGCCGGCCACCAGGGCGACGTCACCGCGCTCGCCGAGGCCATGCGCGCCCCGGAGGAGAACGCGGTCGGCACCCCGGGCGCGTACACCGCCGCCTGGCGCCAGCCCTGGTCACCGCTGTTCTTCGAGTGGAAGGTCGACTACTTCCCCATCGAGTGGCAGGGCGACCCGGGGGACGGCGGCGCCGGGCGCGCCAACTGGAGCTTCGACGGGAGCTCCTACCGCTGGCTCGGCACCGGCGCCCACCCGGTCCCCGTCAGCCTCCGCGGCCGCCAGTTCCTCACGCCCACCCCCGGGAAGACCATGGCCGCCGCGCTGCGCCAGTACGCCCGGACCCACCCGGGACCGGCCGCCGGCGCCCTGCGCGCCCTGGCCCGGCAGGCCGACGACGCCGGCCTGTTCGCCCAGCCGCTCGTCGGCTTCACCGAGCAGCTCACGGCGCGCGGCCACACCCCGGCCTCGCTCAACCCGCACTCGCGGCTCTCGCCCGACCTGCGCACCGCGCTCACCGAGGCGGCCGCCCGCACCCTGCCGCCGGACCCCGGCGCCCGGCCGCGCCCCTTCACCGGCTGGAACGCCTCCCTCTACCAGCAGCTGCGCGCCGGGCAGTTCGCCTTCGAGCGGCTCGCCGTGATCGACCGCTTCGGGCACACCCTGCCGGCGATCTTCCCCGACCCGCGCGCCCTGCTCTTCGCGGCCGGCAACGAACCCGGCGACGTCATCGGCGTCGGCGTCCCCGCCCGCCGCTTCGCCCCTGAGCTCCCCGCCGAGCTCACCCCCTCGCTCAGGAACCCGGCCGCGCCCGCCCAGGGCCACCACACCATCAACCCGCCCACCTGGTACCGCTTCACCCAGCTCACGCCGCGCCTGCTCCAGCCGGCCCGCGCCGGGTTCACGCTGCTCGACGCCCTCGACGACCTCAACCCGCTCACCACGTCGAGCGACCCGGACACCACCGCCGTCGCGGCCTGGCTCGTCCCCGGGTACCTGGACCGGGCGCTGTACGCCTACGCGCCCGATGGTGCCCCGCTCGGCGAGCTGCGCACCACCCTCCCGCCCGACGGCGTCACCCGGGCCACCTGGCACCCGCTGCCGCACTCCCGTTACCGCACGATCGGCGAACTGCGCGACCCGTACCCGCACCTGCACGACTTCCTGGTGGCCCTGACCGCCGCCGACCGTGGACCGGCCGCCCTGCGTGCCCTCCTCACGGTCATCGACCGCACCCTGTCCACCACCGCGCCCGTCGGCGACGCCCCGCCGCCGCACACCCCGAGCGTGCTGCTCGGCCGCCCGCTCGCACTCCTGCGCGTCCGCCTCGGCATCGACCTGGACGGCCCGCCGTACACCGACCCGTCCTGGCGGAACCTGCGCGAGGGGACCCCGCCCGGCTACCCCTCCTACCGCTGGCCGGTCCGGCTCGGCGAGCGCAACGAGCTCGCGGACGGCCTCGTCGGCTACTTCCACGGCGACCACCGCGCCACCGACTACAGGCTGCTGCACACCGTGCTCGACACCCCCGAGCTCCCCGGCGAGGCCCGCGACTACTTCGCCCCCATCGGCACCGGCGCCTCCCTCACGCTGCCCGCCCGGCCGCCCGGCAGCGACCCCGAGAACCGCGACGCGGCCTTCCTCACCCTGCTCGCGGACCCGCGCGGCACCGTGCACGCCACCACCGACATCCTCCCCACGGCGGAGGTGCGGCTGCCCGCCCGGCTCGTCGAGCCTCCCCTCGCCGAGCTCCCGGTGTCCTTCCGGCTGGGCCCGCTGCCCACCACCCCGTACGTGCCCGAGCCGGACCCCGCGGGCAACGGCGGCCGCACCGTCCACCCGCCCGCGCTCCTGCTGCCCCGCCCCTCCGACCGGCACGGCACCTGGACCTGGGTGGAGAGCGCCACCGGCGATCAGTGGACCGAGGCCGGCACCCACGCCACCGACGGCGAGGCCCACCACCCGCACCCCGTCCCCGCCCTGCGCACCGGCCGCCTCACCCTGCGCCCCACCCCCGCCGACGAGACCGCCGAGACCGCCGCCGAGACCCAAGGAGACCGCCGATGACCGACGCGCCCCGAGCGGACCGGGCCACCCTGCTCAGCTACGCCCTGACGACCGTCCCCAACCCGCTCACCGCCAGCCCGCCGAACGTCAAGCCGGGCAACGAGGACGAGAACTCCTACGCCGACATCGACCTGGTCATCTCCAACAGCGGCACCACCCCCGTACGGTGCAGCAAGATCGCCATCGTGCTCCCCGTCGGCACCCTCGCCCAGGACCTGGCGCTCACCGGCGAGGGCATCTCCGCCTACGTCGAGCCCGACTCGGGCTGGACCGTCGTCGACGTCCAGTCGGACGTCCTGCTCGCGGTGCCGACGGCGGAGACCGCGGTGTTCCCGGCGGCGGGCGCGGAGAGCTCGTCGAAGGTACGGTTCAGCATCGCGCCGCAGGGCGGGGAGAGCGAGGTCACCGTCGACGGGCTGTACCTCACCCTCCGCCGGATCATGGTCAGCGACAAGGCGGGCGTCGCCCGGATCGGGATCGAGGAGTGGGCGGCGGAGGAGGGGCCGATCCCCGGCACGCCCCTCACCACGACCCTGGAGGTCGCGAAGTTCCCCTTCCGCAGCGGTGCCGACCCGGCCCCCGGCATCGGCCGCGCCCTTGTCGCCCTCACCGGCCAGGGCGGCCCGCCGGCCACCCGTGTCGCCGCGAACGCGCCGGTCCGCCTGGAATGGCACCACGTGCGGGGCGACAGCCACGAGCTGTACATGGACGGCCGGCGGGTCACCGACGCCGGGATCGCGGGCGGCAGCAAGTACGACGTCCCGGCCGACACCGTGCGGCGCGACACGGCGTTCGCCCTCAAGACGGTCACGCCCACCCCGGACGGCGGCTTCGTGGTGCGCTGGGACCACCTGACCGTGTGCGTCACGGACCAGACGCTGGACGCGCTGACGGTGAGCGGGGCCCTCCAGGCGAACGGCAGCCTGACGACGGGCAGCGCGGCGGAGACGAAGTTCAACCACCCCGTCTCCGTCCTGAACGGCAAGAAGCTGACCGCGACCGGCGAACTGCGCGTCGACGGCAACGCCTCGGTCGGCGGTACGGCCGGGATCACCGGGAAGCTGACGGCGGACGGGGACGTGCAGGTCAACAAGACGTTCAAGACGAGCACCGCCGGTGAGTCCGTCTTCTATCACAACGTCACGATCTATACGCCGGCCAAGCTGGTCGTCGGCAAGGACATGCAGGTCAACGGGAGCGTCACCGGTTCGCTCAATGTCGCGGGCACGGTGAGTGCCGGGGTCGACGTCACGCGGGGCGGCAAGGGTGTCCTCGCCCACAACGACCGGATCAGCATGAGCAACACGCAGTACGGGGGCTACCTCTACGCACCGGCCTACGACTACGACGGTGACCGCGCGTACATCTTCCGGTGGAAGCCGGGCAATCCGATCAGTAACGGCTACTGGAAGATCGAGCGGAACGGCACGACCGCCGAGGCGCCCCCGGACCTCCCCTCCGCCGAGGACACTCCCGCCACCACCGAACCCCCGGCCGGCGAGTGAGCCACCTGGGTGTGGTCACGGTGAGTGTCCGGTTCCGTCCGCAAGGTCACCGTACCGACTTGTGACCGAACCGTCGCCACCACGGTCGCAACCCACGCCCCACTGAGGGAGTCCTCCCCTCCAGTAGGCTTCCCGGCGTGCGTCCCCGACGGGCGCGCGCCGGGCAGAGGTCGTCAATCGGGAGGAACCGGCGTTGCACATCCAGGAATGGCTAGAGACAGTACCGGCGGTCGCCGTCTACCTCCTGGTGGGCGGGGTCATCGGGCTGGAGAGCCTGGGCATCCCGCTCCCCGGTGAGATCGTCCTCGTCAGCGCCACGCTGCTGGCCGCCACGCAGGACCACATCAACCCCTACGTGCTCGGCGGCTGCGCCATCGCCGGCGCGATCATCGGTGACTCGATCGGCTATCTGATCGGCCGCAAGGGCGGCAAGCCGCTGCTGGAGTGGCTCGGCCGGAAGTTCCCCAAGCACTTCGGCCCGCACCACGTCGCCACCGCCGAGCGCTCCTTCCAGAAGTGGGGCATGTGGGCGGTCTTCGTCGGCCGCTTCATCGCCCTGCTGCGGATCTTCGCCGGCCCGCTGGCCGGTGTGCTGAAGATGCCGTACTGGAAGTTCCTCATCGCCAACGTCCTCGGCGGCATCGTCTGGGCCGGCGGCACCGTCGCGGTGATCTACAGCGTCGGCAAGGTCGCCGAGGAGTGGCTGAAGAAGTTCTCCTGGCTCGGCCTGGTCGCCGCCGTGCTGTTCGGCCTCGGCTCGTTCGTCGTCATGCGGATCAAGGCCAAGAAGGCCGCCCGGGCCGCCGAGGCCGAGGCCGCGGTCGCCCCGAGCCCGGCCGGGACCGAGGCGGTCGCCGCCGCCGAGTGAGGCGGGGCACGGCCGTCCGCCGAGCGGGCCCCCGGGTCTCCCACGTGGGAGACCCGGGGGCCTTTTCCGTACGCGGGGGAGGGGACTCCCGGCTCAGCCGTTCGCCTGGGTGATGCTCAGCCGGACCAGGTCGGCGAGGGTCGGCGCGGAGCGCTTGGCGCGGATGCGGCGGGTGTACGTGCCCACGGTGTGCACGCTGATGCCGAGCCGCCTCGCGATCTGGTGGTAGGTCAGACCGGCGCCGATGTGCGCCAGCACCTCGCGCTCGCGGGGTGACAGGCTGGGCGGCCCGCTCTGCGCGGTGTGGCCGGGCATCATCTCTCTCCATGGGTATGGCGGTGGAGCCGGCGCGCCGTGCCGGGCGGCCCGCCCGGCTTGTGGCCCGGCCCGGCCGTGTGCACAGCGCAATCCCCTTGTGACACACAACGATCTAATCACGAGACCGGTGAAAAGCAAGCAAAAAGTGGCGCCGCCCACTTCTCGCATGCCAACTCCCGTGAGATAGGCCGAAGGGAGGATGTCAAGTCCCCAACTCGCGTGGCTCCAGACACGCTTCGAACCGGGCGACTGTGGACGCGGCCTCCGCCGACCGCGGCGCCCATCGGAGGCCGACTGGAGGGGGACGCGCGTGGGGCACTTCCGGCTGCTCGTGATCGGGAACGGGATCTCGGCATACGGCAGCTATCTGAACATGGTGGCGCTGAACGTCTTCGTCTACCACGTGTCGGGCAGCGCGCTCGTCGCCGGCCTCTTCATGGCCGTACGCCTGGTGACGAACGTGCTGGCGGGCTTCGTGGCCGGGCGCCTGGTCTCCCGCCACGACCGCAAGCGCCTGATGGTCGGCGCCGACCTCACCCAGGCCACCGCGCTGGTGCTCCTGCTGCTGTCCCCCGACGCCGGGCGGGTCCCGCTGCTCTTCGCGCTGGCCGTGGTGACGGGCGCCTGCTCGACCCTGTCCCAGGTGGCGCTCCGCAGCAGCGTCCCGGAGATCGTCGGCCCCGGCCTGCGCACCCGGGCGAACGGCCTGCTGGTCACCGGCCGTTCGCTCGCCATGATCGCCGGATTCGCGTCCTCCGGTGTGGTGGTCGCCGGGCTCGGCTACCACTACGCCTTCGCGCTCGACGCCGCCACCTTCGTCGTCTCCGCGACGGTCCTCTTCCTGCTGCCGATCCGCACCCGCGCCGCGGCGGAGCCGGACGCTCCGGGAAAGCCGGACCCGGCCGCCGCGGAGTGGGGCGTCCGCTTCCTGCTGCGGACGGCACCGCTGCTGGCGGTGATGATCGCCGTCCGGGCCGTCGACGGACTGGGTTCCTCGTCCCACAACGTCGCCCTGCCCATCTACTCGGACAGCCTGAACCCCGGCCACCCCGCCACGTTCGTCAGCCAGTTCTGGGCCACCTGGGCGCTCGGCAACATCGTCGCCCAGCAGCTGTGCGGTCGCTTCCTGACCAAGGGCCGCCGCTCACCGGGGGAGCGCGCCTTCGCCGTCGGCTCCTGTGTGATGTCGGCGGGCTTCATCCTCGTCTTCTGCGGGCTGCCCACCGTGCCCGCCATCGCCGCCGCGCTGGTCGCCGGGGCGGCCGACGGCTTCACCGAGATCGTGTACGTGACCCGGCTCCAGGCCGCCCCCGACGCGCAGCGCGGCCGGCTGTTCGGACTCTCCGCCTCCGCCGAGAACACCGGCTTCGGCCTCGGCATGATCGTCAGCGCCGCCCTCCTCGACCACTTCGCCCCCCTGCCGGTGGTATCCGTCTTCCACGGCTGCGCCATCGCCCTGTGCCTCGTCCTCCTCGCCGTGCTGTTCCGGCGCGGGCCCGCCCTCGCGCGGCGCGAGAAGGAAGGCGGCGGCGCACGGGAGGCGGCGGCCGGCCGGGACCTGCCCACCGCGGAAGGACACAGCGCATGAGCACGACCACTCCCCGGGCCGGCGACCCGGCCATGGCCGTCATCGGCATGGCCTTCCGCCTCCCCGGCGGATCCGACACCCCCGAGGCGTTCTGGCGCGTCATCCGCGACGGCACCGACTGCGTCACCCGCTTCACCGAGGAGGAGCTGGCCGCCGCGGGCATCCCCGCGGAGAAATACCGCGCCCCCGACTTCGTCGGCGCCGCCGGGATCCTGGACGACGTCTCCGGCTTCGACGCCCCGCACTTCGGCATGAGCGCCCGCGAGGCCCGGCTTACCGACCCGCAGCACCGGATGTTCCTGGAGTGCGCCCAGCACGCGCTGGAGAACGCCGGCTACCCCGGAGAGCGCGACGGCACCCGCATCGGTGTCTACGCGACCACCGGCTACCACCTGTACTCCATGGAGAACTACCTGCTCAACAACGTCCTCACCGGCGCCACCGAGGACGACTGGCTCTCCCGGATGCAGATCATGGTCGGCAACTACACCGACTTCACCGCCACCCGCGTCTCCTACCGCCTGGGCCTCACCGGCCCCTCCGTCAGCGTCCAGACCGGCTGCTCCGGTTCGCTGGTCGCCGTGCAGCAGGCCGCCCAGGCGCTGCTCCTCGGCGACTGCGACGTCGCCCTCGCCGGCGCCACCGCCGTCCACGTGCCGCAGGTGCTCGGCTACCGCTACGTCAAGGGCTCCATCCTCTCCAGGAGCGGCCGGCTGCGGGCCTTCGACGCGGCCGCGGACGGCACCGTCGGCGGCACCGGCGTCGTGGCCGTCGTCCTGAAGCGCCTGGAGCGGGCGGTCGCCGACGGCGACACCGTCCACGGCGTGATCCGCGGCTGGGGCGTCACCAACGACGGCGCGGGCAAGAAGGCGTACGCGGCGCCCAGCGCCGAGGGCCAGCGGGCCGCGATCCGCCGGGCCCTGGACCGGGCCGGCGTCGGCGCGGACACCATCGGCTATCTGGAGACCCACGGGACCGGCACCCTCAAGGGCGACCCCATCGAATTCGACGCCGCCACCGCCGCGTTCCGCGAGGACACCGCGCGGACCGGCTACTGCGCGCTCGGCTCCACCAAGGCCAACATCGGCCACCTCGACGTCGCCTCCGGACTGGCCGGCCTCGTCAAGACGCTGCTGGTCCTCCAGCACGGCGTCATCCCGCCGATGGCGAACTTCAGCACCCCCAACCCCCTGCTGGACCTGGCCGGGAGCCCCTTCCACATCCCCCGCGCCGCCACCCCCTGGCCGCGGGGCGACACCCCGCGCCGGGCCGGCCTCACCTCCCTCGGCGTCGGCGGCACCAACGTCCACCTCGTCCTCGAACAGGCGCCGGAACCCGCGCCCCGGACCGGCCGCGCCCGGCCGCCCGGCGTGGCGCTCCTCTCCGGCAGCGACGAGCGGGCCCTCGCGGACGGCGCCCGCGCCCTGCGCGACCACGTGCGGCGGAACCCCGGCACCGACCTCGCCGACCTCGTCACCACCACCGCGCTCGGCCGCGTCCACGGCCGGCACCGGATCGCCGTCCGGGGCACCACCACCGCCGCGCTCGCCGACGCCCTCGACGCCTGGCTCACCGACCCGGCCACCGCCCCGGCCGCCACCGGCACGGCACCCCGCGAGGGCGCCGCCCGCGTCGGCCTGATGTTCACCGGGCAGGCCAGCCCGTACCCCGGCATGGCGACGGCGCTGTACGAGCGGTTCCCCGCCGTGCGCGAGGTCCTCGACACCTGCGAGCGCCTCCACGGCGACCTCTACGGCACCTCGCTCCTCGAAGGGCTGCTCGGCACCGGCACCCCGCCCGGGGACGGGGTGTGGCCCACCGACACCGCGCAGCCCGCGCTGTTCGCGCTCCAGGCCGCGACGGTCCGGCTGTGGCGCGCCGCCGGCCTCGCCCCGGACGCCGTCACCGGCCACAGCGTCGGCGAGTACGCCGCCCTGCACGCGGCGGGCGCCCTCTCGATGAAGGACGGCCTCCGCCTCACCGCGGAGCGCGGCCGGCTGATGCGGCGCCTCTGCGCACCGGGCGGGATGGTCGCCGTGCCCCTCGACCGCGCCGCGGCGGCCGGGCTGGCCGCCGAGGTGCCCGGCCTGGAGCACGCCGTCACCAACGGCGAGCGCGGCCAGGTGCTCGCCGGGCCCACCACCGCCGTGGAGCAGCTCCTCGCCCTGCTCGACGCGCGAGGGATCCGGGGCGAACGGCTGCCGGTGGACCGCGCCTTCCACACCGCGACGACGGACCCCGCCCTCGCGCCCTTCCGGGCGGTGCTCGCCGGTGTGACCTTCCGGCCCGTGACGGTCCCCTTCGTCAGCGGCCTCGACGGGCACGTCCACGCCCCCGGCTGGACCCCGGACGCCGACTACTGCGTACGCCAGACGCGCGAGCCGGTGCGCTTCGACCTGGCGCTGCGCGCCCTCGGCGAGCGGGACCTCGCCGCCGTCGTCGAGGCGGGGCCGCACACCACGCTCAGCGGCCTGGCCCGGCGGGCCCTGCCCGGCGTACGGGCCCTGCCCACGCTGCGCCGCGGCGCCGGGGCGGAGGCGCTGTGGTCGGCGGCCGCGGAGCTGCACTGCGCGGGCGCGGACCTCGACTGGCGCCCGCTCGTCGCGGGCAGCGGGGGCCGGAGGATCCCGCTGCCCGGCTATCGATTCCAGCACCAGCACTACTGGACGGGGCCGGAGCCGACGGCCCCGCGTACCGGAACACCAGAGACAGATGGAGCCACAGTGGTACAGCACGAGGCAGCGGTCGAACGGGTTCTCCGCAGCATCATCGAGTCGACCGCCCGGCATCTCGGCCACGACCCGGCCGCGATCCACGGCGGTACCTCCTTCTTCGACCTCGGCGCGGACTCGCTCCAGATGATCAGCGTGCTCCGGGAGCTGGAGCAGGAGCACCGGGTCAAGGTGACGATGCGGGAGCTGTTCGAGGAGACGGGTACGCCGCGGCAGCTCGCGGAGCTCATCGCCGGCCGGACGGCGGCTCCGGAGGGTGCGCCGGCCGTGACGGAGGCACCGGCGCCGGTGGCCCTGGAGCCCGCCGCTCCGGAACCGCCGGCCGTGGACCGGCCGGTCCTGCGGCAGCCGCCGGTGCCGACGCCGGAGCCCGTCGCCGCGCCCGAGCCGGCCCCGGCCGCTGCGGCTGCCGCCGTGCCCGAGTACGCCACGCGGGGCGAGCTGGAGGACCTCGCGCACAAGCTGCACCAGATATCGCAGATACAGCTTCAGATGATGTCCCAGCTGTCGCAGCTGCTCGCCCTCCAGACGGCGGCCGCGACGTCCGGGCTCAGCGGCCTCAACGGTGTCAACGGGCACGGCGGCGGCCTCAACGGCGTCGGCAACGGCAACGGCAAGGCCGCCCGGTGACCGGGCTCAGCGCCGCCTCCGCGGCCCTCGACCAGGACTTGGCCGCCATGGCCGAGCTCTCGCGGCGCATCGCGCGCCAGCTGGGCACGCCGGAGGTCACCGACGCCCCGGAGACCTCTGCGAACCCGGCGGCCCCCGCGGCCCCGGAGAGCACGGACGGTGCCGGAGCCGCCGCCTCCCAGGAGGCGCAGCCGCAGCGCTCGCACGGCCCCCGGGTGAGCGTCGCGCGCTCCTCCGGCATGGTCCGCGGCGCCTCGCCGAGGTCCCAGCAGGACCACCTCGACGACCTCGTCCGCCGCTACACGGCCAAGTCCCCGACGTCCAAGAGCATCGCCCAGCGCTACCGCCGGGTGCTCGCCGACAGCCGGGCCGTCGTGGGCTTCCGCAGCGGGACCAAGGAGATGCTGTACCCCATCGCGGGCCGCCGGGCGGGCGGCTCGCGCCTGGAGGACGTCGACGGCAACGCGTACGTCGACATCACCATGGGCTTCGGCGTGCTCCTCTTCGGCCACGAGCCGGCCTTCGTGAGCGAGGCGGTCCGCGAGCACCTGTCGCGCGGCGTCCAGCTCGGCCCCCGCACGATCGAGACGGGCGAGTCCGCCGAGCTGCTCGCCGGGCTGACCGGCATGGAGCGGGTGGCCTTCGCCAACTCGGGCACCGAGGCGAACTCCGGCGCGATCCGGCTGGCCCGCGCCGCCACCGGCCGCGACAAGATGGTCATCTTCAACGGCGCGTACCACGGCCACGCCGACACCGTCCTCGGGCGCGCGTCGGGCGCCGGGGCGGGCCGGCCCACCGTGCCCGTATCCAGCGGCATCCCGCACAGCGCCGTCGCCGACCTGCTGGTCCTCGACTACGGCAGCCAGGACTCGCTGGACACGATCGAGCGGCTCGCCGGTGAGATCGCCGTGGTCGTCGTCGAGCCCGTGCAGAGCCGGCACCCGTCCCTCCAGCCGGTCGCGTTCGTCCGCGCGCTGCGGGAGCTGACACGGCGCCACGGCATCGTCCTGATGTTCGACGAGATGCTGACGGGCTTCCGGCCGGCCGCGCGCGGCGCCCAGGAGCTGTACGGCGTGACGCCCGACCTCGCCACCTACGGCAAGCTGCTGGGCGGCGGCTTCCCGATCGGCGCCATCGCGGGCCGGGCGGACATCATGGACGGCGTCGACGGCGGCTACTGGTCGTACGGCGACGACAGCTACCCGCCCGCCGACACGACCTTCTTCGGCGGCACGTACATCCAGCACCCGGTGTCGATGGTCGCGGCGCGGGCCGTGCTGACCCACCTCAAGGAGCACAGCCCCACGCTCCAGCGGCGCCTCAACGCCCGTACGGACGAACTGGCCGCCACGCTCAACGCCTTCTTCGAGGCCGAGGAGTACCCGCTGCGGATGAGCCACTTCGGCTCGCAGTTCCGCTTCGACCACCGCGCGGACATGGAGCTGCTCTACCACCACCTGATGCTGCGCGGCGTGCACGTCTGGGAGTGGCGCAACTTCTTCCTCTCGACCGCGCACTCCGACGGCGACATCGAGTTCATCGCGGACGCGGTCAAGGACTCCCTGCGCGAGCTGCGCGGCGCGGGCTTCTTCCCGGGCGGCCCGGCGATCCCCCCGAGGCCGTCCCCGGCACCGCTCCCGGAGGCCGGGCCGGCCCCGCAGGCACGAGCCGCGGCGCTCGCGCCTGCGGTGAGTGCCGCGCCTGCGGTGAGTGCCGCGCCTGCGGTGAGTGCCGCGCCTGCGGTGAGTGCCGCGCCTGCGGTGAGTGCCGCGCCTGCGGTGAGTGCCGCGCCTGCGGTGAGTGCCGCGCCTGCGGTGAGTGCCGCGCCTGCGGTGAGTGCCGCGCCTGCGGTGAGTGCCGCGCCTGCGGTGAGTGCCGCGCCTGCGGTGAGTGCCGCGCCTGCGGTGAGTGCCGCGCCTGCGGTGAGTGCCGCGCCTGCGGTGAGTGCCGCGCCTGCGGTGAGTGCCGCGCCTGCGGTGAGTGCCGCGCCTGCGGTGAGTGCCGCGCCTGCGGTGAGTGCCGCGCCTGCGGTGAGTGCCGTCGTCCCCTCCATGGCCCTCAACGCGGCCGCCGCCCGGCCCGTGGTCCCGGCCCCCGCCGGCCCCCCGGTGGCGCGGGCCGCCCGTCGCGTCACCGACTTCAGCATCTACTTCTTCGGCGACTACCCCCAGGACGACGACGCCCCCCGCCAGGGCAAGTACGAACTCCTGATGGAGACCGCCCGCTTCGCCGACCGGCACGGGTTCCACGCGCTGTGGATGCCCGAGCGGCACTTCCACTCCTTCGGCGGGCTGTTCCCCAACCCCGCCGTGCTCGCCGCCGCGCTGTCCCGCGAGACCGAGCGGATCCGGCTCAACGCCGGCTCCGTCGTCCTGCCGCTCCACGACCCCGTCCGCGTCGCGGAGGAGTGGTCGATGGTCGACAACCTCTCCGGCGGGCGCATCGGGATCGGCGTGGCCAGCGGCTGGCACGCGCACGACTTCGTCTTCTTCCCCGAGCGCTTCGGGCGCCACCGGGAGCTGATGTACGAGCAGCTGGAGGACGTCCGCCGGCTCTGGCACGGCGAGGCCCTCACCCGTACCACCGGCGACGGCGAGGCGGGCGTCAAGCTGTTCCCCCGGCCCGTGCAGGACACCCCGCCGATGTACACGGCGGTCGTCGGCAACCCCGCGTCGTACGAGCTCGCGGCCCGGCACGGCCTCGGCATCGTCACCAACCTGATGACGCAGAGCGTCGAACAGCTCCGCGACAACGTCGCGCTCTACCGCCGCACCCGCGCCGCCCACGGCCTCGACCCCGCCGCCGGCCGGGTCGCCGTCCTGCTGCACACCTACCTCGCCGCCGACCACGACACCGCGCGCGCCGAGGCCTACGAACCGCTGTCCCGCTACATGCGGGCGTCCCTGTCCCTCTTCGGCGGCGTCGCCAACAGCCTCGGCCACAACGTCGACCTGGCCGCCCTCAGCGAGGACGACCTCGACACCCTCTTCCGCCGCGCCTACGACCGCTACTGCGACCAGCGCGCCCTCATCGGCTCGGTGGACAGCGTCTCGGCCGTCGTCGACGCCGTCACCGAGGCCGGCGCCGACGAGATCGTGTCGCTCGTCGACTTCGGCGTGACCCCCGACGCGCTGCGCAGCGGCCTCGTGCACGCCGACGCGCTGCGCCGCCGTCACCAGGAGGAGCGGCCCCCGGCCGCGAAGGACGCCCCGCTCTCCCCGGGCCAGGAGCGCATCTGGTTCCTGGAGCGGATGCTCCCGGGCCGCACCGCCTACAACGAGACCAAGGCCGTCCGCCTCGACGGCCCGCTCGACGTGCCCGCCCTGCGCGCGGCCCTGCGCGGCCTCGTCGCCCGGCACGAGGGGCTGCGGACCGTCTTCCGGGAGACCGGCGGCGAGCCCCGGCAGCTCGTCCTGCCGCCGGGCGAACCGGACTTCGAGGTCGTCGACGGCACGGACTCCGGCGAGGCCCTGCGAACCGTCCTGGACGCCGAGAGCGCCCGCCTCTTCGACCTCGCCGAGGGGCCGCTGTTCGTCACCCGCCTGGTGCGCGAGGGCGAGGACCGGCACGTCCTGGTCCTGTCCCTGCACCACATCGTCGTCGACGCGGCCTCGGCCACGGTCCTGGCCCGCGACCTGTCGGACCTCTACCGCGCCGGGCGGGACGGCACCCCCGCCGCCCTGCCCGCCCCGGCCTGGACCTACGCTGACTACGCCCGTGAGCAGCACGGCCAGGCCACGGCGGACGCGGCGGCCGGGGACGGCCACGGCCCCGACCTCGCGTACTGGCTCGACGCGCTCGGCGGCGGGCTGCCCGACCTGGAGCTGCCCACCGACCGCCCGCGCCCCGCGGCGATGACCTCCCACGGACGGGCCGTCTTCCGCACCCTCGACCCCGGACTGTCCGCGCGCCTGCGCGACCTGGCCCGGGGCCACCGCGCCACCCTGTTCATGACCCTGCTCACCGGCTACGCGGCCATGCTGCACCGGGTCACCGGGCAGGAGGACCTCGTCATCGGCACCCCGATGTCGAACCGGCCGGAGCGGGCCGAGGACGTGCTCGGCTTCTTCGTCAACACCCTCGCCCTGCGCCTCGACCTCTCCGGCGACCCGGCGTTCGGCACCCTCCTGGAGCGCGTGCGGACCGTCGCCCTGGACGCCTACGACCACGCCGCCGTGCCCTTCGAGACGGTGGTGCGCGCCCTCGCCCCGCGCCGGGTGACCGACCGCACCCCGGTCTTCCAGACCCTCGCCGAGTTCCAGCGCGACGAACCGTTCCGCTTCGAGCTGCCGGGCGTCACGGCCACCCCGCTGGACGCGGGACCCGACAAGGCCCTCACGGACCTCACCGTCTACTTCACCGACCAGCCCCAGGGCATCCGCTGCCACCTGGAGTACAACACCGACCTGTTCGACCCGGAGACCGTCGACCGCTTCTTCGCGACCTTCCGGGACATCCTGGAGGCCGCCGCCGACGCCCCCACGACCCCGCTGTCCCGGCTCGCCGCACCGGTGGCCGACGGCGACCCCGTGCCCGCCGCCTGGCAGCGCGGCCCCGTCCGCCCGCCGGCCGCGGACCCGGCCGGCACCACCCTCCACGAACTCGTCGCCCGGCAGGCGGCGGCCGCCCCGGACCGCACCGCCGTGGTCTCCGGCGCCACCGTGCTGACCTACCGCGAGCTGGAGGAACGGGCCGAACGGCTCGCCGCCGTGATCCGGGAACGGTCCGGCGCCCCCGGCACCGACGGGACCGTCGCCCTGTGGCTGCCGCGCTCGGCCGACCTCGTCGTGGCCATGCTCGCCGTCCTGAAGTCCGGCCGCGCCTACGTCCCGCTGGACCCGGCGCTCGGCCGCCCGCGCGCCGAGGCCGTCCTCGCCGAGTGCGGCGCCCGGACCCTGATCAGCACCCGGGCCGCGGCGGCGGAGCTCGACCTGCCCGACGGGCTGGCCGTGGTGACCCCCGAGGACACTCCCGACGACACCCCGGCGGGCTCCGCCGGCACCCCGGCCGGCACCGGCGCCGGGTCCCTCGCCTACGTCGTCCACACCTCCGGCAGCACCGGCCGCCCCAAGGGCGTCGCCGTCCCCCACAGCGCCGTCGTGGACCTCTGCCACTGGCACCACCGGCGGTTCGGCACCACCCCGGACGACCGGTTCGCGGTCGTGTGCGGGCAGAGCTTCGACGCCGCCGTCCTGGAGGTCTGGCCCGCCCTGACCGCGGGCGCCTCCGTCACCGTCGCCGACGAGTCCGTACGCAAGGACCCGCTCGCCCTGGCCCGCTGGTACGCGGCACAGGGTGTCACCCTCTCCATCCTGCCGACCGCGCTCGGCGAGGCCGTGCTGGAGCTCCCGGCCGGCGTCCAGCCGCCGCTGCGCCACCTCCTGACGGGCGGTGACGTCCTGCGCACCCGGCCCCGGCCCGAGGCGCCGTACGAGACGGTCAACGTGTACGGGCCCACCGAGGTCACCGTGCTGTGCACCGTCGAAACCGTCCTCCCCGGCCCCGACGACGAGGAGATCGGCATCGGCCGGCCCGTCGACAACGTCCGGCTGCGGGTGCTGGACGCCTCCGGCGCACCGGTCCCCGTCGCGACCGTGGGCGAGCTGTACGTCGGCGGCCCCGGCGTGGCCCGCGGCTACCTCGGCAGGCCCGCCGAGACCGCGGAGAGCTTCCTCCCGGACCCCGAGGGCGGCCCGGACGACCGGCTCTACCGCACGGGCGACCTGGTGCGCTGGGCGCCGGACGGCGGCCTGCGCTTCCACGGCCGGACCGACGACCAGGTGAAGATCCGGGGCTTCCGGGTCGAGCCCGAGGAGGTCTCCCGCGCGCTCAACGCCCTCGACGGCGTCCGCGAGGCGGTCGTCCTGGCCCGCCGCGACGGCCGGGGTGAGGCCTTCCTCGCCGCCTTCGCCGTACCGGCGGACCCGGTGGGGGAGACCGCCGCCGACCGGCAGGCCTTCGCCGACCTCATGGCCGACGAACTGGCCACCCGGCTGCCGGAATACCTCGTACCGCGCGCCTGGTCGGTGCTCCCCGGCCTGCCCCTGACCGGCAACGGCAAGCTGGACCGCGCCGCCCTGCCGCAGGCGCGGCTCGTCACCAAGGCGACGACCGCCGGCAAGGAGGCCACCGTCCGGGCGGCCGCCGAGGCCGTTCCCGCCGCACCGCCCGCCGCACCGCCCGCCGCACCGGGCATCGGACGGCGGCTGCGCGAGCTCTGGGCCGATCAGTTCGGCACCGACCCCGAGGCCCTCGACCCCGACGCGTCGTTCTTCGACCTCGGCGGGCACTCCATCACCGCGATCCGGCTGATCAACCGGGTGCGGGACGCCTTCGGCACCGACTATCCGATGGTGGCCTTCTACCAGGAGCCCACCCTGCGGGCCATGACGGACCGGCTGACCGCCGAAGCGGACGGCGCGGCGGGCGGTGCGGAGGGCGGCGACGCCGTGGAGGGCCGGGCACCGGCCACCTCCCAGCAGATCCGCTTCGTCGCCGCGCACCGCGCCCACGCGCTGCCCCAGGTGTTCAACGTGGCCCTGCGGATCACCCTGTCCGGGACGCTGGACGCCGCCGCGCTGCGGACCGCCCTCACCCGGCTCGTCGAACGGCACGAGTCCCTGCGCACCCGCTACGTCCAGGAGGACGGCGAGTGGTACCAGGAGGTGCTCCCGGCCCGCCCGGTGGACCTCCCGGTCGAGGAGGCGCGCGGCGACGAGGCCGTACGCATCGCCACCGAGCTCGCCAACACCCCCTTCGACCTGGAGGGGGGCACCACCGCACCGGTCCTGCGCCTGCTGCGGACCGGGGACGCCGACTGGGCGCTGCTGGTCGTGCTGCACCACTCCATGTGCGACGGATGGGCCGTCAGCCTGCTGCTGAAGGAGATCGCCGCCCTCTACCGGGCCGCCGTCACCGGCACGCCCGACGGCCTCCCGACGCCGCCGCAGCCCTCCGCCTTCGCCCGGTGGCAGCGGGAGCACACGCCCGCGACGTCCGCCGAGGCCAGGCTGGAGCACTGGACGCGGGAGCTGGACGGCGCCGTCTTCCGGCACACGCTGCCGCTGGACCGGCCGCGCCCGGACACCCTCAGCGGGCACGGCGGAGCCGTCATGTTCACCGTCCCGGCCAGGGTGCGGGAAGCCGTGGAGGCACTCGCCAGGCGGCGCGGCACGACCCCGTACGCCGTTACCGCGGCCGCCCTCGGCCTGCTGTTCTCCCGGAAGGCCGGGCAGCCCGAGGCCGTGCTCAGCGTGCCCTACGCGGGCCGGGACCGGCGGGAGTTCGAGCAGCTGGTGTCCTGCACGACCGCGGCGTTCGTGCTGCGCGTCCGCGCCGCCGAGGCCGCGTCCTTCGGCGACCTCGTCGACCAGGTGGCCCGCGCGTCCGTCCGGGCGGTCGAGCACGTGGTGCCGCCCCGGGACCTGGCTCCGGCCCTGCGTGAACGCCTGGGCGTCGAGATGCCCGCCCCGCTGCCGCTCGGCTTCGCCTACCAGAACTCCCTGGAGGCGGAGATCGAGCTGCCGGGACTGACCGCGTCCGTGGAGGACCTCGCCCCCGCCGCCAGCCGCACGGAACTCAGCCTCGGGCTCGTCCCCGCCGGGGACATGTACACCGGTTACGTGGAGTACGCGGCCGACCTGTGGGACCACGCCACCGTCGAGGGCTGGGTCCGGGACTACGCCGCGCTGCTGGAGGAGGAGACCGGCCGGGCGCTGCGCGACTGAGCGCGTACCGGCCGGCCGGGGTGGGGCGAAGATCACAGCGCCCGCCCCGGCCGCCGGGGCACCCGCTGAGTACCGTGAGCGGGTGCCCAAGGACCAGAACACGTTCCCCCGCGACGCCTCCGCCGCCCTCGCGGCCTGGGGGCGTCGCGCCGCCTCGCGGGCCGTGCACCGGGGCTGGCGGTGGGTCCAGCAGGCGGGCGCGGTGACCGCGGACCGCCCCGGCCCGTACCGCTTCCGCAGGATCGGCACCGGCACCCGGCTCGCCTTCCCGCTGGGCACGGTCTTCGGCGAGCGGTGGATCGAACTGGGCGACCACTGCATCATCGGCGAACAGGTCACCCTGACCGCCGGCATGATGCCGGGCCTCGACCTCGGCCCGGACCCCGTGCTGCGGCTCGGCAACGGCGTGGTCCTCGGCCGGGGCAGCCACGTGGTCACCTCCGCGCCGGTCACCTTCGGCGACGACGTCTTCTGCGGCCCCTACGTCTACGTCACCAGCGACAACCACTCCTACGACGACCCCGACCAGCCGATAGGCCGGCAGTGGCCGCGCAGCGCGCCCGTCACCATCGGCTCCGGGAGCTGGCTGGGCACCGGCGCGGTGATCCTGCCGGGCGCCCGGCTCGGCCGGAACGTCGTGGTCGCGGCCGGGTCGGTCGTCCGCGGCGAGGTCCCCGACCACGCGGTGGTCGCGGGCGCCCCGGCGAAGATCGTCCGCCGCTGGGACGCGGAGGGCGGCTGGGTGCCACCACTGCGGACGCCGGCCCCGCTGCCGGTTCCCGGCGGGGTGACGCACGAGGAACTGCTGTCGGTGGTCGACCTGCCGGCGGAGCCGGGGGACTGAGACGGCCCGCGTCTCTCTGCTCCCGGCCACCGCTGGGCCGCCCCGCGGGGTTCCCCGGACGGGACCGGCCCTCGGGCCCAGCTCGTCGAGGGCCACGGCCCCCGCCGCCGCGCCCGCCCGTCTTACGGACGCTCAGACCCGCCGCCCCACATGCACCGTCAGCGCCTCCAGGCAGAACACGTCCGCGCGCTTCCGCACACCCGCCTCCGACTCCTCGTCCAGCAGCCGGTCCAGGACTTCCAGGTCGTCCGCCGGCAGCACGTCGGCGAGACCCTCCCGCGCGCGGTTCAGCCGGTCGTACGCGTACCCGCGGCCGAGGTCGTCGAGCGGCGCGGGCGCGTCCACCAGGAACGTACGGCTGCCGGCCGGGGTGAGGCCGGCCGCGGTGAAGAGGGCCGGCCAGTCCTCCGTCACCGCGACGGAGCCCGGCAGCCCGGCGCGCATCGCGGCGAACACGTTCTCCATGCCCGCCTCCAGCCGGGCCTGGAGCCCCGGCCGGCCCATGCCGATGTCCCGGGGCAGGAAGCGCGGGCCGAGGCCGCCCTCGACGACGGCCAGCAGCCCGCCGGGGCGCAGCGAGCGGCCGATCGCGGCCAGGGCGGCCGTCTGGTCGCCGAGGTGGTGGACGACCTGGCCGGCCCAGATCAGGTCCGCCGCGCCGAGCGGCTCCAGCCCGTCCGGCAGGTCGGCGCGGTGGGTGGTCACCCGGCCGGCCAGGCCCTCGCCGGCGGCCAGTCCGGCGGCCCGGGCGAGCAGCCCCGGCGCCGCGTCGACGGCGACGACGCCGGCCCGCGGGAACCGGCGGGCGAGGACGAGGGAGGCGACGCCCGGCCCGCTGCCGACGTCGAGGACGCGCCGGACCTCGCCGTCCGCGGTGGCGGCCAGCCAGTCGGCCGCCCCTTCCAGGAAGGGGGTCCGTACCCGCGCCGAGCGCTCCAGCTGATCGCCGATGGCCGCCCAGTCGAGGTCCTCGGTGCGGTGTCCGCAGTGGTGTCCCGGGCCGGGTCCCGCGTGGTGCGCGGTGGGGTGCCCGGCCTGGTGCGTGGTGTGGTGTGTGGTCATGGGCCGCAGCCTGCGCCCGTCGGTGCGGGACCGGCAACGTTTGTTGCCGTTTCCGGGACGGCGCGGTGAACTGGGCGCATGGCACACCCACCCGAGATCGCCGAGACCCTGTCCGAGGTCGGCCCCCGGCTCCGCCGCCTCCGTACCCGGCGGGGCGTCACCCTGGCCGCGCTGGCCGAGACCACCGGCATCTCCAAGAGCACCCTGTCCCGCCTGGAGTCCGGGCAGCGCAGGCCGAGCCTCGAACTCCTGCTGCCCCTCGCCCGGGCGCACCAGGTGCCGCTCGACGAGCTGGTGGGTGCGCCGGAGTCCGGTGATCCGCGGGTCCGCCTCACGCCCCGGGAGGTGAACGGCACGACCGTGGTGCCGCTGAGCAGCCGGCCCGGCCCGCTCCAGGCCCTCAAGATCGTCATCCCGGGGGACCGGTGCCGGCCGGACCCGCGGGTCCACGAGGGCTACGAGTGGCTGTACGTCCTCTCCGGCCGGCTGCGTCTGGTGCTCGGCGACCACGACGTGACCCTGGGGCCGGGCGAGGCCGCCGAGTTCGACACCCGGCTGCCGCACTGGTTCGGCAGCGCGGGCGGGGAGCCCGTGGAGATCCTCAGTCTGCTGGGCCGCCAGGGCGAGCGGATGCACGTACGGGCCAGGCCCCGTCCTGGCGGGGATCCGGGCCGGGAGCCTGGCCGGGGAGGCTCCCGGGGCTGAGCGCCGCCCGGCGGGAGACGTCGAGGGACAGGGCGAGGGAGTGCTCGGCGAACCCGAGGCCGCGGTAGAGGGGCTCGGCGTCCTCGGTCGCGTGCAGGTCCACGCGGGTCACGCCCCGCGCGGCGAACCAGTCGAGCAGCGCCTCCGTCGTCGCCCGCGCCATGCCGCGGCCCCGGTAGCGGGGGTCGGTGCACACGGTGAAGACGAATCCGAACAGGCCGGCCGGGTGCCCGGGCGCGGGCAGCCGCTCCTCGACGCACCCCACGGCGCACGCCGCGAGGTGGGCCGGCCCGGCCGCGTCCCCGTCGACGACGAACGCCCCCAGCCGGGGCACCGCCTCCGACAACTGCCGGCGGGCGGTCTCCCGCGCCGCGTCCTCCCAGTCGCCGGGGGAGTCCGCGCCGCTCATGGCGGCGAACATCAGGCGGCGCAGCCGGACGATCTCGGCGGCGTCCTCGGGCCGGGCGAATCGAGTCGTGATCATGGCCTGATGCTAGGAGGAACCGGCCCGCCCGGCGGCCCGGGGGCGGGCCCCCGGGAACGGGAGAGGGGCGGGCGGCGGAGAGCCCCCGCCGCACGCGAACTACGCTGGGCGGATGCAGGAGCAGTACCGCACGGTCACACGCGAAGGCGTGCACGAGATCGAGATCAACAAATCGCGCTTCCTCTGCGCCCTCGCCCCCGCCGCGACCGAGGAGGAGGCCCAGGCCTTCATCGCCCGGGTCCGGAAGGAGCACCCCACCGCCCGCCACCACTGCTTCGCCTACGTCCTCGGCGCCGACGGCTCCGTACAGAAGGCGAGCGACGACGGCGAGCCCGGCGGCACCGCCGGCGTGCCCATGCTCCAGATGCTGCTGCGCCGCGAGGTCCGGTACGTCGTCGCCGTCGTGACCCGCTACTTCGGCGGGGTCAAGCTCGGCGCGGGCGGCCTCATCCGGGCGTACGGAGGGGCCGTCGGCGAGGCGCTCGACGTGCTCGGCACGGTCACCCGGCAGCGGTTCCGGCTGGCCACGGTTACCGTCGACCACCAGCGCGCCGGCAAGCTGGAGAACGACCTGCGGGCGACCGGGCGGGCCGTGCGCGAGGTGGCCTACGGGGCGGAGGTGCGCATCGAGATCGGCCTGCCGGAGGCGGACGTCGAGGGCTTCCGGGCCTGGCTCGCGGACACCACCGCCGGTACGGCCGCCCTCACGCTCGGCGGCGAGGCGTACGGCGACGCCTGACGTGGTCGTCCGACGGACGCGGTCAGATGTAGTCCTCCAGCCGGGCCAGGGCGAAGCCCTGCTCCGTGACCTCGCGCAGCACCAGGCGCAGCATGTCCGTGATGGGCGCCCCCCAGGTGTGGGGGCCGTTGAAGTGGCTGAGGATGATGTCGCCGGGCTGGAACTTCGCCTCGGCGTCCCGGTACTCCATCCGGTCCGGGAAGGCCTCCTCGGTCCACAGCGGCGCGGCGCGGGCGCCGCACTCCTCGGCGACGAGCAGGGTGTCCTCGTCGTAGTCGCCGAAGGGCGGCCGGAAGAGCCAGGGGCGGACGCCGATCTCCTCTTCGAGGACGTCCTGCTGGCCGCATATCTCGTCGTACTGCTCGTCGGCCGTCAGCGTGGTCATCTGCGGGTGGGTGAGGGTGTGGTTCTGCACCGGGACGCCCAGCGCGTGCAGATCGCGGAAGTAGCCGTAGTCGCTCGCCGCGGACTCGTCCGTGAGGAAGGCGCTGAGCGGCACCTTCAGCTCCCGCACCATGTCCAGGAAGCTGTGGTCCTTCGCGGCCCCGTCGTCCACGGTCAGGAAGACGACCTTGTCCGTGGTGGGTACGCGCGCGAAGACGGGTATCAGGTCCGGCCCTCGGTCGGCCCACTCCGGGGTCTCCGGCCGCAGCTTCTCCTTGGGCGGCGGCGGGGCCATGAGCGGCGGCCGCTCCAGGCCCCACTTCTTCGCGGCGGCCGTCCGCTGCTGGAGCGCGGGGCCCATGCCGGCGAGGGCCCGCCCGTCCTCGGAGTCCCGCGGGACCCAGTGGGTACAGGCGCCGCCGGTGAGGACGAGGAGCAGGGGAAGCAGCCGGGCGAGGTGCCGGCGCCGGCGGCCGCGCGGACGGGGCGCACGGGACCCACGGCAAGGACGACGTATGAGGCGCATATTCCGGATCCTGGCAGCGGACCACGGCCCCCGCGCGCCCGGTTCACCCATCGGGGGCGGCGGCCCCGGCCGGGGCCGCCGCCCCGTCGTGTCACCCGGTCTCGAACGTCACCCCGGCGGCGAGCCCGGCGGTGATGTCGTCGATGTCGTCGGGGGATTCGCTGCCCGCGACGAAGACGGCCGAGCGGTTGAAGGAGTCCTTCACCTCGCCGATCACGTCGCCCGGCGCCACATGGAGGTGGGCGGCGATGACGGCCGGATGGCGGGTCAGCTCCTCCCAGCCGCGCACGGCGCGCAGCCGCCCGGCGGGCGCGAAGAGGAACTCGACGCGCGCGGCGCCCGAGGGCGCGGGCACCGGCCGCGGGGTGCGGCCGAGGAGGTCGTCGACGAGGGTGCCGTAGAGCTCCAGACCCGGCCGGGTGTGCTCGACGAGGGCGTGGATGTAGTCACCGGCGCCCCGGCAGTGGAACTCGCCGAGGACGACCCCGGAGGCGGTCACCCAGAGCTCGATGTGGAAGATGCCGTGCGTGACGCCGATCGCGGTCAGCGCCCGCTCCACCGTGTCCCGGGCCTCGTCGGCCGTCGTCTTGTCCAGTCCGGACGGCACCTGCTGGCTGGTGGAGATGAACCCGTCGGTGACGCGCTTACGGGTCAGGGCGAGGACCTGCGGCACCCCGCCCAGCACGATCCCCTCCGCCGAGTACTCGTCGCCCTCCACGAAGGTCTCGACCAGGAAGCACGAGGAGGGCGGCTCCAGCGGGCTCATCGCCGGAGCGGGTTCGGCCAGCTTCCGCAGCGCCGCGTCCAGTTCGCGGGGGCGCTCGATCCGGGTCACGCCGATGCTGGCGAGGCCGTCCCGGGGCTTGACGATCCAGGGGCCGGGACCGGTCTCGCGCAGGAAGCGCTCGGCCTCCTCCGCGCTCCGGCACACCGCGGACTCCGGCTGCGGGAAACCTGCCTCGCGCAGCCGCCGGCGGCACAGGTCCTTGCGGCGCACGCGCAGGACCGCCTCCGGGTCGTTGCCCGCCAGCCCCAGCTCCCGGGCCACCACCGCCGTCGGGAGCACCGACAGCTCCCGTACGGTGAGCACCGCGTCGACCGGCGGCCGGGTGGCGGCGGCCCAGGCCCGGCAGGCCTCGGCGTCGTGCACGTCCAGCGCCACCACGTCGTCGACGAGCGCCAGTTCCTCCGCGGGTGCCGCGCGCAGCGCCTCGGGGGTGTCGGCGCCCAGCACGCGCACCCCCCGCCGCCGCGCCTGTGTGCTCAGCCGCCGGATCTGGTCCCGGCCCCAGGCCGGCATCCCGGCGTTGCCCAGAACGAGGAGCGTCGCATCTGCCATATCGGCCAACCCTCTTCCTCCAGCTGTCCAGGTGACGAAGAGTAGCGGCTCGTGCGCACGGTGGAGGGGAGCCGGCCCCCGGGCGTCCGGGTGACGGGGCCCGGCCTGTTCCTGACGGCCCCTTGACGGTCAATCGGCCAGGGGCCGGACTACGCCCATTGACAACTACAACGAATGCTCTGACCCTTGGCGTGGGCCGTCCTGTGCCGACGCCCTTGGTCATTCATGACCTGTCATTCAGCGATTCATTCAACGATGGAATTCCCACCCATGAAGCTCGCCGCTCCATTGAGTCATGCTCTGGAGGCGCCATGGCACTGTCGATCTCGCCGCGATCCCCCTCAGATTTCCTAGGCGCAGCCGAGACCGAGATAGCCGGGGTGGAGAGAGATCTCTTCCGCAGACTCGAAATGCTGACCGACGACGGAGATCTCGTCGTGGTGGCGGGCATGGTCGCGGCGGGCAAGGCCGGCCCCGCCGTCCTCGACGCGCTGACCGCGGACACCTCCGGCGGCCCGCGCCCCTTCGATCCGGGCCGGTACGGCATTCCGCCCGGGGAGTTCTCCCGCTTCCAGCGGCTCTGGTACCACTTCAAGGTCCCCTACGCGCGGGCCTCGCTGGTCTGGTGGTACGTCTTCTGCCTGGCGCTCCGGCGCGACGACCGGGTGGACCGCGCCCTGCTCCGGATGACGGAGCGGCTCGGCCTCCTGGCCGGTGACACCGCGGCCGCCCTGCCGCGCGCCGCGGGGGTGCTCGGGCTCGCCCCCGGCACCGTGGTCGTCACGGACGGGGAGAGCGCGGACACCGGAGCCCTGACCGCCGCCGTCCGGCTGCGGGCCCCGCTCCTCGCCGTCGCCGACGTCACGGCCGCCCGTGAGGCGGGCCGCGCGCGCGGCGTCGACGTCAGGACCGCCGCCGCGCCCCGGCCCGAGGGCCCCGGGCTGTGGCTCGGCCCGCCGCCCGCCCTGGGCCACCTGCCGCGGACCGCGGCGCTGGCCTGGGCGGCGCTGGCCGCCCAGGAGCGGGACGAGCTGCTCGCCACCTTCGAACGGCGGGTCTCCTCCATCGAGCGGGTCAGGTTCCTGGCCGACGAGACGCCCGTCGACAACCGCGGCGTCGTCGCCCTGGTCGCCGAGTGCCGGAAGGTGCCGGTCGAGGACTGGCCAGACACCTCCCTCGTGCTGATGACCGTGCTGTGGTGCTGGCAGGAGGCCGGCTTCGTCCTCCAGGAGCTGAACCAGTCCTTCCTCTCCTTCCCCGCGCTCGCCCTGTTCCTGGTGCGCAAGTCCCGGGAGTACGCCGCCCGGCTGCCGGACGGCGCGCCCGGCGACCCGGCCGCCGGCGCCGGCCGGGACCCCGAGGGGGTCGTCGGCCTGGCCCGCGGGCTCGGCCGGCTGCGCGCCGCGGTCGAGCGGCGGTACGAACGCTGCCTGCATTTCGACGGCAGCAACTGGGAACGCCGCGAGTTCCTGCTGCCGCTCTCCGAATACCGGCGCGTCCGGCCCGTACCGGAGGAATTATGCGCCCATCTGCATGACCGGATCGGCGTCGAACTCCCCGGCCGCAGTGGTATTCCGGCCGAATGGGACCGCTTCCTGGAACTGGCTCTGGAGGCGGGCAGCAGCCCCACCCGGGTCATCCAGGAAATAGCCCACTGGGCGGCCGACGCCCCGGACCTTCCGGTGGATCTCGCCATCTTCACCGTGCCGCACGGCCGGAAACTCGATCAGCCGTGGACCATGGAGTTCACCGACCTGTTCTGCTATACGGGCTTCCGCACCGGATTCCGCCCCGAGGACTTCGGGATAGCGGCGAACCGGGTGCTGATGTACAACGTCATCGCCCAGCGCATGCGCTACAACGCGGTGAAGAAGGCCCAGAACTACGCGCCCGTCATGCGGTTCCCGCCCCAGGGGTTCAACCTCCCCGACATCGCCGTCGCGGAGGACGCCAACCACGGCGGCCACACCGCCGCCGGCATCCGGCTCGCCTGCCGGCTCCCGATCACCGTCACGCGCGGTGGCACCGACTGGAACGGCCTGGCGGACGTCCGCCTGAACCGCTCCGCGTACCACCGGGACAACCGCTTCCTGCCCCGCGACATGATCCTCGGCCACCGCTA
Source organism: Streptomyces albireticuli (assembly GCF_002192455.1). Classification (NCBI taxonomy): domain Bacteria; kingdom Bacillati; phylum Actinomycetota; class Actinomycetes; order Kitasatosporales; family Streptomycetaceae; genus Streptomyces; species Streptomyces albireticuli. The sequence continues at coordinate 6,586,595 of NZ_CP021744.1, forward strand.
CACCCAGTGGGCCAAGGGCGTCGCCGACGCGACGTACCGCAGGGGCCTGCACTTCGAGGAGAAGTGGACCGACAAGGTCAAGGATCTCGACATCTGACCACCGGCCGGCCGGATCCGGCCGGACCCGACCGCCGCCGGCCGTGACCGGCCCGGGGACGCACGAGGGACGCATGAGCGACAGGACCCACGGCTCCATCGAGGAACTGCCGGGCGGGGCCACCCTGGCGGTGCGGGTGGGCGACCGCACCGTCACGGTGCCCGCCCGCTGCCCGCACCGCGGCGCCCCCCTGGTGAAGGGCGTCGTCACCGGCACCTTCCTGGAATGCCCCTGGCACGGCGCCACCTTCGACCTGCGCACCGGGTGCAGGGTGCGCGGGCCCCAGTGCGCCGACCTGGCGATCGCCGGGGACGGACCGGACGGGGCCGGGCGACCAGGGACCGGGTGACCGGCCGGCGGCCCGGGGCAAGGGCCGCTCACCGAGGAGAGGACCGCACGTGACGTATGTGATCACCCAGCCCTGTATCGACGTCAAGGACGGCGCCTGCGTCGACGTCTGTCCCGTGGACTGCATCGGGGGTGAGAACGAGGACCGGCAGTTCTACATCGACCCCGAGCGGTGCGTGGACTGCGACCTCTGCGCCACCGTGTGCCCCGTCGACGCGATCTTCAGGGAGGAGGAACTGCCACCGGAGTGGGAGCACTTCACGACGGTCAACGCCGAGTACTTCACGGAGAGCGGGAAGGACGGGGCGTCGTGAGCGGGGGCCTGGAGCGTCCGGGGCAGGAAGAGCTGTCCATCGTCCGGTGGGCGGCCGCCACGATCGGCGACACCGCCACCTCGCTGCACATCCCGCACGACGAGCGCCCGGTGCCCATGCACGGCGCCGCCGCCAGCGGGCTGGGCCTGGTGAGCAACGGCACCATCGGGGCGGACATCATCCGCCTCCCCGCCGGCGCCGGGTTCCCCCCGCACACCCACCCCGGCCACCACGTGCTCGTGGTCCTCGGCGGGGAGGGCACGATCACCTACAACGGCCGGGTGCACCGCACCGCGGCCGGTGAGATCTACCTCGTGGAGGGCGCGGTCTCGCACGCGGTCGGCGCCCTGACGGACCATGTGATCCTCGCGATCGGCGCCCCGCACATGCCGGTCGACTCCGACCGCCGGATGGAGGTCGTGGCCTACGAGGAGGTGCTGAGCGAGATCGGCGGCCTGCACTGCCTGATCTGCGACAGCAAGTCCCAGCCGCCCGACTACCTGCACGACGTCGGGTGCGCGCACTGCCCGTGCCAGTCGTGCGCGCGGGCGGACCACGCGCGGCACTGAACCGCGGCCCCCCCGCCCGCCCCGAGCCGCGGCCCGACGCGGCCGCGCGCCGACACCGGGAGCACACACCATGGCACTCTCCCGCTACCACGCCCCCATCTCCCACCCCGGCCTGACCGCCCTCAAGAAGCGCATCGAACCCGTCCGCACCGAGGTCGTCCGCCACCCCGTCTACCGCGCCGTCACCACCGCGTCCGCCGCGCGCGTCTTCATGGAGCACCACGTCTTCGCCGTCTGGGACTTCATGTCGCTGCTCACCAGCCTCCAGCGGCTCCTCACCTGCGTCCGCGTGCCCTGGGTCCCCGAGGGCCCGGCGGCCGGCCGGCGGCTGATCAACGAGATCGTCCTGGTGGAGGAGAGCGACGAGCTCGGGGACGGCTACCTCAGCCACTTCGAGCTCTACCGCGCCGGCATGGCCGACGCGGGCGCCGACACCGGGCCGATCGACTCCTTCGTCCAGGCCCTGCGCGAGGGCGTCCCCGTCACCAAGGCCCTGGAGGAGGCCGGGGCGCCCCGGGCCTCCGCCGACTTCCTCGCGGCCACCTGGAGCGTGCTGGAGCACGAGCCCGTGCACTGCCAGGCGGCCGTCTTCGCCTTCGGCCGGGAGGACCTGATCCCCGAGATGTTCGAACAGGTCGTCCGCATCGAGGACCCGCACGCCACCCTGACCCGCTTCAAGGACTACCTGGCCCGCCACATCGAGGTCGACGCCGACGAACACACCCCGATGGCCATGCACCTGCTCGTGGAACTGTGCGGTGACGACCCCGGCCGGTGGGACGAGTGCGCCCACGCCGCCGAGGACGCCCTCCGCGCCCGCGCCCGCCTGTGGACCGCCGTCCTCGACGCGGTCCGCGACACCGACCGCACCGGCGGCGGGCCCGCGCCCCGACGATGAACCCCGTCCCCCAGGGGGTGCGCCGGCCCGGCCGGCGCGCCCCCGCCCCCTTTCTGGAGGCCGAGACCGTGCTCACCGACCCGAGGAACGGCCGCGACCGGCTGCGCCCCACCGTCTCCGGCCGGCGCGCCGTCGACGCGGCCGTCCGCGCCGCCCGTGCCGCGCTCCCCGCCTGGGCCGGGCTGACGACGGGCGAGCGGTCCCGCCGGCTGCTGCGCCTGGCCTCGGCCATGGAGGACGACGCCGAGCGGTTCGTCCGCGCGGAGCGGGCCGGCACCGGCAAGCCCGCCGCCGAGGCGGCGGGCGAGCTCGAACAGTGCGTCGACCTCGTCCGGTTCTACGCCGGCGCCGTCCGCGCCGACCTCGCCCCCGGCGGCGGGCACCGGCTGCCCGGCCGGGAGAGCTGGGTGCGCTGGGAGCCGCTCGGCGTCGTCGCCGCGGTCGTCCCCTGGAACTACCCGCTCCTGATGGCGGTGTGGCGGTTCGCGCCCGCCCTCGCGGCCGGCAACACCGTCGTCCTCAAGCCGGCCGGCACCACCCCGGACAGCGCGCTGCTGGCCGCCGCGCACGCCCGCGAGACCCTGGGCGCCGACGTCCTCACCGCGCTGCCCGGCGGCCGTACCACCGGCCGGCTGCTCGTCGGCCACGACGGCGTGGACGGCATCGCCTTCACCGGCAGCCGCGCGGGCGGCCTGGACGTCGCGGCCCGCGCCGGGCTGCGCAAGGTGAGCCTGGAGCTCGGCGGCAACTGCGCGGCGCTCGTCCTCCCCGACGCCCCCGGGTACACCTACGAGCGGCTGGTGCGCGCCGTCACCTACAACGCCGGCCAGAGCTGCGCCGCCCCCGCGCGGGTGCTGACGCTCCGGGAGTCCTACGAGCGGACGGTCGCCGGTCTCGCCACGGCGATGGGGCGGCGGCGGGCCGGCCGGGACTTCGGCCCGCTCAACAACCCCGAGCAGCTCAAGCGCTTCGACGGGATCGTCGACGCCAGCCGGGCCGGCGCCCGGTACGCGGGCGACGTCGCCACGGCCGAGGACGAGAGCGGCGGCTACTGGCGGCCCGGCACGATCCTCGCCGACCTGCCGGACGACGACCCGGCCGTCCTGGAGGAGGTCTTCGGGCCGGTGCTCACCGTCCAGGCCTTCGACGGCCCGGACGCGCTGGTCGAGGCCGCCAACGGGGTGCCGCACGCGCTGGCCGCCAGCGTGTGGGGCCGGGCCGTGCCGGAGGTGCTCGGCCTCGCCACCCGGCTGGACGCGGGGGAGGTGTGGGTCAACTGCCACCTGGAACAGACCGGGGAGCTGCCGCACGGCGGGCGCCGGCAGTCCGGCAACGGCACGGACCTGAGCGTGCTGGCCGTCACCGAGTACCAGCGGCCCAAGACCGTGACCGTCAGCCTGGAGGAGTGACGGCGGAGTGACGGCGGAGCGGCCGGGCCGTCACGGGTGCGTGGCGGCCTCCGCGCCGTCGAAGCGGGCGAGGACGTAGAGCGCCTCGCCGGTCAGCTCGCTCGCGGCGGCGGCCGTGTTGTCGTACATGGCGAGCACGGTGAACCCGTGTGCCGTCAGATAGCCCTCCAGCTCCTTGGGGAAGAGCAGCCGGAACCGCACGTGGTCCCGCAGCGGCGGTCGGCCGGGGATGCGCCAGTCGCGGGTGCGGACCAGGAGCTGGTTGCGGCGGTCGAGGCGGTAGTCGGCCTCGGCCGTGGCCCGGAACGCGGGGGTGTCGATGGTGAAGCGCTGCTGGAAGGCGTGCCCCTCGGGGGTGGCGATGGCGTTGGGCACGTGCAGGAACAGCAGGGTGCCGGGCGCGGAGTGCGCCGCGTAGGCCGCCATCGCGCGGTGCAGGTCGGCGTTGCTGTGGATGTTGGAGAGCGCCCAGCCCAGACAGGTGACGGCGGCGAACGTCCGGCCGAGGCGCAGCGCGCGCATGTCGCCGACGCGGAAGTCCAGTCCGGGCCGGCGGCCCCGGGCGAAGGTGACCATGGCGTCCTGGTAGTCGACGCCGACGCAGTCGTAGCCCGCTTCCGTGAAGTACTCCAGGTGCCGGCCGGTGCCGCAGCCGATGTCGAGCAGGGTGCCGGGCGCCGGGGCGCCGTGCTCGGCGAAGAGCCGCCGGCACATGCCCGGGATGTCCGTCTCGGTGTCGGGGTAGATCTCCTCGTACAGCTCCGGGTGGTCGTAGAGCAGGTTGCTGAGCAAGGGGTCCATGAGGTTCCCTCCGCGGGCCCGTGGTGCCGGTGCGTCGCCGGCGCCCTGCCCGGCGGCCGCCGGTCGCGGTTCAGTCGGTGTCGAAGATGATCCGTGAGGCGAGGGACGTGGCCAGGGTGTCGACGCCGTCGGGGGTGCCGGAGACGGCGACGAAGACGCCCGAGCGGGTGTAGGAGTCGTTCGCCCGGCCGATGAGGTCGCCGGGAGCGACCTGGAGGTGCGCGGCGACGACGGCGGGGTGCCGGGCGACCTCCTCCCAGCCGCGCACGGCGCGCAGCCGCCCGGCGGGGGCGAGGAGGAACTCGGCGCGGGCGCTGCCGGCCGGTTCGGGGACGGGCCGGGGGGCGTCGCCGAGCAGGTCGTCGAGGAGCGCGCCGTAGAGCTCCAGGCCGGGCCGGGTGTGTTCGACGAGGGCGTGGATGTAGTCGCCGCCGCCGCGGTCGTGGAGCTCGCCGAGGACGATCCCCGAGGCGGTCACCCAGAACTCGACGTGGAAGATGCCGCGGGTGACGCCCACGGCGGTCAGCGCGCGGCCGACGGCGGCGCGGGCGGCGGCGGCCGTCGGCCCGTCGAGCCCGGCCGGCACCCGCTGGCTGACCTCGACGAACCCGTCGGCCGTGCCCTTGCGGGTGAGCGCGAGGACCTGGGGTTCGCCGCCCACCACGACGCCTTCCGCCGAGTACTCGGCGCCCTCCACGAAGGTCTCGGCCAGGAAGTACGGGGACGGTGGCAGCGGGCCCATGGCCGGGGGCGGCGCGGCGAACCGGGCGAGGGCGGCGGGCAGTTCCCGGGGGTCGTCGACGCGTGAGACGCCGATGCCGGCCAGGCCGTCCCGGGGTTTGACGATCCAGGGGCCCGGGCCGGTGTCGCGCATGAAGCGCCCGGCGTCGGCCGCGTCGCGGCACAGGGCGGTGCGCGGCTGGGGGAACCCGGCCTCGCGCAGCCGGCGGCGGCACAGGTCCTTGTTGCGGACGCGCCGGACGGCCTCGGGGTCGTTGCCGGGGAGGCCCAGCGCCCGGGCGGTCAGGGCCGCCGGGAGGACCGAGAGCTCCCGGATCGTCAGCACCGCGTCGACGGCCGGGCGGCCGGCCGCCCAGGCCCGGCAGGCGTCGCCGTCGTAGACGTCGAGTGCCACCACCTCGTCGACGAGGGAGAGCTCCTCGGGTGCCGCCCGCCGCAGGTTGGCGGCGGTGTCGGCGCCCAGCAGGCGCACCCCCCGGCGCCGGGCCTGCTCGCTGAGCCGCCGGATCTGGTCCCGGGCCCAGGGCGTCGTCGCGGTGTTGCCCATGACGAGGAGCGTCGCCTCCGACACGTCCCCACTCCCTCCGCTCGCGCTTCCGGATCGGGCACACCGAGTATGGCCCAGCCGCCCGCGCGCGGCGAGGGCCCCGGCGGTCCCGGCCGTCCCTAAATCAAACTAGACCAAATGGTGTTTATTTGGACATATCGATTGTTTCGATCTTTCCGGGCGTCAAGCATGGGGTGACGTGACCGAAACGACTGACACGTCCGACGCGCCTGACGGCGCGTGCGAGAAGCCCGGCGCCGCCCCGGCCGTACGATCCGTCAGGCCCGCCGATCCCCGCCGGATGCGCGCGCTCCTGCCCGACCTGACGCCCTGGCGGGCCTCCCGCGACTTCCGGCTGCTGTGGCTGGCGGGCCTGGTGACGGTCTTCGGCAGCTTCCTGACGTTCGTCGCGGTGCCCCTCCAGCTCAAGGAGCTGACCGGCTCGGCCCTCGCGGTCGGCGCGGTCGGCGCCGCCGAGCTCGTCCCCCTGATCGTCTGCGGACTGTACGGCGGCGCGCTCGCCGACGCCCTCGACCGCCGGCTGCTGATCCTCTGGACCGAGGCCGGCCTCGGCGTCCTGACCTGCGTCCTGTTCCTCAACACCCTGCTGCCGCGGCCGCTGGTCTGGCCGCTGTACGTGGTGGCCGCGCTCGTCAGCGCGCTGACCGGGCTTCAGCGCCCCGCGCTCCAGGCGATGGTGCCCAGGATCGTCCGCCACGAGCAGCTGCCCGCCGCCACCACCCTCAACCACATGCGCTGGCAGGTCGGCGCGATCGCCGGCCCCTCCCTGGCCGGGGTGATCATCACCTTCGCCGGGGTCCGCCCCGCCTACGCCCTGGACGCCGCGACCTACGCCCTCTCGGCGGCCCTCACCCTCGGCCTGGCCCCCTCACCCGCCGCGCCCGGCGCCGCGCGGCCCTCGCTGCGGGGCGTCCTGGAAGGCGCCCGCTACGCCTGGGGCCGCACGGAACTGCTCGGCACCTACACGGTCGACCTGGCGGCGATGTTCTTCGCCTACCCGACGGCCGTGTTCCCCTTCCTCGCGGACGACCTGGGCGCGCCCTGGGCGCTCGGCCCGATGTACGCGGCCGGCGCGGTCGGCTCCCTGGTGGTCAGCCTGACCAGCGGCTGGGCCTCCCGCGTCCACCGGCACGGCCGGATGGTGGCCGGCTCGGCGCTCGGCTGGGGCCTCGCGATGACGCTGGCGGGCTGGGCGCACGACGTCTGGCTGGTGCTGCTGTGCCTCGCGGCTGCCGGCGGCTGCGACATAGTGAGCGGCCTCTTCCGCTCGACCATGTGGGACCAGAGCATCCCGGACGAACTGCGCGGCAGGCTCGCGGGCATCGAGCTGCTCTCCTACTCCGTGGGCCCTCAGCTCGGCCAGGTCAGGGCGGGCGCCACGGCCGCGCTCACCGGCGCCCGCGCCTCGGTGTGGGCCGGCGGACTGGCCTGCCTGGTGTCCGTGGGGCTGCTCGCCGCCGCGCTGCCGAAGCTGCTCTCGTACGACCAGCGGACCGACGAACACGCCGTGCGCGTACGCGAACGGAGAGCGGCGGAGGCGACCGCCGTGGCCGAGGCGGCCTGACACGGAGCCGACGCCGGACCGACCCCGACCTGACGTAGACCTGACGTAAAGAAAGGGTACGCACAAATGTTTCCATTTCCGTGCAACCGCACAAGCGTGCAGGTCATCTGTAGTCACGTGACGGGAAACTCCGTCGCGCAGGGTGGGCACCGAGGCCGGGGCCCGCCGTACCGCCGCCGTAGAAAGGCCGACTCACGTGCACGTCGTATCGGGTCGACGCTCCGCCCTGATGGCAACCGCCCTCCTCGGTTCCCTGGCGCTCTCCGCCTGCTCCGGCGGTTCCGGTGGTGACTCCGCCGACGCCAAGGCCGAGGCCAAACTGACCGTCACCCCGGGCGGTGGTACGGACGTCGCGCTCGGCACCCCGATCACGGTGAAGGCCGACGGCGGCCGGATAACCAAGGTGGAGGCCAAGGACGACAAGGGCAACGAGGTCACCGGCCGGGTGGCCGAGGACGGCTCGACCTGGACCTCCGACGGCAAGGCCGGCCCGAAGACGACCTACACCGTGCGCGCCACGGCCAAGAGCGGCAAGGACGGCAAGGGCAAGGAGACCTCCTCGACCGCCACCTTCACCACGCAGCAGGCGCCCAGCGTCAACAAGCTGACGAACGCTCCGGCCAACGGCCAGACCGTCGGCACCGGCATGCCGGTCTCCATCCTCTTCGACCACCCGGTCGACAAGAGCAAGCGCGCCGACATAGAGAAGTCCCTGACGGTCAACTCCACGCCGAAGGTGGAGGGCGCCTGGGGCTGGGTCAAGGACTGGTCGGGCCAGGACCGCATCGACTGGCGGCCCAAGGACCCGTGGCCCGCCGGGACCAAGGTCAAGGTGAAGGGCCTGCTGTCCGGTGTGAACTCCGGCGAGGGCGGCTGGTTCGCGAAGAACTACGACTTCGGCTTCACCATAGGCGCCGACCACAAGGCCGTCATCGACGTCCCCTCGCACACCCTGACGATGTTCGAGGACGGCAAGCCCGTGGGCACGATCAAGGGCTCCGCCGGTTCCCCCGTCGACCCCACCCGCGGTGGCATCCACACCGTCCGCAGCAAGAACGCCGACGAGACCATGGACTCCTCCACCATCGGCCACGGCAACGAGTGGATGCTCGACTCGAAGTGGGTCACCCACCTCACCGCCTCCGGCACCTTCCTGCACTCCGCGCCCTGGAACCAGTCGATCGGCGTGGAGAACAACAGCCACGGCTGCTTCGGCATGACCACGTCGGACGCGAAGCGGGTCTACGACTTCCTGCCGATCGGCTCCACCGTCGAGGTCAAGAACACCACCAGCACCAAGGTGACGGACCCGGGGAACGGGCTGTCGGTCTGGATGGAGACGTGGGACCAGTGGCAGAAGCGGTCGGCGCTGAAGTAGCGCCGTAGGTTCCGGGCCCCGCCCCCACCACCTCGGCGCGCCGGCCGAGCACCTCCCGCGCACCGTCCCCGAGCGCCGGACGGGCTGGATCTTCCAGCCCGTCCGGCGCTTCGTGGTCCGGCGCCGGAGGTGGTGTCCGGGCGCGGGGCGGAGCCCCCCTCCGCCGCTTCCGCCCCCTCTGTCACTCCCATCGAGTACCGTGCAGGGTCGGTGTCGACCCGGAGCGCGGAGGAGCGGAGCAGCATGCAGGGCGGAGCCCCCTCTTGAGAATCCTGCACACGTCCGACTGGCACCTGGGCCGCTCCTTCCACCGGATCAGCCTGCTCCGCGCCCAGCGCGACTTCGTCGAGCACCTCGTCGCCACCGTCCGTGAGCACGAGGTCGACGCCGTCCTCGTCGCCGGGGACGTCTACGACCGGGCCGTACCGCCGCTCGCCGCCGTCGAGCTCTTCGACGAGGCCCTGCACCGGCTCGCCGACGTCGGCGTGCCCACCGTGATGATCTCCGGCAACCACGACTCGCCGCGCCGCCTCGGCGTCGGCGCCGGCCTCATCGAGCGGGCCGGGATCCACCTGCGCACCGACCCGGCCGGCTGCGGCACCCCCGTGCTGCTCGCCGACGCCCACGGCGACGTCGCCTTCTACGGGCTGCCCTATCTGGAGCCCGCCCTCGTCCGCGAGGAGCTCGGTGCCCGCCGCGGCGGGCACACGGCCGTGCTGGAGGCCGCCATGGAGCGGGTCCGGGCCGACCTCGCCGCCCGGCCCGCCGGCACCCGGTCCGTGGTCCTCGCGCACGCCTTCGTCGCCGGCGGCGCCACCAGCGACAGCGAGCGCGACATCACCGTCGGGGGCGTCGCCTCCGTACCCGCCGAGGTCTTCGCCGGCGTCGACTACACCGCCCTCGGCCACCTGCACGGCTGCCAGACCATCACCGAGCGTGTCCGCTACTCCGGCTCCCCGCTCGCCTACTCCTTCTCCGAGGCCGACCACCGCAAGACCATGTGGCTGATCGACCTCGACGCCCACGGCGGCGTCACCGGCGAGCGCCTCGACTGCCCGGTGCCCCGGCGCCTCGCCCGGATCCGCGGCCGCCTCGACGACCTGCTCCGCGACCCCGCCCTCGACCGCCACGAGGACGCCTGGGTCGAGGCCACCCTCACCGACCCGCACCGCCCCGACGAGCCCATGGCCCGGCTCGCCGCCCGCTTCCCGCACGTCGTGAGCCTCGCCCTGGAGCCCGACCGGGCGCCGGAGGACCCGCTCGCCTCCTACGCCCAGCGGCTGCGGAACCGCAGCGACCAGCAGATCGCGGAGGACTTCGTGGCCCACGTGCGCGCCGGGCGCGGCCCCGACCACGAGGAGCGCGCCGTGCTCACCGCCGCCCTCGACGCCGTACGGCTGGACGACACCGCCCGCGAGGTCGCCCGGTGAAGCTCCACCAGCTCACGATCACCGCCTTCGGGCCCTTCGGCGGCACCCAGCACATCGACTTCGACGAGCTGTCCGCCGCCGGGCTGTTCCTGCTGCACGGCCCCACGGGCGCCGGCAAGACCTCCGTCCTCGACGCCGTCTGCTACGCCCTCTACGGCGGCGTGCCCGGCGCCCGCCAGGGCAGCGGCCTCACCCTGCGCAGCGACCACGCGGACCCCGGCACGCCCACCGAGGTCGTCCTCGACCTCACCGTCGGCGGCCGCCGCCTGGAGATCACCCGGCGGCCCGAGCAGCTCCGCCCCAAGAAGAGGGGCACCGGCTTCACCCGGGAAAAGGCGGCCAGCACCCTGCGCGAGCGGACCGACGGTGGCCCCTGGCAGGGCCTCAGCCGCTCCCACCAGGAGATCGGCGAGGAGATCGGCCAGCTGCTCGGCATGAGCCGGGAGCAGTTCTGCCAGGTCGTCCTGCTGCCCCAGGGCGACTTCGCCCGCTTCCTGCGCGCCGAGGACACCGCGCGCGGCAAGCTGCTCGGCAAGCTCTTCGACACCAGCCGCTTCGCCGCCGTCGAGGACCGGCTCGCCGAGCTGCGCCGCGCCGCCGAGCAGCAGGTCCGCACCGGCGACGAGCGGCTCCTCGCCCTCGCCCACCGGATGCACCAGGCCGCCGGCGACCCCACGCTGCCCGAGCCGGGCACCGCGGACCTGGCCGCCGCCCCCGCCGCCGTGCCGGCGCAGCGCGCCTCGCGCACGGCCGCCCGCAAGGACCCGCAGCCCCTGGCGCCCGGCGACCCCGGCCTGGCCGACGCCGTCCTGGAGTGGGCCGCCCTGGCCCGTACGAGCGCGCGCGAGCGGCGGGACATCGCCGCCCTGGCCGTGCGCACCGCCGAGGAGGCGCACCGCGCCGCCCGGGCCGGGGTGGACGAGGCCCGTGAGCTGGCCGGACTCCAGCACCGGCACGCCGAGGCCCGGGAGCGCGCCGAGGCGCTCGACGCCCGGCGGGACGAGCGCCGCGAGACCGGTGCCCGCCTGGAGCGGGCCCGCGCCGCCGCGGCCGTGGGCCCCGCCCTGGAGCTGCGCGACGAGGCCGGGCGGGCCCACCGCGCGGCCGTCGCCGCCGAGCGGGCCGCCCGCGAACGGCTCCCCGGCGACCACCGGGACGCGGCCGGGGAGCGGCTCGCCGCCCTGGAGCACCGGCTCCGCGAGGACCTCGGCTCGCTGTCCGCCGCCCGCCGCGCCGAACAGCGGGCCGCCGCCCTCGCCGCCGAACGGGCCGGGCTGGACCGCGACGCCCTCGCCGACGAGGACACCCTCGCCGACGCCACCGACTGGCTCGCCGGCTGGGAGACCCTGCGCGCCGCCCACGAGCGGCGCGTCGAGGACGCGCACGAGGCGGCCACCCGCGCCGCCCGCCTGGAGGGCGAGATCGCCCCCGCCCGGCGCCGGCTGGAGGCCGCCCGCGAACGCGACCGCCTCGCCGGGGCCACCGGTGCGGCCGAGGCCCGGCTGCTGGACGCCCGGGAGCGCGCCGCGCGCGCCCGGGAACAGTGGCTCGAACTCAAGGAGCGCCGCCTGCTCGGCATAGCCGCCGAGCTCGCCACCGCGCTCGGACCCGGCGAGCCCTGCAAGGTGTGCGGCGCCACCGAGCACCCGGCCCCCGCCCGCACCACCGCCGGACACGTCGACCGGGCCGAGGAGGAGCGGGCGCTGGACGCCGCCCAGCAGGCCGACACCGCCCGCGAGCACGCGGAGGGCGAGCTCCGGGCGCTGCGCGACGACCTGGAACGGGCCACGGCCGAGGCCGGCCCGGATACCACGGAGGAGCTCGCCGCCGTCCTCGACACCACCCTCCGCGCGTTCGCCGAGGCCCGGGAGGCGGGTGCCGACACGCACGCCGCCCGCCAGGCCCAGGAGCGCGCCGAGCGCGAGCACGGGCTGCGCGTCGAGGCCCGGCAGGCCGCCCAGCTGCGGATCACCGCCCGGACCGCCCACCGGGAACACCTCGACGCCGAGCTGCGCGCGCTGGAGGAGGAGCTCTCCCTGGCGCGCGGCGGCGAGGCGACCGTCGCCCGCCGCGCCGCGCTCCTGGAGCGGGAGCTGGCCGGCCTCGGCGCCGCCCTCGACGCCGTACGGGCCGCGGCCGCGGCCGCCGACGACCTGGAGAAGGCGGCCGCGCGGCTCGCCGACGCCGCCCTGCGGGCCGGCTTCGACAGCCCCGGGCTCGCCGCCGAGGCCCTGCTCCCGGCCGGTGCCCAGCGGGAGCTCCAGGACCGCCTCGACCGGTGGCGCGGCGAGGCGGCCGGGGCCGCCGCCGAGCTCGCCGACCCGGCGGTCGCTGCCGCCGCGGCGCTGCCGCCCGCCGACCCGGCCGCCGCCGACGCCCTGCTGGCGGCCGCCACCCGGCGGCTGCGCGAGACCTCGGCCGCGGAGTCCGCGGCCCGCACCCGCTGCGAGGAGCTCGACCGGCTCTCCGCCCAGGCCGTCACCGACGCCCGCCGCCTGGCACCGCTGCGCGAGGAGCACCACCGGGTGGCCGGCCTCGCGGGGCTCGCCGCCGGCACGTCCGCCCTCAACGAGCGGAAGATGCGCCTGGAGTCCTACGTCCTGGCCGCCCGCCTCGAACAGGTCGCGGCCGCCGCCACCACGCGGCTGCGGCGCATGTCCGCCGGCCGCTACACCCTCGTCCACTCCGACGCCCGCGCCGGATCCCGCCGTTCCGGCCTCGGTCTGCACGTCATCGACGCCTGGACCGGCAGCGAACGCGACACCGCGACGCTCTCCGGCGGCGAGACGTTCTTCGCCTCCCTCGCCCTCGCGCTCGGCCTCGCCGACGTCGTCACGGAGGAGGCCGGTGGGGTGCGGCTGGACACCCTCTTCATCGACGAGGGGTTCGGCAGCCTCGACGAGCAGACGCTGGACGAGGTGCTGGACGTGCTGGACGCGTTGCGCGAGCGGGACCGGACGGTGGGGATCGTGAGCCATGTGGCGGATCTGCGGCAGCGGATCCCGGCGCAGTTGCAGGTGGTGAAGGGGCGGTCGGGGTCGGGGGTCCGGCACCGCACGGTGGGGGCGGCGGGGTAGCGGTGCCGCTGCGTGGGGCTTTTTCCCCGGCCCCGCCCCTTCCCGAATGTCCTCAAACGCCGGACGGGCTGATTTTTGAGCCCGTCTGGGGGCACCTCCCAGCGGTAGCCGGGGGAGTTCGAGGACCGGGGTCCGGGGCGGAGCCCCGGTTCGGGAAGGGGCGGGGTGGGGAACAGGCCCGCGCAGCGGCACCCGTCAGCGGCCCGGCGCGGCAGCCGCTAGCGCCCCAGCGCCCGCCGCGGCAGCGGGGACGAGTACACCACGCTCGTCGTCACCGACCCCAGCGCCCCGATCCGCCCCGCCACCTCCTCCAGATGCCGCATCGACCGCGCCGCCACCTTGATGACGAAGCAGTCGTCCCCCGTGACGTGATGCGCCTCCAGGATCTCCGGCGTCGTCTCCAGAAGGTCGTGGAACGGCTTGTAATTGCCGTTCGGATAGCGGAGGCGGACGAAGGCGAGCACCGGCATGCCCAGCTTCTCGGGGTCGACGACGGCGGTGTAACCGCCGATGACGCCCGCGTCCTCCAGCCGGCGGACCCGCTCGGTCACGGCGCTGGGGGACATGTTCACGGTGCGCGCCAACTCGGCGAAGCCCGCGCGGCCGTTGGCCTGGAGGGCGTCGAGAATGCGCCAGTCGGTGGCGTCAGGGGAATAGCCGGTCATGTGCGATGTCTAGCAGTGAAATCACCGGTTGAACAAGAGTTTTACCGGGGATCACATGTTCACGACCCGGCACCGGGTCCGTAGATTTGCCGTCATGAACACCGCCACCGCGCCCCATGACCTTTCCGGAACGCCCCTGACCAGCGGCGTCATGGCCGTCCCGGCCGCACCGCCCGCCGAGGCCGCGGCCTACTTCGCCGCCCGGCTCGCCTTCCACACCGATGTCGCCGATGTCCGTAAAGCGCTCACCGGTGGTGCCGCGGACTTCGTCGTCGTGGACAGCCGCTCCACCGAGTCCTGGGACCAGGGGCACGTCCCCGGCGCGCTCCACCTGCCGACCGCCCGGATCCCGGAGGACGCGGCCCGGCTCCTGGACCCGGCCGTCCCGGTCGTCGTGTACTGCTGGGGCCCCGGCTGCGACGGCGCGACCCGCGCGGCCCTCGCCCTCGCGCGCCTCGGCTACCGCGTCAAGGAGATGCTCGGCGGCATCGAGTACTGGATCCGCGAGGGCTACGCCGTCGAGACCTGGGAGGGCACCCGGCAGCTCCCGGCCGACCCGCTGACCGTGCCGGTGGGCGCCGACGACTGCGGGTGCTGACCGGGCGACGGACCGCCGGAGGGCGCCGGGCTAGAGGACCTCGGTCACCGTCCGGCGGTACGTCGAGCGGCGGTCCTCCACGTCGGCCCACCGGTCGCCGTAGACGTTCCGCACGATGGCGGGCTCCCGCAGGAAGTCGTGCGGGAACCCCAGCGGCACCGCGCTCGCCGCGTCCAGCCGGGCCACGGCGCCGGTGTCGAGCGTGACGTCCAGGGCGGCCAGGTTGTCGGCGAGCTGGCTCTCCCGGGTCGCGCCGATGACCGGGACGATGTTGCCGGGGCGGCCGCGCAGCCAGGCCAGCGCCACCTGCGCGGGGCTCCAGCCGCCCTGCTCGGCGATCTCCAGGACCGCCGTGACGACCGCCTCCTCGCGCGGGTCCACCGCCTCCTCGCCGCCCCCGGCGGTCAGCCGGCCCGCCTCGCCCCGGCGGTACTTGCCGGTCAGCTTGCCGCCCGCGAGCGGGCTCCAGGCGAACACCGCGAGGTCGAAGGCGCGCGCCTGCGGGAGCAGTTCGCGCTCCGGCGTCCGCTCCAGCAGGCTGTAGCGCAGCTGCGAACCCGCGAAGGACGTCCAGCCGCGCAGCTCGGCCAGCGTGTTCGCCTGCGCGATCTCCCAGGCCGGCCAGTCGGACACGCCGACGTAGAGCACCTTGCCCGCCCGTACGACGTCGTCGAGCGCCCGCATGACCTCCTCGACCGGGGTGAAGTTGTCCCGCGCGTGCACCCACAGCACGTCCAGGTGGTCGGCGCGCAGCCGGCCGAGGCTCTCCTCGACCGACCGCACCAGGTTCCTCCGGTGGTTGCCCGCCGAGTTCACGTCCCCCTCGCGGGTCGCGCAGCTGTACTTGGACGCGAGGACGAAGTCGTCCCGGCGGCCGTCGAGCAGCTCGCCCAGGATCGTCTCCGAGTCGCCGCCCGCGTAGATGTCGGCGGTGTCGAGGAAGTTGCCGCCCGCGTCCGCGTAGGCGTCGACGATCCGCCCGCTGGTCTCCTTGTCGGCCCCCCAGCCCATGGTCATGGTGCCGAGAGCCAGCTCGCTCACCCGCAGGCCGGTCCTGCCGAACAGTGTGTACCGCACGATGCTCCCCGTTCGCCCGTGCCCCGCAGGCCTCCCGGCGGGTGCGCTCCCGACGCTACGAGCTGGAGCGCGCTCCAGCGCAACTCGCGGCGCGCCGGGTCACCGGTGGCCGGGTGACTCGTCGGGGAACACCCGGGTGACGATCCGGCCGTCGTCCGTGAGGAAGCCGTGCAGCATGCCCTCGCTGCTGAACGGCGCGGAGAGCACGCCGCGCGGGTCGAGGGCGATCACCCCGCCCTTGCCGCCCAGCCCGGTGAGCCGTTTCCCGACGACCTCGTGGGCCGCCGCCACCACGTCCTTGCCGCCGAACTCGATCAGGTGGGCGAGCGTGGCCGTCGCGGCGCCCCGGATGAACACCTCGCCGGCCCCCGTGGCGCTGGCCGCGACCGTGCCGTTCACCGCGTACGTACCGGCGCCCACGAGCGGTGAGTCGCCGACCCGGCCGGCCATCTTGTTGGTCATGCCGCCGGTCGAGGTCGCGGCGGCCAGGCCGTGGGCGCGGTCGAGGGCGACGGCCCCGACCGTGCCCAGCGCCGCCTCGCCGGGAGCGGATCCCCCGACGGCCTTCCGGGGGTTCTTCTTCTCCCGTTCCTTGGCCTTCATCAGGCTGTCCCAGCGGGCCTGGGTCCAGAAGTAGTCCTGCGTCACCGGGGTCAGCCCGTTCCGCGCGGCGAAGTCGTCGGCGCCCTCGCCCGCGAGCAGCACGTGCGGCGTCCTCTCCATCACCAGCCGGGCCGCCGAGACGGGGTTGCGGACGTGCCGCACCCCCGCGACGGCCCCCGCCGCCCGGTCCGAGCCGCGCATGACCGACGCGTCCAGCTCGTGCCCGGCGTCCGCGTTGAACACCGCGCCCTTGCCCGCGTTGAACAGCTCGTCGTCCTCCAGCGAGCGCACCGCCGCCTCGACCGCCGCCACGCTGTCGCCGCCCTCGCGCAGCACCTTCCGGCCGGCGCGCAGCGCGGCGGCCAGGCCGTCGCGGTACGCCTTCTCCGTCCGGGCGTCGGTGTCCTCCCGGCGCAGCGCGGTGCCCGCCC
This sequence comes from Streptomyces albireticuli, assembly GCF_002192455.1. Lineage (NCBI taxonomy): Bacteria > Bacillati > Actinomycetota > Actinomycetes > Kitasatosporales > Streptomycetaceae > Streptomyces > Streptomyces albireticuli. Next base: position 6,603,163 of record NZ_CP021744.1, read on the forward strand.
CGCCGTGCACCGCCAGCACCACGCCGGTGGCGTCCGGCCGGGGCCCGCCGGCGGGCGTGCCCGCCGGACCCGGAGCGGGCCGCGACAGCGCGGGCAGCGCCGCCGCCACGGCCACCAGCACGGTGAGCACGGGAACGATCCACAGTCTCGAACGCACGCGTCCGTCCTTTCGTCGTGGTCCTCGTGGTTCTCACGGCCCTCGCCGTCCCCTCCGTTCCACCGTCCGTTCCACCGGCCCGCTCCACCGCTCCTTTCCGCCGGACCTCACTCTGCCGAGCCGGGCGCCCCGGCGGAACGGCGCGCGGCGGAAACGGCCGGGAACGGCGCGCGCCCCGTCCCCTGCGGACGGCGGTACTGTGCCGGTACCTTGGAGCCATGCCGGCACTCAACATCGAATTCACGGAAGAGGAACTCGCGGCCATCCGCGAGGCCGCCGCCGCCGACGGGAAGAGCATCAAGGCGTATGTGCACGACCTGTCGGTGCGCGAGCAGCAGCGCCGCCGCTTCGTGGAACGTGCCGCCAAATTCTGGAACGAGCACATAGAGGAATTCGACGCCGCCTTCCCCGAGGAGGCGCCGACGTCCGAAGGCGGTGCGGCCGCCTGATGTCGCTGCTCATCGATCTGCCCTGGCTCCTGGGTGTACAGGAGCAGAAGCTGTACGAAGAGCCCGCCGTGCACGACTACACCGCGCTCGCCGCGGCCGTCTCCCGGCACGCCTTCGACGTCGCGAAGTTCGACCACGAGCCCGACGCCGCCTGGCGGGCCGCGGCCCTCATGCACACCCTCGTCCGGCTCCAGCCGCTCCCCGTGCGCAGCAGCCTCTACGCGTGCATGGTCGTCGTGGCCTACATGGCGGCGGCGGGCGAGGGCATCGACCCGCCGTACGGCTCCATAGTGGACCTGGCCCGGGACATCAAGGAGTACCGGGTCGACGTCTACGAGTGCGCCGACCGCATCCGCGCCTGGCGGATCTGACGGATCCGGCCTGGCGGCACGGACCGCCCCCGGGACCACCGGGCGGGCCCGTACCGCCGTACGGCCCGCCCGGAGTGGCTCGCCCGTCAGAGCACCGACAGCTCCGCCACCAGGTCGTCCAGGCCCAGCGAGCCCTGCGACAGCGCGGCCATGTGCCACGCCTTCGCGTCGAACGCCTCGCCGTGCGCCTGGCGGGCCGCCTCGCGCCCCGCCAGCCAGGCCCGCTCGCCCAGCTTGTAGCCGATCGCCTGCCCCGGCATGCCGAGGTAGCGCACCATCTCGCTCTCGACGTGCTGCGCCGGGCGGCCGCTGTGCATGCCGAAGAACTCCTGCGCCAGCTCCGGCGTCCAGCGCTCGCCCGGGTGGAAGGGGGAGTCCGCCGGGATCTCCAGCTCCAGGTGCATGCCGATGTCGACGATCACCCGGGTCGACCGCATCATCTGGGCGTCCAGATAGCCCAGCCGCCGCTCGGCGTCGGTCAGGAAGCCCAGCTCGTCCATGAGCCGCTCCGCGTACAGCGCCCAGCCCTCGCAGTTCGCGCTGACCCCGCCGAGCGTCGTCTGGTAGCGGGACAGCCGGTCGGCCACGTGCACCCACTGCGCGAGCTGGAGGTGGTGGCCCGGCACGCCCTCGTGGTACCAGGTCGAGACCAGGTCGTAGAGGGGGAAGCGGGTCTCGCCCATGGTCGGCAGCCAGGTGCGCCCGGGGCGGGAGAAGTCCTCGGACGGCTCCGTGTAGTACGGGGCCGCGGCGCCGCCGGGCGGGGCGATGCGGGACTCCACGCGCTTGACCCGGTCGGCGAGGTCGAAGTGGGTGCCGTCCAGCGCCGCGATCGTCTCGTCCATCAGCTCCTGGAGCCACACCCGCGTCTCCTCGACGCCCTCCAGATGGGTGCCGTGCGCGTCCAGGTGGGCCATCGCCTCCCACGGCGTCCGCGCGCCCGGCAGGACCTTCTCGGCCTCCTCGCGCATCTCGCCGAGGAGCCGGTGGAACTCCGACCAGCCGTACGCGTACGCCTCGTTGAGGTCGAGGTCCGCGCCGTTCCAGTAGCGCGCCCAGCGGGCGTAGCGCTCGCGGCCGACGACGTCCGGGGCGCCCGCCACGCCCGGGGCGTAGACGTCGCGCAGCCAGTCGCGCAGCGCGGCCAGGCCCCCGGTCGCCACCCGCGCGGCGCTTCCCAGCTCGGCGCGGAGCTCCTCCGGGCCCGGGGCGACGAAGTCGGCGAACCAGCCGCCGTCCGTGCCGATCCACTCGCCGAGCTGCTCCAGCACGGTGGCCACCTGGCGCGGGCCGCCCGGCAGCCCGCGCCGCAGGCCCTCGGCGAGGGAGAGGCGGTAGCTCTCCAGCGACGCCGGCACGGCGCGGAGCCGCTCGGCGATCGCGGACCAGTCCTCGGCGGTGTCGACCGGCATCATCGCGAAGACCTCGCGCACCGAGTGCAGCGGTGACTCGATGTTGCTGACGTTGCGCAGCGGCTCGCCCGAGTCGCGCACGGCGAGTTCGGCGGTGAGCCGCTCGCGCAGCAGCCGGGCGCAGCGCCGCTCGATGTCGCTGTCGGCGCCCGGCAGCTTCTCGGCGTCGTCGAGCCGGGCGAGGGTCTCCCGCGCCAGGGCGGCGAGGGCGGCGCTGCCGGCGGGGGAGTAGTCCGGCAGCCGCCGCGCGGACCCGGGCACGCCGAGGAAGGTGCCGGTGATGGGGTCGAGCTCGATGACGGCGTCGACGTAGGCGTCGGCGACCTGACGGGGCAGGAGCTTGCTGGTGTCGTTGGGCATGCGGCCATCCTCGTACGCGGGGCGCTGCCGCGTCATGGGCATTAGTGGTTCGGACCCCTGACACGCGGGTTCATGTCAGGATTTGGGGGATACGGGCCAGGCCGTGGCGCCACCGGTCACCGCCGCGGGCAGGACGGGGACGCGCGGCCGGGCGAGCCGGGCCGTGACGACGAGCGTGCCCTCCTCGACCTGGTAGTCCAGCGGCAGGTCCAGGGCGCGCATCGCCGCGACCATCCCGGTGTTGGAGGACTGGGTGACGGCGTAGACGCTCTCGCAGCCCGCCTCGGCCGCCAGGGCCACCAGCCTGCCGAGCAGTTCGCCGCCGACGCCGCGGCGCTGCCAGGCGTCCTCGACGAGCAGCGCCACCTCGGTCTCCTCGCCGTCCCACAGCAGGTGGCCGAGTGCCACCAGCCGGCCGGAGGAGGTGTGGGCGGCGAGCGTACGGCCGAAGCGGGGGCTCAGCAGGTGGCGCAGATAGCGGTCGGCGTCGCCGACCGGGCCGTGGTAGCGGCGGGCGAGCGTGGTGGCGGAGCAGCGGTCGTGCATCTCGCGCGCCGCGGCCAGGTCGCCGGTGCCGGCCCGCCGGACGGTGATCTCGTTGCCCTCGGGCAGCGTCAGCACGTCGCTGCGCGGCGGCACCCGCGGGCCCAGCCGGGAATCCAGCTCGACCAGCGCGCGGGCGCGGGCGAACTCGGTGGGGGTGAAGGGCAGGTACGGGCGCTCGATGGTGATCGTTCCGCCGGAGGGGTCGGGCAGCCGCAGCACGGTGTCCTCCCACAGCCCCTCGGCCGGCACCGGGTCGGCCGGCGCGCCGTTGCGCGGGGAGCGGGCCGGGGTGGAGCGGATGGTGCAGCGGCCGAACAGCTGCCGCAGCGCGAGCGGGAGCTCGGCGGCGTCGAGGGCCGTGCGGGTGGCGAGGGTGAGCGCCCGGGTCGGGGCGTCGACGAGGTCGTGGGCGTCGGCCCGCTCCAGCCAGGTGGCGCTGCCGCCGCCGGCGGCCGCGGCCTCCTTCAGCTCGGCGTCGGTCAGCGCCTCCGGGGCGCGCAGCAGCAGCTCGTCCACGGCGCCGTCGGCCAGCGGGTGGGTCTGGAGGGCGAGGATGTCCACGTGGTGGCGGGCGAGGGCCAGGCAGAGCGCGGCCAGGCTGCCGGGCTCGTCGCGCACGGTCGTGCGCATCCGCCAGAGGGCGGTGCCGCCGCCGGGCGCGCCGGGCGCCACGGCCACGGTCTCCTGGGCGGCCGGTTCCCGCGCGGCGTCGCGCCGCGCCCACCAGGTGTGGAAGCCGGTCGCGGCCAGCAGGGCCGCGGCGGAGGCGACGAGGACGGCCGGCCCGTCCGGACCGTGCGCCACCGTGTTGGCCACGCAGTCGGCGGTGGCGACCGCCGTGAACAGCGCGGCCAGCTCGACCACGTCCCGGCGCCAGTGAGGAGTGCGGTGGGGTCGCTTCGCTCGGGTCTCGTCGGTCATGGACCCACCTTGACCGAGCGGTGTTGCGTGATCACAAACAGCTTGTGACCGATGGGTAAAGCACGGCTCTTGTCGGTATCCGTCCGGTTTCCGGCGCGTTCCCCGGCCGGGCTTCCGGGGCGTGCTTCCCGGCCCTACTCCGGGGTGTCGCCCGAACGGAGGTCGGCGAGCGCGTCCTCCACGCCTCGGTGGAAGGTCGGATAGGCGTAGACCATGTGCCGCAGCGCCTCGACCGGCACCCCGGCCTGCACGGCGACGGCCAGGCCGTACATCACCTCGCCGCCCGCCGGGCCGATCGTGGTGGCCCCGACGAGGACCCCGCGGTCCACGTCCTCGACCAGCTTCACCAGGCCCTCGTTGCCCGCCTTGTGGATCCAGCCGCGCGCCGAGGACGGCACCTGGGCCAGGCCGGTGCGCACCCGCAGCCCCTTCTCCCGGGCCTGCCTCTCCGTCAGGCCCACCGCCCCCACCTCCGGGTCGGTGAACGTCACCCTCGGCAGCGCGCGGTAGTCCGCCGCCGGGCCCGGCTCGCCGAGCACCGCCCGCACCACGATCTCCGCCTCGTACATCGCGACATGGGTGAACGCGCCGTGCCCCGTCACATCGCCCACGCCCCACAGCCCGGGCGCCGCCAGCAGCCGGGCGTCCACCGGCAGCGCGCGGGCCCGCGGGTCCAGGCCCACGGTCTCCAGGCCCAGGCCGGTGAGGTCCACCCGGCGGCCCGTGGCCACCAGCAGCCGGTCGGCCGTGACGTCGTTGCCGCTCTCCAGGGTGACGGTGAAGGTGTCGCCGTGGTGGCGCACCCCGGTCGCCCGCGCTCCCGTCCGCGCGACCACCCCGTCCCGGCGCAGCACCTTCGCCAGCAGCTCGCCCGCCTCCGGCTCCTCCGAGGGGAGCAGCCCGTCCATGGCCTCCACGACCTCGACGCGGGTGCCGAACCGGGCGAAGACCTGGGCGAGCTCCAGCCCGATCGCGCCCCCGCCGAGGACGGTCAGCGAGCGCGGCGGCTCCTTCGCGGCGATCGCGTCCCGGTTGGTCCAGAAGGGCACCTCGGACAGCCCCGGCACCGGCGGCACGGAGGGCTTGGTGCCCGTGGCGACGACCACCCCGAGCCGGGCCTGGAACTCGCCGCCGCCGGGGCCGTCCACCACCACCCGGCCGGGGCCCGCCAGCCTGCCGCGCCCGCGGGCCAGCCGGCCGCCCTTGCCGGTGAAACGGTCGGCCGCCACCTGGTCGTTCCAGTCGTCCGTGGCCTCGTCCCGGATCCGGCCGGCCACCGGCGCCCAGTCGGGCTCGACCCGCGCCGCGCCGGCCATGCCCGGCACCCGCCGCGCCTCCGCGAGCAGGTTCCCGGCCCGGATCATCATCTTGCTCGGCACGCATCCCCAGTACGGGCACTCGCCGCCGACCAGCTCCGCCTCGACGCCGACCACGCTCAGCCCGGCCTCGGCCAGCCGCCCGGCCACGTGCTCACCGCCCGGCCCCATGCCGATGACGACGACATCCACCTGCTCGGCCATGACACCGGACCTCCCGCTCGCACCGCTGGGCCGCTCCCACCTTCCCACCGGCGCCCCGGGGCGTCACTGTCCGACGCGCCCCGGCTGGAGCACCTTGGTGAACAGCACCGCGCCCCGCTCGTCACGCAGCCGTACGGTCAGCTCGGCGCCGTCGCCCGCGATCGCCACCTCGCCGAAGAACTGGCTGTCCCGGCCCGGCGGGACGTTCGCCGTGGCGGGGGCCTTGAGGAAGACCCGCTCGGGGCCGAAGGTGGCGTCCAGGGCGTTGGCCGGGAAGCCGCCCGCGTTGAGCGGGCCCGACACGAACTCCCAGAAGGGCGCGAAGTCCTTGAACGCCGCGCGCGCCGGGTCGTAGTGCTGTGCCGAGGTGTAGTGGACGTCCGCGGTCAGCCAGACCGTGCCCGTGATCCGGCGGTGCTTGATGTGCCGCAGCAGCTCCGCGATCTGGAGCTCGCGGCCCAGCGGCGCCCCCGGGTCGCCCTGCGCCACCGCCTCGAAGTGCGCCGGGCCGTCCGTGACCACCAGCCCCAGCGGCATGTCGGAGGCGATCACCTTCCACACCGCCCGGGACGCCGCCAGCTCGCGCTTGAGCCAGGCCAGCTGGCGGGCGCCCAGGATGCCCTGGGCGTCGTCGGGCCGCCGGTTCGGGGAGTTGGCGTCGCGGTAGCTGCGCATGTCGAGGACGAAGACGTCCAGCAGCGGGCCGTGCCGCAGCACCCGGTAGAGCCGGCCGTCGCCGTCCGGGCGGCGGGCGGAGAGGGGGAAGTACTCGCCGAAGGCGCGCACCGAGCGGGCGGCGAGGACGTCCACGTTCTTCTCGGTGTAGCGCGCGTCGTCCAGGATCTGGCCCGGGTACCAGTTGTTGCGCACCTCGTGGTCGTCCCACTGGACGATCGAGGGGACCTGGGCGTTGAAGCGCCGGAGGTTGTCGTCCAGGAGGTTGTAGCGGAAGGCGCCGCGGAACTCCGCGAGCGTCTCGGCGACCTTGGACTTCTCCTCCGTGGTGACGTTCCGCCAGACGCCGCCGCCGGGCAGGGCGACGGTCGGCGGGATCGGGCTGTCGGCGTAGATGTTGTCGCCGCTGCACAGGAAGAAGTCCGGGTCCAGGCGGCGCATGTGCTCGTAGATCCGGTAGCCGCCGAGGTCGGGGTTGATGCCCCAGCCCTGCCCGGCCAGGTCGCCCGACCACAGGAAGCGCACGTCGCGGCGGCGCTCCGGGGCCGTGCGGAAGGTGCCGCGCACCGGGCGGGAGGTGCGCCGCGGGTCGTCCGGGTCGGCGAGGGTGACCCGGTAGTGCACCTGCTCGCCGGGCGGCAGGCCGCGCAGCGCCGTACGGCCGGTGAAGTCGGTGTCCGGGCCGACGAGCGGGCCGGTCCAGCGGCGGACCCGGCGGAACGACTCGGTCGCCGAGGTCTCGACGATCATCCGGGCGGGGCGGTCCGCGCGCACCCAGACCAGGCCGGAGGAGGTCGTCACCTCACCGGCCTGCACGCCCCAGCCGGCCGACGGCCGGCCGGAGAGCGCCAGCGCGGGCGCGGCGGGCGCGGACAGCACCCCGCCTGCCGAGGCCACCGAGGCCGCCGCCGCGGCCGAGCCCCGCAGCACCGTCCGCCGGCCGACCGGGCGCCCGGATCCGTATGCCATGAGCCAACCTCCTGTGTCCGGCCCGCCCCATCGGCCCCGGCCGCCTCCTCGTTACTATCGGCGGCACATGCCCGGCAACGGAACACGCCGTGAACAACGGGCATACCAGGCCAGGAAGAGCCAGGAAGAGCCAGGAAGAGGGGGAACCGTGCCCGTCGACGGACACGCCCATGTGCGCATCGCCCGCCCGTCCCGTGATCTCGCCGCCGCCGAGCGCTTCTGGACCGAGGGGCTCGGCCTGTCCGTGCTCTTCCGTCACGAGGCCGCCGCGGACGCGCCGCCGCGGGAGGCCCACTCGCTGCTGATGCTCGGCTGGCCCGACGCCTCCTGGCACCTCGAACTGGTCGTCTCGGCCCATGAGTTCATGGAGCCGGTGCCGACCGTGGAGGACCTGCTCGTCGTCTACGTCGCCGGGGAGGTGCCGCCCGAGCTGGTCGAGCGGCTGGAGGCGCACGGCGGCAAGCGCGTCCCGGCCCACAACCCCTACTGGGACACCTGGGGCGTCACGGTGGAGGACCCGGACGGCTACCGCCTGGTGCTCTCCACCCGTGACTGGTCCAACGCCGCCGCGCTGGAGAACGCCGCCGCGCCGGGCCCTCGGCCTGACCGCGTCAGCGTGACGTGTCGAGGACGACCCGCGCCACCAGCGCGGGGTCGTCGTTCATCGGCACGTGACCGCAGCCGGGCAACCGCACCAGCCGGGCGCCGGGGATCACCTTCTTGGCGCGGACGCCCTGGCGGCGCAGCAGCACCCGGTCGGCGGTGCCCCAGGCGACGGTCACCGGGACATCCGGCACGTCGTCGGTGAAGAGCACCTCGCTGCCCGCGGTGAGCGTGGCCTCGAACCCGGTGGCCTCGCGCAGCGCCCGGGTCTCGGCGATCACCGCGTCGGGCGAACGGCGGCCGGGCCGGGCGTAGATGGAGCCGGTGAGCGCCGCCCGGCCCGCCGCCGTGCCGGCCAGCCGGGCCACCGCCCGCGGCGGCAGCGTCACGGCGCCGAGCCGCATCGCGCGCAGCACGGCGAACGCGTAGCGGCGCTCGCCCTCGGTCCAGAAGCCGCCGGGGGAGAGCGCCGTGACGCTCCGCACCAGCTTGTCGCGGCCGAGCAGCAGGGCGAGCAGCCCGCCCAGGGAGTTGCCCGCCACGTGCGGCCGGTCGAGGTCCAGGGCCTCGAACAGGGCGCCCAGGACGGGGACCACGTGGGCGAGGTCGTAGGGGATCCCGTCGGCCAGCGCGGGGGAGCGGCCGAAGCCCGGCAGGTCGACGGCGATGACGTCGCGCTCGGCGGCGAGGATCGAGGTGACCGGGTCCCAGGCCTGGAGGTGGTGGCCGATGCCGTGCAGCAGGACGAGGGGTTCCCCGCCGCCGTGCCGTTCGTAGGACACCTCGACCGTGCGTGTCCCGTTGGGGGTGCCGATGGGGAAGGCGACCGTGTCGGCCATGGAGGCTCCTCGTCGTCCGCTCGTGATCCGTCGTCCGCGACAGGTTGTAGACAGGATGTCAGCAACGGTTACCGCGGGGTAGACCCTGTTCGATACCGCGCCTGGTCCGCGTCCGGTCCGCGGTCGGGGCGGCCTGGCCGGGGCTCGTCTGGACAAGCGCGCGTCCGTTCCGCTGGGATGGGACCGTGACCGCACGTGAGACCGTCCTGGACGCCTTCGAGGAGCACCGCTCCCTGCTGACCGGAGTCGCGTACCGCATGCTCGGCGGGTCCGCGGACGCCGAGGACGTCGTCCAGGAGGCGTGGCTGCGCTGGTCCGCCGCCGACCGCGACGACGTGCGCGACACCCGCGGCTATCTCGTACGGGTCACCACCCGGCTGGCCCTCGACCGGCTCCGGCAGGCGCGGGTCCGCCGCGAGGCCTACGTCGGGCCGTGGCTCCCCGAGCCGGTCGCCACCGACCTCGGCACGACCGTGCCCGACACCGCGGAGCGGGCCGTGCTGGCCGACTCCGTCTCGCTCGCCGTGCTGGTCGTCCTGGAGTCCCTCTCCCCGCTGGAGCGCGCGGTCTTCGTGCTCCGCGAGGCCTTCGGCTTCCCCCACCAGGAGATCGCCGAGGTCCTCGACCGCTCGGAGGCGGCCGTCCGCCAGCTCGCCGGCCGGGCCCGCCGCCACGTCGAGGAGCGCCGGCCGCGCTTCACCGCGGACCCGGGCCTCCGGCGCGACCTCACCGAGCGGTTCCTGGCCGCCGCCACCGGCGGCAGCATCGAGCGGATGCTGGAGCTCCTCGCCCCGGACGTGCGCCTGGTCGGCGACAGCGGCGGCAAGGCCAAGGGCCCCCTGCGCGTCATCGAGACCGCCGACAAGGTGGCGCGCTTCCTCCTCGCCGTGGCGCGGCCGGCGCCGCCCGAGCCGGAGTACCGCCTCATGGAGATCAACGGCGGTCCGGCGCTGCTGGTCCTGTCCCGCGGCCGGCCGGACACCGTCCTCGGCCTCGACGTGGCCGACGGCCGCGTCACCGCCGTCTACCTCCAGCGCAATCCCGACAAGCTCATGGGGCTCCTCCCATAGGCCGCGCCCGCCGGTCACAGCCCGCCGGCCACCCGCAGGACGGCCCCGGTGGTGTACGACGCCTCCGGGGACAGCAGCCAGGCGACCGCGCCGGCGACCTCCTCCGGCTCGCCCGGCCGGCCCATCGGCACCCGGCCGGCGTTCCGCCACGGCCGCTCCGGGTCGCCCATCGCCGCGTGGATGTCGGTGACGATCATCCCGGGCTGCACGGAGTTGACGCGGACGCCCTCCGCGGCGAGCTCCTTGGACAGGCCCATGGTCATCGCGTCCACGGCCGCCTTGCTCGCCGCGTAGTGCACGTACTCACCGGGGGAGCCCAGCGTGGCGGCGCCCGAGGAGATGTTCACGATCGCCCCGCCCGGTCCGCCGTGACGGGTCGACAGCTCCAGGGCCGCGCGCCGGGCGCAGATCAGCGCGCCCGTGACGTTGACGTCCACGACCCGGCGTATCCGCTCCACGGGCGCCTCGGTGAACCGGCCCAGCAGGCCGGTGATCCCCGCGTTGTTCACCAGGCCGGTGACGGGCCCCAGCTTCTCCCGCACCTCGTCGAAGAGGGCGTCGACCTCGCTCTCGACGCTGGTGTCGGCCCGGACGGCCACACAGCCGACGCCCAGGGCGCGGACCGCCTCGGCCGTCGCCTCGGCGGCCTCCCGCGCCCGCTCGTAGCCGATGCCGACGGCGTGGCCGTCCCGGGCCAGGCGCAGCGCCACCGCCGCGCCGATGCCCCTGCTGCCGCCCGTGACCACGGTGACCTGGCCCATGCGCACACTCCTTGTCGCACCATCGGATGATCAGTGACCGTATCCGACCCTCCGGGGAAGGAAAGGCATTGGTCTTGACCAAGTCTGTGCGCCGTCCTATGGTCGCAGGCATACTGCAACAACCTTTAATAAAGAAGCGCGCGAAAAGCCTTTGCGGAGGATCAGGGTGGGGACCACGCAGCTGGAATCGGTGCCGGAGCCGAAGTACTGGCACCTGAAGACCGTGCTCACCGACGCACTCGACTCCGAGTTCGCCGTGGGCGAGATCCTGCCGAACGAGCGCGAGCTCGCGGCCCGCTTCGGCGTCGCGCGGGCCACGCTCCGCCAGGCCCTCGAACAACTGGAGCTGGAAGGGCGCCTCCAGCGCCGCCGCGGCGTCGGCACCACCGTCGCCCCGCCCCGGGTGGGCGTCGCCGTCGGCGACACCGGGCAGACCTGGCCCGGCACCGAGACATGGGAGCCCGTCGACAGCGTCGCCGCGGTCCCGCCCGCGGCCGTCGCCCGGCTCCTCGACACCGCCCCCGACGAGGTCGCGCACACCGTCCGCCGCATCCGGCGCAGCCACGGCCAGCCCGTCGCCGCCGAGCTGCTGTACGTCCCGGCGCGCTCCGTGCCCGGCCTCACCGGGATCGACGCCCCGACCGGCCCGGCCCGCGCCCGCCTGGTCCTCCGCGAGCTCCAGCGCCTGCCGCTGGAGGGCCAGGACCAGTCCGTCGAGCTCGGCTCCGCCCGCGCCGACGACGCCAAGGAACTCGACCGGCTGCCCGGCGCGCCCGTCCTCCTCGTCACCACCCGCTACATCGTGGCCGGCCGCACCGCGGCGGTCGCCGTGGCGACCTATCGGGCGGACACGTGCCGGCTGACGTTCGGCGACGCGGGGATGCAGTTGCTGGCGGGCTGACGGGCCGTCGGCCGACTCCTTCCCCGCCACCGCGCGGTGTCCTCAAGCGCCGGACGGGCTGGATTCCCGCCCGGTCTGAGCTCTTTCACCCCGGGCAGGGCTGGATTTCCGCCCGGTCCGAGCTCGGCTTGCGCCCCGGACAGGGCTGGATTCCCGCCCGGTCCGAGCTCGGCTTTCCGCCCGTACACGGCTGTTACTTCCCGCCTGGACAGGGCTGCCACTTCGCCCGGTTCCGGGCAACCACTCAGCCCGTCCGGCGCTTGAGGACCGGGGTCCGGGGCGGAGCCCCGGGAGCGGGAACGCGCGGCCCGGCCGTTCAGCGCCGGGCCGTGACCGTGCTCTCCACCGCGAACAGCTGCTCCTCCACGTGGTCGAGGGCCAGCCGCAGCGCGCCCGTCGCCACCGCCGCCTCGCCCAGCAGCGACTGCACCACCTGCGGCGGGCGCAGGCAGTAGCGGGCGAGCTCGGCGCGGAGGGGTCCCAGGACGCCGCTCAGGCCGGCGGCCCAGCCGCCCACCACGACCAGTTCGGGATCGAGCGCCAGCACCAGCGCGGCCACGTCGTGCACCAGCCGCCGCATGAAGCGCTCCACGGCCGCCTCGGCCCGCTCGTCGCCCGCGCGGGCCAGCGCGAAGACCCGGGCCACCTGCGCCTCGTCCAGCGGGTGCAGCGGCTCGCCCGTCGTGGACAGGACCTCCTCCGGGGTGGCCTCCCGGCCCAGCAGGTGCAGCGCCCCGATCTCGCCGGCCGCGCCGCCGTACCCGCGGTGCAGCCGGCCGCCGATCAGCGAACCGGCCCCGGGGCTCAGCCCCGCCAGCACGAACACCACGTCGTCCGAGGCCGTGGCCGCGCCCTTCCAGTGCTCCGCCACCGCGGCGGCGTTCGCGTCGTTCTCCACCAGGACCGGACACCGGAACGAGCGCCGCAGCCGCTCGCCGAGCGGCAGCCCGGTCCACCCCGGCAGCGCCGTGCCCAGCCGCACGGTCCCGTCGGCCTCGACGATGCCGGGCGTGGCGACGCCCACCGCGCGCAGCTGGGCGCGCGGCACGCCCGAACGCCGCAACAGGTCGGAGACGGTGGCCAGCACGGCGTCCAGCCGCTCGTCCGCCGGTGCCGTCGCCGCGATCTCCTGGGCCGCCGAGCCCATCACCCGGCCGCCCAGGTCCGCCATCAGGGCGGCGATCCGGTGCGGCCCGATCTCGATGCCCAGCAGATGGCCGGCCTCCCGGCGGAACCGGAAGCGCCGCGCCGGACGCCCCTGGCGCCGCGCCTCGCCCTCCTCGGCCGCCGCCTCCACCACCAGACCGGCGTCGATCAGCCCCTCGACCACGCCCTCCACGGTCGGCCGGGACAGCCCCGTCACCTTGACCAGGTCCGTGAGCGTCGGGGAGACGGCCGGAGCCGCCGTGCGCAGCGCGTGCAGCACCACGGCCGAATTGATCCGCCGCAGCAGGGACGGGTCCCCACCGGTGAGCCGCCCCAACGTGCCGCCTCCTCGTTCCGCGCCGCTTTGCGCGCTCTTTGCTGTCTGGCGGGATCGTATCGGGTGGCGGCCGGGGCGGCGAGGTCCGGGACCGCGCCGCGCCGTCATCCCGGGGCGACGAATCCCGACTCGTACGCGGCGATCACCGCCTGGGTGCGGTCCCGCGCCCCCAGCTTCGCCAGGACCGCGCTGACGTGCGACTTCACCGTCTCGGTGCCCAGCAGCAGGCTCCGCGCGATCTCCGGGTTGGACATCCCGCGCGTCATCAGCCGCAGGACGTCCTCCTCCCGGGCCGTCAGCCCGGCCCGCTCCATCGCGGCGCGGGCCCGCTCGTTGCCGCGCGCCGCCGCGAGCCGGCGCAGCGCGGCCGGGAAGAGCAGCGAGTCCCCGGCGGCCACCGTCCGCACCGCCCGCACGATCTCGGCCGGGGCGGCCCGCTTGAGCAGGAAGCCGTCCGCGCCGGCGCGCAGCGCGTCGTAGACGTAGTCGTCGTTCTCGAACGTCGTCACGACCATGATCTTCGGCGGCGGAGCCACCGTGCGGAGCACGAGCCGGGTCGCCTCGATGCCGTCCATCAGGGGCATCCGGACGTCCATGGCCACGAGGTCCGGCCGCAGTGACCGCACCAGGGGCAGGACGGCGGCACCGTCGGCGGCCTCGCCCACGACGTCGATGCCGGGCTGGGCGGTGAGGACGGCGCGGAGACCGGCGCGGACGAGGGGCTCGTCGTCGACGAGCAGGACGGTTATCGGCATCGGGTCAGCCTAGGCAACGGCCCGGCCCGTCCGGCGCTTGAGGGCCGGGGCCCGGGGCGGCGCCCCGGGAGCGGGGACCGGCAGCAGCGCCCGTACCCGCCAGCCGCCGTCGTGCTCGCCCGTCTCCGCCCGGCCGCCGAGCAGGGCCGCCCGCTCCCGGATCCCCCGCAGCCCGCTGCCGCCGCCCGGGCCGCCGGCCGCCGCCGGGCGCTCCGGCAGCGGATTGCGGATGTCCAGCTCAAGGGCGCCCTCCCGCACCGCGATCCGCACGGACACGGGCACCGGGCCCGCGTGCCGCACCACATTGGTAAGGGCCTCCTGCACGATGCGGTAGCCCTCCCGGGACACCGGGCCGGGGACGGCCTCCAGCGGGCCGGTCACCTCCGCCGTGACGTGGGCGCCGGAGCCCCGGGCCGCCGCGAGCAGCCGCTCGGTGTCGGCGAGGGTCGGGCGGCCGCCGGGGCCCGGGGCGTCCTCCCGCAGGGTCCTGAGCACCCGCTCCAGATCCTCCAGCGCGTGCCGGCCGGTCTCCTCGATCGCGGTCAGCGCGAGCCGGGTGAACTCCTCGGACCCCGCGGCCCGCGCCGCGCCCGCCTGCACCACGGCCACGGTCAGGGCGTGCCCGATGGAGTCGTGCAACTCCCGGGCGAGCCGGTTGTGTTCCAGCAGCCGGTCGGTGCGCTCCTCCAGCGCGGCGATCCGCTCGGCCGCCGACGGACCGAGCAGCCGCCGGGCGGCCCCGGCCGTCAGGGCGCCGGCCGCGACGACGAACGCCGCCAGACCGGCCAGGGGCAGCGGGGCGAGCGCCGCGTGCCACGCCTCGCCGCCGGAGGGCCACAGCGGGGACGGCCAGACCGGCGGCTTCTCGGGCGCCTCGGTGCCGCCCGCCGAGGCGACGAGGGCCGCGGCGAGGAACGGCAGATGCACGCTCAGGAACGCCGTCAGCATGCCCAGTTCGTAGCGCAGGGCCATCCACAGCCCCGTGCGCCACCGGTCGCCCCAGGAGGCGGACGCGCTCGCGGCCACCGCCGGCGGCCGCCCGTCCCGGTCGTGGGGGAAGAGGAGCAGGCGGGCCTGCGTGCCCTCGGACAGCCGGACGCCCGGCACCGTCGCGGCCGCGAACAGGAACGGCAGCGGCAGCACCAGCAGCCACAGCCCCCGCACCTCGTCCATGCGCGCGAGCCCGGGGGCGACGAACGCGAAGAGCGTGCCGACGACACAGGCCATGACCAGGTGCAGCCAGCGGGTGAAGGTGATGGCCCGGGCGTACGGCCGCAGCGGAGCGAACATGCCCGCATCCTCTCAACCCGCCACCGGCCGGGGCCTCCCCCGCGTGGGGGAGGCGGTACCCGCCCGGGAGGGAGGCCGGGGGCACCCCCGGGGCGCCAGCCTGGGGGCATGACCTCGATCGACCTCGTCCGCCTCACCAAGTGCTACGGCCCGGTCCGCGCCGTGGACGACCTCACGTGCACCGTCGAGCCCGGCCGGGTGACGGGCTTCCTCGGCCCCAACGGCGCCGGCAAGTCCACCACCATGCGGCTCGTCCTCGGCCTCGACCGGCCGAGCTCGGGCACCGCGACCGTGGGGGGCCGCCCGTACGCCCTCCTCGGCGAACCGCTGCGGCACGTCGGCGCGCTGCTCGACGCGGGCGCGGCCCACCCCGCCCGCACCGCCCGGGACCATCTGCTCGCCCTCGCCCACAGCAACCGCCTGGCGGTCCGCCGGGTCGACGAGGTCCTGGCGGAGGCCGGGCTGGCGAAGGCCGCCCGGCGGCGGGTACGGACCTTCTCGCTCGGCATGCGCCAGCGGCTCGGCATCGCCGCCGCCCTGCTCGGCGACCCGCCCGTCCTGATGCTCGACGAGCCGACCAACGGCCTGGACCCGGAAGGCGTCATCTGGGTCCGCGAGCTGATGCGGCGGCTCGCGGCGGAGGGCCGGACCGTCCTCGTCTCCAGCCATCTGATGGCCGAGACGGCGCAGGCCGCCGATCACGTGCTCGTCCTCGGCCGGGGCCGGCTCCTCGCGGACGGGCCGCTGGCCGGCTTCGTCGGGCGCCACGGATCCCTGGAGCGGGCCTACCTCGCCCTCACCGCCGGGGCCGCCGAGTACACCACCACCGAGAGGGCCTGAACCATGTCCTTCACCGCCGTACTCCGTTCCGAGTGGACGAAGTTCCGCTCGGTCCGGTCGTCCGTCCTCGCCCTCGCGAGCGCCTTCGTGGCCACCGCGGGCGTCTCGGTCCTCGTCTGCGCGCTCCAGCGCGACAGCGACGACCCCGCCTTCGAGCCGCTCTTCGCGTCCTTCTTCGGCATCTCCTTCGGCCAGATCGCCGCCGTCTGCTTCGGCGCCCTGATGGTGGCCGGGGAGTACGGCCGCGGCGCCATCGGGGTCTCGCTCACCGCGGTGCCCCGCCGCGGCCTGCTGTACGGGGCCAAGCTGGCGCTCGTCACCGGACTCGTGCTCGCCGCCGGGCTGTTCGCGGGGGTGTGCGCCTTCTTCGCGGGCCAGGGCGTGCTCGGCGACCGGGGTGTCGGCCCCGGTGCCGCCGGGGCGCCGCGCGCGGTGTTCGGCTGCGGGCTGCACCTGGCGCTGCTGGCGGCCCTGTCCGCCGGGGCGGCGGCCGTCCTGCGCAGCACGGTCGGCACGATCGGCCTGCTCGTCCCCGCCGTCTGCTTCCTGTCCCCGGTGCTCGGCGGCGACTCCGGGTCGGCGGTCGGCGGAATGGCGCAGTTCCTGCCCGACCGGGCGGGCCAGCAGATCCTGCACGCCGCGCCCGAGGGGCTGCTCGGCGCGTGGACCGGGCTGGGGGTGACGGCGCTGTGGGCGGCCGCGGCGGCCGGCGCGGGCTGGTGGGCGATGTGCCGCCGGGACGCCTGAGCCGGACCGGTGCGGACCGGTGCGGCCGGGCTCAGCCCTCGCCGTCGGCGGCGGCGCGCAGCCGCTCGTACTCCTCGGTCATCCTCGGCAGCGACCAGGAGGCGTTGAGGCCGCTGGGGTTGGGCAGCACCCAGATCCTGGTGTCGCCGATCGTCCGCTCCTGCCGGCCGATCACGGCGCGCTTGTCGTCGAAGGCGGCGCGGTAGGCGGTGACGCCGACGACGGCCAGCCAGCGCGGGCGCAGCCGGGTGACCTTCTCGGTGAGGACCACGCCGCCCTCGCGGTACTCCTCGCGGCTCAGCTCGTCGGCCCGCGCGGAGGGGCGGGCCACCACGTTGGTGATGCCGAGCCCGTACTCCAGCAGCTCCTCCTGCTCGGCGGGCGCGAGCCGGCGCGGGGTGAAGCCGGAGAGGTGCAGGACGGGCCAGAAGCGGTTGCCGGGCCGGGCGAAGTGGTGGCCGGTGGCCTCGGACATCAGCCCGGGGTTGATGCCGCAGAACAGGACCCGGAGGTCCTCGGCGATCACGTCACCGATCACGGGACGGCCCCTCCTGGCTCCTCGGGAAGACGGTCGTCCCGATGATACGCAGGGCGGCGCACCCGCCCCGGGCGGGCCCCGGGCGCCGGGGGTGTGCCCCTAGACCGTCCGGGCCGGGCCGGCCGGGGGCTGGTCCGAGGCGCAGTGCAGGCACTTGGAGGCGGCCTCGGGCAGGTCCTCGGACAGGCAGGCCGGGCAGGTCTTGAGGGCGCCGGGCTCCTCGAAGACGACCTGGCCGCGCCGGGCCTGCACATGCTTGTAGGGCATGACGACGCAGAAGTAGACGACGGCCATGAAGATCAGGAAGTAGATCACCGCGGAGAGGAACGACCCCAGGTCGAGATAGGTCGACCTGTTCCCGGGCTTCCCGAGCTGCCAGCCCAGGCCCATGGAACGGCCGCCCTGGGCGCGGGTGATGATCGGGTTGATCACGAAGTCGGTGAACGCCTTGATGAGGGTGCTGAGCGCCAAGGCGATGACCAGACCGACGGCCACGGTGACGATGTCACCGCGCATGACGAAGTTCTTGAAACCCTTGAGCACGGTCGGCTCCCTAGCGTCGGCGTCCGATGAGGCACGCAGAACGCTACATTCCGGACATGGTGGGCAAGGGGTGCGGCACGCGCGGGCGGGCGGATGCCGGTACGGCCGAGGGGCCGGTGGAGAACCACCGGCCCCTCGGCCGCGCGTGGGGGAGCCGGGCCCCCGCGGGTGTCAGAGGATCGACCCCGGGGCGTAGGCGGCCGCCTCCGGGTACCGCTTGGCGATCTCCTCGACGCGGGAGACGACCTGGGCGACCTGTGCGGCGGCGGCACCGGTGAAGGACAGCTTGTCGGCCATCAGGGCGTCCAGGCCCGCGCGGTCCAGCGGGATCCGCTCGTCGGCCGCCAGCTTGTCGAGCAGCTCGTTGCGCTCGGCGCCCCGCTCGCGCATCGCCAGCGCGGACGCCACCGCGTGCTCCTTGATCGCCTCGTGCGCGACCTCCCGCCCGACACCCGCGCGCACCGCGCCCATCAGCACCTTGGTGGTGGCGAGGAAGGGGAGGTAGCGGTCCAGCTCACGGGCGACGACCGCCGGGAAGGCGCCGAACTCGTCGAGGACGGTGAGGAAGGTCTCCATCAGGCCGTCGAGCGCGAAGAAGGCGTCCGGCAGGGCCACGCGGCGCACCACGGAGCAGGAGACGTCGCCCTCGTTCCACTGGTCGCCCGCCAGCTCGCCGGTCATCGAGGCGTAGCCGCGCAGGATGACCATCAGGCCGTTGACGCGCTCGCAGGAGCGGGTGTTCATCTTGTGCGGCATCGCGGACGAGCCGACCTGGCCCGGCTTGAAGCCCTCGGTCACCAGCTCGTGCCCGGCCATCAGGCGGATCGTCTTGGCGAGCGAGGACGGTGCGGCCGCCAGCTGCACCAGCGCGGTCACCACGTCGTAGTCCAGCGAGCGCGGGTAGACCTGGCCGACCGAGGTGAAGGCGTGCGCGAAGCCGAGGTGCGCGGCGATCCGGCCCTCCAGCTCGTCCAGCTTCGCGGCGTCGCCGCCGAGCAGGTCGAGCATGTCCTGGGCGGTGCCGACCGGGCCCTTGATGCCGCGCAGCGGGTAGCGGGCGAGCAGCTCCTCCAGCCGGCCGAAGGCGACCAGCAGCTCGTCGGCCGTGGTGGCGAAGCGCTTGCCGAGTGTGGTGGCCTGCGCGGCCACGTTGTGCGAGCGGCCCGCCATGACCAGCTCCGCGTGCTCGCCGGCGAGCCGGCCCACCCGGGCCAGGACGGCGACGGCGCGGTCGCGCACCAGCTCCAGCGAGAGCCGGATCTGGAGCTGCTCGACGTTCTCGGTGAGGTCGCGGGAGGTCATGCCCTTGTGGACGTGCTCATGGCCGGCGAGGGCGTTGAACTCCTCGATCCGGGCCTTCACGTCGTGGCGCGTGACCTTCTCGCGCTCGGCGATCGACGCCAGGTCGACCTGGTCCAGGACCCGCTCGTAGTCGGCGAGGGCGGCGTCCGGCACCTCGATCCCCAGGTCCTTCTGGGCGCGCAGCACGGCGAGCCACAGCTTGCGCTCCAGCTTGACCTTGTACTCGGGGGACCAGAGGACGGCAAGCTCGGTGGAGGCGTAGCGGCCGGCGAGGACGTTCGGGATGCGGGGCTTCAAAGACGCAGCAGTCACGTGACCGGATTCTACTGGCGGTTCGCGCAGGTCCGCGCCGCGCCCCGGTTCGTAGGTAGCTACGAAGGCCGGTCAGGAGGCGTCGTAGGGCAGCAGCTCGGCGCGCTTCGGCGGGCGGCCGTCGCCCGACGAGCGGCCCGTGAGCCGGCGGCCGATCCACGGCCCGAGGTGCTCGCGCGCGAAGCGGGCGTCGGAGGCGCGGCGGCTGGCCCAGCCCGGGCGCGCGGCCGGCGGCAGCGGCCGCCGCCAGTCCTCCTCGGGCTCGTACCCGAGCGCCTGCCACACCGCCTCGGCCACCCGGCGGTGGCCCTCGGCGTTCAGGTGCAGCCGGTCCTCGTCCCACAGCCGCGGGTCGCCCAGCGCCGCGGCGCCGTAGAGGTCCACGACCAGCGCGTCGTGCCGCCTGGCCAGCTCCTCGATGAAGTCGAACAGCTGCTCCATGCGGGGCCGGAACCGCTCCAGCACCGGGCCCCGGCGCCCCGGGCTGCGCATCAGCACCAGCTGCTTGCAGTTCGGCGCCAGTCGGCCGGCGGCCTCCTCCAGCCGGGCGCACACCAGGTCCACGTCGCACTTGGGCCGCAGCACGTCGTTGAGCCCGCCGACCAGGGTGACGAGGTCGGCGCCCATCCCGGCGGCCGCCGTCGCCTGCTCGTCCGCGATCTGCCCGATCAGCTTGCCGCGCACCGCGAGGTTCGCGTAGCGGAAGCCGGGCGTACGGGCGGCCAGGCGGGCGGCGAGCAGGTCGGCCCAGCCGCGGTAGGTGCCGTCCGGGAGGCCGTCCGACATGCCCTCGGTGAACGAGTCACCGACCGCGACAAAACTGGTGTACGTGGCATTCATCTGCATGGCGCGGAGATCCTACTCCGAAACCGGCGCGCTCCGCGCGGCGTTTCCGCACGCCGCACGGACCGGGGTCCCGGGCGCCGCCCCGGACCCCGGTCACCCCTACGACCGCCGCCCGACCAGCTCCCGGAGCACGTCCTCCAGGGTGACCAGGCCCGCGAGCCGGTCGTCCTCGCCGATGACCGCCGCGAGGTGCGTACCGGTGCCGCTCATCGTCGTGATCACGTCGTCCAGCGGGGTCGACGCCCGCACGGTCGCGATCCGGCGCATCCGCTGGAGCGGGAACGGCAGGTCGCGCGGCTTGGCGTCCAGCGCGTCCTTCACATGCAGATAGCCGAGGATCCGGCCCGCGCCGTCGATGACCGGGAAGCGGGAGAAGCCGGACTCGGCGGACAGCAGCTCCAGCTGCTCCGGGGTGACCCCGAGCCGGGCCGAGACGACCCGCTCGACGGGCGTCACCACGTCCATGACCGGCCGGGTGCCCAGCTCCAGGGCGTCCCGCAGCCGCTCGGTGGACCGGTCGTCGAGCAGCCCCGCCGCGCTGGAGTCGGCGACGATCCGGGCCAGCTGGTCGTCCGAGTACGTCGCGGCGACCTCGTCCTTGGGCTCCACTCGCATCAGCTTCAGGAGCCCGTTCGCCAGCGAGTTGATGGTGAAGACCACCGGGCGCAGGGCCCGGGCCAGCGCGGCCAGCGGCGGGCCGAGCAGCAGGGCGGTGCGCACCGGCTCGGCCAGCGCGATGTTCTTCGGCACCATCTCGCCGAAGAGCATGTGCAGATAGGTCGCCACGGCCAGGGCGATCACGAACGACGCCGGGTGCACCAGCCCGTCCGGCACCCCCGCCACGTCGAAGACCGGCGCCAGCAGATGGGCGATGGCCGGCTCGGCGACGACACCGAGCACCAGTGTGCACAGGGTGATGCCGAGCTGGGCCGCGGCCATCAGGGCCGAGACGTGCCGCAGGCCCCACAGCACGCTGCGGGCCCGCCGGTCGCCCTGGTCGGCGTACGGCTCGATCTGACTGCGGCGCACCGAGATCATGGCGAACTCGGCGCCCACGAAGAAGGCGTTGACGACGAGCGTCGCCAGACCGATGAGCAATTGCACGAAGGTCATCGGCCGGCCTCCCCGTCCGTCGTGCCCGGGCCGTCCGCGCCGGTCTCCGGGCGGGGCGCGGTGAGCCGCACGCGCGCGGCGCGCCGGCCGGAGGCGTCGACGACGTCGATCCGCCAGCCCGCCACCTCCACGGTGTCGCCCTCGGCCGGGATCCGGCCGAGCTCGGTGGCGACCAGACCGGCCAGCGTCTCGTACGGGCCGTGCGGCGCGCGCAGGCCGATGATCTCCAGCTGGTCGGTGCGGGCGGCGCCGTCCGCGTCGTACAGCGGGCGCCCCTCGGCGTCCGTGCCGGCCGGTGCCAGGTCGGGCAGCTCGTCGGGGTCGTGCTCGTCGCGGACCTCGCCGACGACCTCCTCCACGATGTCCTCCAGGGTCACGACCCCGGCCGTGCCGCCGTACTCGTCGATGACGACGGCGATGGTCCGCCGGCCGGACAGCCGGTCCAGCAGCCGGTCCACGGTCAGCGACTCCGGTACGAGCAGCGGCTCGCGCAGCATCGTGGTGACGGGGTGGTGCGGGCGCCGCTCGGCGGGTATCGCCAGGACGTCCTTGATGTGCGCGATGCCGATGACGGTGTCCAGATTGCCGCGGTACACCGGGAAGCGGGACAGGCCGGTCGCGCGCGTGGCGTTCGCGACGTCCTCGGCGGTGGACTGCGCGTCCAGCGCCGTGACCTGGACCCGCGGGGTCATCACGTTCTCGGCCGTCAGCCCGGCCAGGCTCAGGGTCCGCACGAAGAGCTCGGCGGTGTCCGCCTCCAGCGTGCCCTCCTTGGCGGAGTGCCGGGCGAGCGCGGCCAGCTCCTGCGGGCCGCGCGCGGTGGCCAGCTCCTCGGCGGGCTCCAGGCCCATGCGGTGCAGGGTGCGGTTCGCGGTGTTGTTCAGGTGCCGGATCAGCGGCCCGAAGGCGGCGCTGAACGCGCGCTGCGCGCCCGACACCTTCTTCGCCATGGGCAGCGGCCGCGAGATCGCCCAGTTCTTCGGGACCAGCTCGCCGACCACCATCAGGACGACGGTGGACAGCACGGTGCCCAGCACCAGCGCGGTGGTGGACGCCGCCGAGGCACCGAGGCCGAGTGCCTCCATCGGCCCGGTGAGCAGGGCGGCGATGGACGGCTTGGAGATCATGCCGATGATCAGGCCGGTGACGGTGATGCCGAGCTGGGCGCCGGAGAGCTGGAAGGTGAGGCTGCGGACGGCCTTGAGGGCGCTGTCCGCGCCCCGGTCGCCGTTCTCGACGGCCCGCTCCAGCTCGGCGCGCTCGACGGTGGTGAGCGAGAACTCCGCCGCGACGAAGACGGCGCAGGCCAGGGTCAGCACCAGGGCCGCCACCAGAAGGAGCACTTCGGTCATCGGTTCACCTCCGTCCCATGGTCGGGCAGAGGCGGAAGGATCGCGCGGTGTCGGCTACTGGGAGGCTCGCCCATGGGCGGACGCTCACACCTTTCAAACGGGGGGTACTCGGGGGTACCGGGTGGCAATGACTGCCACCCATGGTAAAGGACCAGCAAAACGCCAGGTCGCCGTGGGCGCGGGCGGACGGCTCCGCGCCCCGGGCGGCAGGGGGCCCGGTCAGGAGCCCCGCAGCTCCTCCATCACCGGCGCGAACGCCTCCAGGTTCGGCTCCAGGACGGTCAGATAGGTGAACCCGTACCGCTCCCGGTGGGCGCGCACCTGGTCGGCGATGTCCTTGACCGAACCGGCCAGCACGACCGGGTGCTCCAGCAGCTCGTCCTCGGTGAGGTCCTGGCCGTGCTCGGCGAGCTCGCGCGCGGTGGCCCGGCGGTCCGCGTCGACGGCCACGACCTGCACCAGGATGTTCAGCTCGGCGGGCGTCGCGCGCTCGGCGGCGAAGCTCTGGTAGAGGGCCATCCGCTCCTCCAGGACGGACGGCCGCAGCAGGCTCAGCGCACCCGAGGCCGAGGTCCCGGCCCCGCTGAACGCGGCGATGTCGGCGTGCCGCGCGGCCAGCCGCAGCATGCGCTTGCCGTTGCCGCCGAGCAGCAGCGGCGGGCGCGGCGCCTGCGCGGGCGCCGGTACGTGCCCGGGGTCGGCCAGTACGCGGTCGAGCTCCGTGACCGTGCGCTCCAGGTGGTCCACGCGCTCGCGCGGCGAGCCGAAGGGCAGCCCCGCCCGGTCGTGCTCCTCCTTCACATAGCCCGTGCCGAGGCCGAGCTCCAGACGCCCGCCGGTGAGCTGGTCCGTGGTCGCCACCTCGCGGGCGAGCAGGGTCGGGTTCCACAGACCGGCGTTGAGCACGAAGGTGCCGAGGCGCGGGCGCTCGGTGGCCTCCGCGGCGGCGACCAGGGAGGGGAAGGGCGCCGGCATGCCGAGGTGGTCGGCCACGAGGATGACGTCGTAGCCGAGGGACTCGGCCTTGCGGCACTTCTCGCGCCACTCGGCGGCGGAGCCGGGCGTGAGCATGTTGACGGCGAAGCGGAACGGTCGTGTCATCGGGTCCCCCAAGATCGACAATGCTGCGGCCAATTTATCGGAGGGTCACTCCGCTTAGGTCGCCCGGGTCCGCCGGCCCTCGCGGAGGCGTGCGCTCACGATCCGTATTCCCGCCGTTCGCCCGAAAACGCCGTGACCGAACTCACGGACAGGGGCCGCTCACGGCGACCGGGGATCCTCCGGCCCGGCGACCGGCCGCCGGGCCGTGCCCAGCACGAACACCGACGCGGGCAGCGGCACCCTGCTCTCCGGCACCCGCAGCCGCCGGTACGCCCCCATGTCGAACCCGGCGGTGGTGATCGACCGCAGCGGGTCCCGCGCCGTGTGACAGCCGCCGAACAGGGTCGGCCACACCGTGGCGTCCAGCGCCCGCTGAACCGTCGCCAGCACCTGCCCCGGCGCCCGGCCGTGCTCGAAGAACCGCAGCTCACCGCCGGGTTTGACGACCCGTCGCAACTCCGCGAGGGCCCGCCGCACGTCCCGGACCGAGCACAGCACCATCGACAGCACCGCCGCGTCGAACGCCTCGCTCTTCACCGGCAGGGCCTCCGCCACGCCCGGCACCACGTCCACGGGCACACCGGCCCGCACCGCGGCCTCCACGGCCAGTCTCCGCAGCCGCCGTTCGGGCTCGATCGCCACCACCTCGGAGACGGTCCCCGGGTAGTACGCGAAGTTCAGCCCGTTGCCCGCACCGATCTCGATCACCCGGCCGGACAGCCCGGACAGCAACTCCCGCCGGTGCGCGGCGACACCGGCGCGGGCGTCGACGAGGGGGCTGAGGGCGGCGTAGGCGCGGGCGAAGACGGGGTGATGGACGAGGTCGTTCGAGGTGCGGGGGCGGAGCGGCATGGCACACCCTTTCGTGAAGGGAACCGACGGCTACGGCGATTGTTCCCGCGACGGGGGGTGTTTTCCCCTCCCCGCCCCTTCCCGAATGTCCTCAAGCGCCGGACAGGCTGGATTTTCCAGCCTGTCCGGCGCTTGAGGACCGGGGTCCGGGGCGGAGCCCCGGTTCCGGGAAGGGGCGGGGCTGGGGAAAGCTCCCCGGCCTCAGCCGCGTACGGGCCCCCGCCTATCACCCGCCGAACGGCCCCTCCGCGTACCGCGAAGCGAACCGCTCCCGCGACCACGTCCCCGACAACCCCGCCGCCAGCCACCCCGGCGCCGCCGCGCGGAACTCGGCGGCCCCCAGCGCCCCCGCCCCCTCCGGCACCGCCCCCAGCAGCGCGGCCCCCGCCGACCGGGGCAGGTCCGCCAGGTTGCAGCGGGTCGCCAGGTCGGGCCCGGACGGCCAGCTGCCGATGACGACGCCCTCGCAGCGCAGCCCGCGCGAGCGCAGCGCCTCCGCGGTCAGCGTCGTCACGTTCAGCGTGCCCAGCCCGGCCTGGGCGACGACCAGTACGGGAGCGTCCAGCAGCCGTGCGACGTCGGCGAGCGTCGACCCCGCCTCGTCCATCTCCACGAGCAGGCCGCCGGCGCCCTCGACGAGCACCAGGTCGTGCGTGTCCGCGAGTGCGGCCGCCGCCTTCGCCACCTCTTCCGGGCGTACGGGCGGGAGGCCCGCCCGGCGGGCGGCGGTCGCCGGGGCGAGCGGCTCCGGGAAGCGGGCGAGTTCGACGCCGGTGACCTCGCCGGCCAGCCGCCGCACCTCCGCGACGTCACCGTCCTCGCCGGGCGCGACCCCGGTCTGGGCGGGCTTGAGCACCGCGACGGTGCGGCCCGCGGCCAGCGCCGCCGCCGCGACCGCCGCCGTCACGACGGTCTTGCCGACCTCGGTGCCGGTGCCGCTGACGATCAGAATTCCCTTTGCGCTCACGCTCTCCGCTCCCGTTCTCCGGTCCGTGTCCCTTGCCCGGGCGCCGTCAGCCGGCCTGTGCCGCCGCGCGGACGCCCGCGCAGATCCGCGCCACGTCCTCGTCGGCCGTGACGTAGGGCGGCATGGTGTAGATCAGGTCCCGGAACGGCCGCAGCCAGACGCCCTCGCGGACCGTGGCCGCGGTCGCCGCCGCCATGTCGATCGGGTGGTCGAGCTGGACGACGCCGATCGCGCCGAGCACCCTGACGTCCCGTACGCCGGGCAGGCCGGCGACGTCCGCCAGACCGTCCCGCAGCCCGGTCCCGACCCGCTCGACCTCCGCGCGCCAGTCCTGGGACAGCAGCAGCTCGATCGAGGCGTTCGCCACGGCGGCCGCCAGCGGGTTGGCCATGAACGTCGGGCCGTGCGCCAGCACCGGGACCTCGCCGCGCGAGATGCCGTCCGCCACGCGCGGTGTGCACAGGGTCGCCGCCATCGACAGATAACCGCCGGTCAGCGCCTTGCCCACGCACATCACATCGGGGGTGACGCCCGCGTGGTCGGCCGCGAACAGCGCGCCCGTACGGCCGAAGCCGGTCGCGATCTCGTCGAGGACCAGCAGCACGTCGTGCGCGTCGCAGGCCTCCCGGAGCACCCGCAGGTACCCCGGGTCGTGGAAGCGCATGCCGCCCGCGCCCTGCACCACCGGCTCGACGATGACGGCCGCGAGCTCGTCGGCGTGCCGGCCGACCAGGTCCCACAGGTGCTGCGCGTACGCCGGGTCCGTACCGGCGTCGAAACCGTCCGGCGGGGCGTCCGCGAAGACCTGCCGGGGCAGCGCCCCCGACCACAGCTCGTGCATCCCGCCGTCCGGGTCGCACACCGCCATCGGCTGCCAGGTGTCCCCGTGGTAGCCGCCGCGCCAGGTCATCAGGCGGCGCTTGGCGGGCCGGCCGAGCGAGCGCCAGTACTGGAGGCACATCTTCACGGCCACCTCGACCGACACCGAGCCGGAGTCGGAGAGGAAGACGTGCTCCAGCCCCTCGGGGGTGATCTCCACCAGCCGGGCGGCCAGCCGCACGGCGGGCTCATGGGTGAGCCCGCCGAACATCACATGGCTCATCCGCCCCAGCTGCGCCCGCACCGCCTCGTTGAGCACCGGGTGGTTGTAGCCGTGGACGGCGGACCACCACGACGACATCCCGTCGATCAGTTCCGACCGCCCGGCGGCGGGCTCGGCGAGCCGCAGCCGCACCCCCGACGCGGAGGCGACGGCCAGCGGCTCCTGCCGGCCCGGCATCGGGCCGTAGGGGTGCCAGACGTGCTGCCGGTCGAGGGCGAGCAGCTGCCGGGGGGTGAGGTCAGGCATTGGGCGGCAGGTCCGTCCCCGCGCCCC
This sequence comes from Streptomyces albireticuli, assembly GCF_002192455.1. Taxonomy (NCBI): domain Bacteria; kingdom Bacillati; phylum Actinomycetota; class Actinomycetes; order Kitasatosporales; family Streptomycetaceae; genus Streptomyces; species Streptomyces albireticuli. Next base: position 6,630,133 of record NZ_CP021744.1, read on the forward strand.
GGCGCCGCACGGCGACCAGGTCCGTACGGACCTCACCGGCCGGCACGGGCACCTCGGCCGCCTCGGCGACCGCGACCTCGGCGGCTTCGGGGGCCTCAGCGGTCCCGGCGGACTCCGCGCCACCGTCACCGCACGGCCCGCAGCCGCCACCGCCGTGCCCGCCGCAGGGCGAACCGGCCGCCTCGGCGGCCACGTCGGCCCGGTGCTTCGGGAGCGTCGTGGTGCCCGCGCCCTCCACCTCGAAGCCCGCGTCCTCGATCATCGCCAGGTCGGCCTTGCCCTCCTGGCCCTCACTGGTGAGGTAGTCGCCGAGGAAGATGGAGTTGGCCAGGTGCAGGGCGAGCGGCTGCATCGAGCGCAGGTGCACCTCGCGGCCGCCCGCGAGCCGGACCTCGACGTCGGGGCAGACGAACCGGACCATCGCCAGGATGCGCAGCGCGCGCTGCGGGGTGAGGTTCCACTCCTTGGCCAGCGGCGTCCCCTCGAAGGGGATCAGGAAGTTGACCGGCACCGAGTCGGGGTCCAGCTCACGCAGCGAGAAGACCACGTCCACCAGGTCCGCGTCGCTCTCGCCCATGCCCGCGATCAGCCCGGAGCAGGCGGACATGCCCGCCGCCTGGGCCTGCTGCACGGTCTCGACCCGGTCCGCGTAGGTGTGGGTCGTGGTGATGCCGCCGTAGGTGGCCTCGGAGGTGTTGAGGTTGTGGTTGTAGGCGTCGGCGCCGGCCGCGCGCAGCCGCTCGGCCTGCCCGTCGGAGAGGAGGCCGAGGCACGCGCACACCTCGACGTCCTCGTTCTGCTCCTTGATCGCCGCGATGGTCTTCGACACCCGGTCGACGTCCCGGTCCGTCGGGCCGCGCCCGCTCGCCACCAGGCAGACCCGCTTCGCGCCACCGGCGACACCGGCGGCCGCGGCCTTCGAGGCCTCGTCCGGCTTGAGCCAGGTGTACTTCAGGATCTCGGCCTTGGAGCCCAGCCGCTGCGAGCAGTACGAGCAGTCCTCGGGGCAGAGCCCGGACTTGAGGTTGACCAGATAGTTGAGCTTCACTCGGCGCCCGAACCACCTGCGGCGCACCTTGCCCGCGGCGGCCACCACATCGAGCAGCTCGTCGTCGGAGGTCGCCAGCACGGCGAGCGCCTCTTCGCGGGTCGGCAGCTCCCGCCGCAGCCCCTTGTCCACCAGCGTGTTCAGCAGGTCCATGACGGAGATCCTTCCCCACCCCCACCACCCTGGGCCAGGGAGGAATCACACAACACCCGGTGTTCGAGGTGTGTGTATTGCCACACCCTGACCAGGCGGGACCGGGGCTAGGTTCTAGGAAGATCCCGTGCGTTCTGGTGGGACCGCACAGAACGCGACCCGGTCCACCACGAAGATCGCGACAGCGCGGCGGCACGGAAGGCGCCGGGGCACGGCCGGGCACGACACGACGCGAAGGGCGGCAGATGGCTCCGCTGGCTCAGGACCCGTTCGACTGGATCGACCGGCACCACGCGCGGCGCCGCGCCGCCGGGCTGGTGCGGACCCTCCGCCCGCGCCCCGCCGACTCGCCCCTGATCGACCTGGCCGGCAACGACTACCTGGGCCTCACCCGCCACCACGAGGTCACCGCCGCGGCCGCCGAGGCCGCCCGCCGCTGGGGCGCCGGCGCGACCGGCTCCCGGCTGGTGACCGGCAGCACCGAACTGCACGCCCGCCTGGAGACGGAGCTCGCCGACTTCTGCGGCTTCGAGGCCGCGCTCGTCTTCTCCTCCGGCTACGCGGCCAACCTCGCCGCCGTCACCGCGCTCGCGGCCCCCGCCGACGCCGCCGGGCCCGGCACCCTGCTGGTCTCGGACGCGGGCAACCACGCCTCGCTCATCGACGGCTGCCGGCTCGCCCGCGCCGGCACGGCCGTCGTCCCGCACGCCGACCCGGAGGCGGTGCGCAAGACGCTGGAGGCCCACGGGGGTCCCGCGCTCGCCGTCACCGACTCCGTCTTCTCCGTGGACGGTGACGCCGCGCCGCTCGCCGCCCTCGCCGACGCCTGCCGCGCGTACGGCGCCGCGCTCCTGGTCGACGACGCGCACGGGCTGGGCGTCCTCGGGGCCGGCGGCCGCGGCGCCGTCCACGCCGCGGGCCTCGCGGGCTCCCCGGACGTCGTCGCGACCGTCACCCTGTCGAAGTCGCTGGGCAGCCAGGGCGGCGCGATCCTCGGCCCCGCCCGGGTGATCCGCCACCTCGTCAGCAACGCCCGGACGTTCATCTTCGACACCGGCCTCGCCCCGGCCGCCGTCGGCGCCGCACTCGCGAGCCTCGCGGTGCTGCGCCGCGAGCCGGAACGGGCGGCCCGCGCCCGGTACGTGGCCGACGCGCTGCACGGCGCGGTGACGGCGGCGGGCCGGGTGTCCGTACGGCCCGACGCCGCGGTGGTGTCCGTGCGGGCGCCGTCACCGGAGGCCGCGGTCGCCTGGGCGGCCGACTGCCGGGCCGAGGGGCTCGCGGTGGGCTGCTTCCGGCCGCCGTCCGTGCCCGACGGCGTCTCCCGGCTGCGGCTCACCGCCCGCGCGGACCTGTCGGACCGGCAGATCGAAGAGGCGGCCGCCACGGTCGTGAGGACCGCGCCGGCCGCCTGAGGTGCCCGGAGCCGCTCGCTCAGTGACCGGCGAGGGGGCGGAGCACCCCTTCGCTCAGCCCTCCGACGAACGCCGACCAGGCCGTCGGGGTGAACAGCAGGGCGGGGCCCGCCGCGCGCTTGGAATCGCGCACGGCCAGGAACCCCGGGGCGGGCTCCGCCGTCTCGACGCAGTTGTTCATTCCGGTGCTGTAGCTGCTGCGCCGCCACGCTGCGGCGCCCAGGGTCGGTGTAGAGGGAACGTACCGAGGCATTGCGGACATGGTGCCTCCTTACGCGCCGTCGTTGATCCCGGCGATGAATTCCAACGACTTCTCGTGCGAGAGGGCGTGCGCCTGAAGCGTGGTGAATGCCGTGGCGTACGCCCGGAGGTCTTCTTTCCGCTCCAAGTAGAGGCTACTCGTCAAGTGGTCGAGAACAACCACATCCAGATCAGCAATGCGCGGAAATGAGAAGATAACAAAAGGTCCGGTGATGCCGAGATGGCCACCACTGGTGAACGGCAGGACATGCAGCCGCACATGCCGCTGCGCCCCCGTCTCCACCAGGTGCCGCAACTGCCCGGCCATCACCTGCCGTCCGCCCACTTCATGGCGCAGCACCGCTTCGTCCAGCACCGCGCACAGCTCCAGCGGCTGCCTGCCCCGCAGCACCGACTGCCGCGCCATGCGCACCCGCACCAGTTCCTCCACCTGTTCCGGCGGTGGGTCGTGGAGGGCGGCGCGGGTGACGGCACGGGCGTAGGCGGGAGTCTGCAACAGCCCCGGCACCACCGTGGTCTCCAGGGTCCGTAACCGCGAGGCCTCCGACTCCAGGCTGATGAAGTCCAGATAGGCGGACGGCAGCAGATTGCGGTAGGCGTACCACCAGCCCCGGCGGGCGCCTTCGGCATCGGCCGACCCGGCACCGCACAGCGCCCCCAGCAGGGCGCGCAGCTCGGGGTCCGTCACTCCGTAGGCGTCCAGCAACAGGGCGACGTCCGCGGACTTCACCCCGCTGCTGCCTGTCTCGATCCGGCTGACCTTCGACTGGTGCCAGCCCACCGCACGCGCGGCCTCCAGGCTCGTCAGCCCGGCGAGCTCGCGCTGGCGGCGCAGCTCCGCACCGAGTTTGCGGCGGCGTACCGCGGGTCCGTATCGCATCTGCCCTCCCTACCGCCCGAGGTGAATGAGGTGAACGGGGTGAACACGTCACGTCGGTGTCGATAGACCAGTGTGCCGTCCAAATCCGGTCTTCCGGCCCAGAGTTCACCGCTTCGGGCGACAGATATATGCATATCTCGGTGGATCGCTCCCATCACTGCTGTTATCAGTGGCACTCTGTCGCGAAGAGCCGTCCGAGAACCGCTCTCCACTTTCGGCAATCGTCGCTACGCGATGCGTCGGAGCCCGGTCTCGGTGGGAAAGGGACAGGTCATGGCAGACCATCAAGAAGCCACCGTCACTCTGCCGAGCGCTCCCGCCTCGGTCTCCACGGCCCGCCGCTATGTGGCGGGTGTGCTCGCGGACTGGGGGCTGCCGGGTGGCACGGAAACCGCGGAGACCGTACGGCTGATCGTCTCGGAGCTCGCCACCAACGCCGTTCAGCACACCCGCGGCCAGTCGCCGACCTTCACCGTCGACATCCGGCTCGACCAGGAGCAGCAGCTGCGCATCGGCGTCACCGACAGCCATCCGCGCTACCCGCGCCGGCTGCCCGCGGCCGTCCAGCAGGACAACGGCCGCGGTCTGGTCATCATCCGCTGTCTCACCGCGGAGTACGGCGGGAGGCTGTTCTTCACCCCGACCTCGGACGGCGGCAAGACGGTCTGGATCTCGCTGCCCTGGACGGCGTCGGTCGTCGCCGAGCGCTGAGCCCCGCGGCGCGGGGCGAGGCCCCGCCCCGCCGGGGCCGGCCCCCGCGTGGCGCGCGGGGGCCGGGGCGACGCCTGGTCGCCGGGCGGGCCGGGGCGGGGCCGTCGTCGGTCAGTTCACCCGGCCGTAAAGGACGTTGTTCGTCCAGATCCGCTCCAGGCGGACGACGGTGCCGGTCTTGGGAGCGTGCCAGATCTTGCCGTTCCCCGCGTATATCCCGACGTGGTAGATCCCCCGGCCGGAGACGAAGAACACGAGGTCGCCGCGTTCCCGGGCGGCGCGCGGGATGTGGCTGGTCCCGTTGTACTGCTGGGCGGCGGTGCGGGGCAGGGACTTCCCGACCCGCTTGAAGGAGTAGAGCGTCAGGCCCGAGCAGTCGAAGCGGTGGGGGCCGGTCGCGCCCCACTGGTAGGGGGAGCCCTGTTTCGAGGCCGCGATGCTCAGCGCTTGGGTCGAGACGGACGAGGCTTCCGCGTCGGCCGCGCCACCCGGTACCAGCACTGTGGCGCCGACGGCGGCGAGCGTGAGGGCCGAGGCGGCGCCGGCCTTGGAGAGCTTTGACGGACGTTTGTGCGCGCCCATGGTGCCAACCCTTCGTCAGCCGCCTGTGAAGGATGACCTGTCGGGTTCGGGCAGGCGAAGGTTGCCCGGCCGTGTCAACGGCTTCACCCCAAGGGCCGACCGCACTACTCTTGGTCGTCCCACCGTGCTTGGGTCCTCCATCCCCACCGATGCGTTCGGTCGACCCGGCATCCAGACAGCGGCGGGGTTCGGCGTCCGCCTGGACCGCCCCGCCGGGATGGCGGGGTCTTGTCGTCGACCGGATCTTGGCGCAGCCCTGGTACGGATTCCGAGCGGAACCAAAGGTATGTGAGCCTGATCACTCCTGGGTGATTCCGGTGGACACGCGGCGATTTGATCATGTCCGGGTTCCCCTGTTGAGGTCCTGGCCTGCGGGCCGTCGCACCTGCTCCGGCGCGGTGTGCGTGCCCGGTTGAAATCGATCACCGCGCGCCGTCTACGACACCGTCCGGCGTCTGCGGGAGCGGTGTTTATCCGCCCGCCGACCCGGGTGCCGTGGGCGCGGGCGGGAGCGTGAGCGGGACGGCGCCCTGACGCGCCCGTCGCACCCCGGCCGGCACCGGCACCGTCCGCGTCAGGGCGCACCGCGCGCCACTCCCGACGGCCCCGGGCGAACGCCGGTTCGGGCGCGTCCGGCGGCCGCGCGGCGGCGACGACCAAGGTCTGCGCGGCCCGTAGACGGCCGTACGTGTCATGCGCGCGTGCGGAGTTGATCCGGCCCAGGAGATCCCGTAGTTGCAGACGGCAGCCGATCACTTCGCTTCCGCCCGGGGCGGGACGGGCGGGGGAGAGGGGTGGGGTGAGAGTGTCCCGTGTCCGCGCCGGCTCCGTGGGGCGTTCCGCCGGACCGGGGCGGGCGGGATAGCTCTGGCCATGGATGTGCAAAGGGTCAGTTAACGCGTTGGAAAAGGTTCCGCCCTAATCTGCAATCCCTGGTCACCGGAAGAAGAACCCCAGGTCAACAGTGTGTTGAACTCGACTGTGCCCCTGGTGCGTTCGGCCGGGACCCCGGTTCGTCAGTGAGGTGGACCCATGCAACTCTCCCCGCATGAGCAGGAACGCCTGCTCCTCCATGTGGCCGCCGACGTGGCGGACAAGCGCCGTGCCCGGGGGCTGCTCCTCAACCACCCGGAGGCGGTGGCCCTCATCACCGTCCACGTCCTCGAAGGCGCCCGCGACGGACGTACCGTGGCCGAGCTGATGTCCTCCGGCCGCAAGGTGCTCACCCGGGCCCAGGTCATGGCGGGCATCCCGGAGATGATCCACGAGGTGCAGGTCGAGGCCACCTTCCCGGACGGCACCAAGCTCGTCACCGTCCACGACCCCATCGGCTGACGGGGGCACCGCGATGATTCCCGGCGAGATCCTGGCCGCCGACGCGCCCGTACGCCTCAACGAAGGACTGCCGCGCACCCGGCTCACCGTCCTCAACGCCGCCGACCGGCCCGTCCAGGTCGGCTCCCACTACCACTTCGCCGAGGCCAACCCCGGCCTGGTCTTCGACCGTGCCGCCGCGCACGGCAAGCGGCTCTCCGTCGCCGCCGGCACCGCCGTGCGCTTCGAGCCCGGCATCCCCGTCGAGGTCGAGCTCGTGCCCATCGGCGGCAAGCGCGTCGTCGAAGGGCTGCGCGGCGAGTGCGGGGGGCCGCTCGATGACTGAGCTCGGCCGCGCCGCCTACGGAGAGCTCTACGGGCCGACCACCGGCGACCGGATCCGGCTCGCCGACACCGATCTGTTCGTCGAGATCGAGGAGGACCGCAGCGGCGGCCCCGGCCACGCCGGCGACGAGGCGGTCTTCGGCGGCGGCAAGGTGATCCGGGAGTCGATGGGCCAGTCCCGCGTCACCCGCGCCGAGGGCGCCCCCGACACGGTCGTCACCGGCGCCGTCGTCCTCGACCACTGGGGCGTCGTCAAGGCCGACATCGGCATCCGCGACGGCCGGATCACCGGCATCGGCAAGGCCGGCAACCCCGACACCATGGACGGCGTCCACCCCGACCTCGTCATCGGCCCCGAGACCGAGGTCATCGCGGGCAACGGCCGGATCCTCACCGCGGGCGCCGTCGACGCCCATGTCCACTTCATCTGCCCGCAGCTCGCCGACGAGGCCCTCGCCTCCGGCGTCACCACGCTCGTCGGCGGCGGCACGGGCCCCGCCGAGGGCAGCAAGGCCACCACCGTCACCCCGGGCTCCTGGCACCTCGCCCGGATGTTCGAGGCGATGGAGGGGTACCCCGTCAACATCGGCCTCCTCGGCAAGGGCAACACCGTCTCGTACGACTCCATGCGCGCCCAACTGCGCGCCGGGGCCGTCGGCTTCAAGATCCACGAGGACTGGGGCGCGACCCCGGCCGTGATCGACGCCTGTCTGGCCGTGTGCGAGGAGAGCGGCGCCCAGCTCGCCATCCACACCGACACCCTCAACGAGGCGGGCTTCGTCGGCGACACCCTCGCCGCCATAGCAGGCCGCTCCATCCACGCGTACCACACCGAGGGCGCGGGCGGTGGGCACGCGCCCGACATCATCACGGTCGTCTCCGCGGCCAACGTCCTGCCCAGCTCGACCAACCCGACCCGCCCGCACACCGTCAACACCGTCGACGAACACCTCGACATGCTGATGGTCTGCCACCACCTCAACCCGGCCGTCCCCGAGGACCTCGCCTTCGCCGAGTCCCGCATCCGGCCCGGCACCATCGCCGCCGAGGACATCCTGCACGACCTCGGCGCCATCTCGATCATCTCCTCCGACTCGCAGGCCATGGGCCGCATCGGCGAGGTCGTGCTGCGCACCTGGCAGACCGCCCACGTCATGAAGCGGCGGCGCGGCGCGCTCCCGGGCGACGGGCCGGCCGACAACAGGCGGGCGCGCCGCTACGTCGCCAAGTACACCATCAACCCGGCCGTCGCCCAGGGCCTCGACCACGAGATCGGCTCCGTCGAGTCCGGCAAGCTCGCCGACCTCGTGCTGTGGGAACCGGCCTTCTTCGGCGTCCGCCCCCTGCTGGTGCTCAAGGGCGGGCAGATCGCGTACGCGCAGATGGGCGACGCCAACGCCTCGATCCCCACCCCGCAGCCGGTGCTGCCGCGCCCCATGTTCGGCGCCCTCGGCAGGGCCCCGGCCGCCAACTCGCTGAACTTCACCACCCAGTGGGCCCTGGACGACGGCCTGCCCGAGCGGCTCGGCCTCGGCAAGCGGTTCGTCCCCATACGCAGCACCCGCGGCCTCACCAAGGCGGACATGCGCAACAACGACGCCCGGCCGCGCGTCGAGGTGGACCCCGACACCTTCACCGTCTCCATCGACGGCGATCCCGTCGACCCGCACCCCGTGGCGGAACTGCCCATGGCCCAGCGCTACTTCCTCTTCTGATGGGGGACTGATGGGTCTTCCTCACGGCGTCCTGTACGGCGCGCCCGCGCCGGCGGCCGTACCCGTACCCGTACCCGTGCCCGTACCGGCACCGGCTTCCGCGTCCGCCGGGGCCCGCGCCGCGCTGCTCGTCCTCGCCGACGGCCGGTTCCCCGCCGGCGGCCACGCGCACTCCGGCGGCGCCGAGGCGGCCGTCCGGGCCGGGCGGATCCACGACGCCCGGACGCTGGAGGAGTTCTGCCGGGGGCGCCTGCACACGGCCGGGCTGACGGCGGCGGCCCTCGCCGCCGCGGCGGCCGCCGGCGCCGACCCGCTCGGCCTGGACGACGCCGCCGACGCCCGCACCCCCGCGCCCGCCCTGCGGACCGCGGCCCGCAGGCTCGGCCGCCAGCTGATGCGCGCCGCCCGCGCCACCTGGCCGTCGCCCGAACTGGACGCCCTGGCCGCCGCCCGGCCGCGCGGCGCCCACCAGCCGGTCGTCCTCGGCCTCGCCGCGCGCGCCGCGGGCCTGGGGCCGCCGGACGCCGCCCTCGCCGCCGGCCACGAGACGGTCAGCGGCGCCACCACGGCGGCCGTACGGCTGCTCGGCCTCGACCCGTTCGACGCGACGGCCGTGCTGGCCCGCCTCGCGCCCGAACTCGATCATGTGGCGGCCCGGGCCGCCGAGGCCGCGCGGCGGGCCCTGAGTGAGGGCCCGGACGCCCTCCCGGCGGCCTCGGCGCCGCTCCTGGACCTCATGGCGGAGCAGCACGCGGCCTGGCCGGTACGGCTCTTCGCCTCGTAGCGGGCGTACGCGGCGGACACCCGGCCCCTCCCGTCCGCGACCCCGGCCCCGATCCCACCCACCTCACCCGACCCCTGGGAGACCCCCGTGCACCTCGACCACGCCGACGCCTTCCCCCACCGGCACACCTACAGCGCCGCCGACCCCCACCGCCCCGACGGCACCCGCCGCGCCCTGCGCATCGGTCTCGGCGGGCCCGTGGGATCCGGCAAGACCGCGACCGTCGCCGCGCTCTGCCGCGAACTGCGCGACGGCCTCTCGCTCGCGGTCGTCACCAACGACATCTACACCCGTGAGGACGCGGAGTTCCTGCTGCGCAACGCCGTGCTGCCGCCCGAGCGCATCACCGCCGTGGAGACCGGCGCCTGCCCGCACACCGCGATCCGCGACGACATCTCCGCCAACCTCGAAGCCGTCGAGGACCTGGAGGACGCGGTCGGCCCGCTGGACCTGATCCTCGTCGAGTCCGGCGGCGACAACCTCACGGCGACCTTCTCCAAGGGCCTGGTCGACGCGCAGATCTTCGTCATCGACGTCGCGGGCGGCGACGACATCCCCCGCAAGGGCGGCCCCGGCGTCACCACCGCCGATCTGCTCGTCGTCAACAAGACGGACCTCGCCCCCTACGTCGGCGCCGACCTGGCGGGCATGGCGCGCGACGCGAAGGCGCAGCGCGGCGACCTGCCCGTCGCCTTCACCTCCCTCGTCACCGAGGGCGGCGTGGCACCGGTGGTCGAGTGGGTGCGCGCGCGGCTCGCGGACTGGGCCGTCAAGCCGTGACGGGCCCCGGCGCCGGACTCCGGGCGACGGCCCGGATCGTCGCCGCCGCGGACGGCCGGGGCGGCACGGCGCTGCCCGTCCTCGACGGCGCGGGCCCGTTCGCGCTGCGCAGGCTGCGGCCGTACGGACCGGGGGCGCGGGTCGCGCTCGTCGGGGCGATGAGCGCGCCGCTGGGCGGTGACCGGCTCGCGCTCACCGCCGAGGCCGGGGACGGCACGGCGCTGACGTTCACCACCACAGCCGCCACCCTCGCCCTGCCCGGCCGCACCGGCGAACCGGCCACGTACGACACCCGGATCCGGGTCGGCGACGGTGCCACGCTGCGCTGGCTGCCGGAGCCGCTGATCTCCGCGCGCGGCAGCGATCTGCGGGCCACCACCCGCGTCGAGCTCGCGCCGACGGCCCGGCTGGCGCTGCGGGAGGAGCAGATCCTCGGGCGGGCGGGGGAGGAGCCGGGGCGGCTCCGGTCCCGGCTGACCGTCCTCCGGGCCGGGCGGGTGCTGTACGACCAGGAGCTGGCGTACGGGCCCGGGGTGCCCGGCTGGGACGGCGGGGCGGTCCTGGGCGGCCTCCGGGCGGCCGGCCAACTGCTCGTCGTCGACCCGGCCTTCGAGGCGCGTCCGATGACGTCCCGGGCGCTGGGCGAGGGCGCCGCGCTGATGCCGCTCGCGGGCCCGGCCGCGGTGGTGGCCGCGGTGGCGCGGGACGGTCTGGAGCTGCGCGGGGCCCTGGAGCGGGGATGGGGGGAGTTTGCCGGGGAATGCCGCGATGGGGGTATTTGGGAGCAGGAGTGATGAACAGCGGCACGTGTGCCGCTTTTTGTGACGTCATCCTTACGAATTAGTAAAGAAACACCCGTGCGACCTGTCCTATGTGGCATGGGAGACGGAAGGATCCCCGCCAGCAGTGCATTGCGATCACGCCGCTCCAAGCGGCGCACCCAGCAGGGGGATTCCTACGTGAGAGCTACATCCATACTCGGCGCGGCCGGCACTCTGGTGACCGGCGCGCTGGTGGCCGGGTTTCTGACCGCCCCGGCCGCCAGCGCCGGTGAGCGCGTGCCGGGCGGCGCCGCCGAGGCGCGCGGTGTGCGCATAGCCGCCGAGCGCGCGGCCAAGACCGGCATCAAGTGGCAGGACTGCCCGGCCGCCTGGGGCCTGGAGAAGCCGATCCAGTGCGGTTTCGTGACCGTCCCGGTCGACTACGCCAAGCCCGACGGCCGGAAGATCGAGATAGCCGTGGACCGCGCGCGCTCCACCGGCACCTCGGCCGAGCGCCAGGGCTCGCTGATCTACAACCCGGGCGGCCCCGGTGGCTCGGGCATGCGCTTCCCGAAGCGGATCACGACCAAGAGCCCGCTGTGGGCCAAGACCGCGAAGGCCTACGACTTCGTCGGCTTCGACCCGCGCGGCGTGGGCCACTCCGCGCCGATCTCCTGCGTCGACCCGCAGAAGTTCGTCTCCGCCCCCAAGGCCGACCCGGTGCCCGGCAGCGAGGCCGACAAGCGCGCCCAGCGCAAGCTGGCCCGCCAGTACGCCGACGGCTGCGCCGAGCGCAGCGGCGACCTGCTGCCGTACCTCACCACCCCGAACACGGCCCGCGACCTCGACGTCGTGCGCGCCGCGCTCGGTGAGAAGAAGCTGAACTACCTGGGCGTCTCGTACGGCACCTACCTGGGCGCCGTCTACGGCACCCTCTTCCCGTCCCACGTCCGCCGCATGGTCGTCGACAGCGTCGTCAACCCGGCCACGGACAACATCTGGTACGAGGCGAACCTGGAGCAGGACGTCGCCTTCGAGGGCCGCTTCAAGGACTGGGAGGCGTGGGTCGCCAAGTACGACAGCGTCTTCCACCTCGGCAAGACCCAGGCCGAGGTCCAGAAGGGCTGGGAGAAGATCCGGGCCACCGCCAAGAAGAAGCCCATCGGCGGGGTCGTCGGCCCGGCCGAGCTGATCAACTTCTTCCAGAGCGCCGCCTACTACGACTCCTCCTGGGTGCCGGTCGCCGAGACGTGGAGCAAGTACGTCGCCGGTGACGAGAAGCCGCTGATCGAGGAGGCCGGCCCGAACCTCGCGGACAAGGCCGGCAACATCGACAAGGAGAACAGCAACGCGGTCTACACCGCGGTCGAGTGCGCCGACGCCAAGTGGCCCACCAGCTGGAACAAGTGGGACCGGGACAACACCCGCATCCACAAGAAGGCCCCGTTCATGACCTGGGCCAACGCCTGGATGAACCTCCCCTGCGCCACCTGGAAGGCCCCGCAGCAGACGCCGGTCGAGGTCACCACGCGCAAGGGCCTGCCGCAGACCCTCATCGTGCAGGCCGACCGTGACGCCGCCACCCCGTACGTCGGCGCCGTCGAGCTGCACAAGCGCTTCCGCGGCTCGCGCCTGATCACCGAGAAGGGCGCCGGCTCGCACGGCGTCACGGGCCTCGTCAACCCCTGCATCAACTCCAGGGTCGACGCCTACCTCCTCGACGGCAAGGTCGACGCCAAGGACGTGACGTGCGCCCCGCACGCCGTTCCGGCGCCGAAGACGGCCGCGGCCAAGTAGCCCCGGGCGTAACGGAACACAGCACGACATAGCGAGCCTCACCCCGGTCCGGTAAGGGCCGGGGTGAGGCTTTTCTGCATAGCGGTAGCGACGGTTCCGTGGGTCGCGGGGTGATAGCGGAGTGGTCACGATTCGAACAGACCTGCCCCGGAGGGCTTGTTACCGGCGGTACGTTTCGCCGGTCCGTTCAGACCTCAGGGGATACATGCGCACCAGCACCGTCATAGCCGTCTGCCTCGTCGCCGCGCTGCCGCTCACCGCGTGCGGCACCGAGACGAAGGACAAGTCGCCCGCGAACGCCGCAGCCTCCTCGGCCACCACGGGGGACAGCCCCGAGCGCGGGGTCCAGCCGATGGGCGAGGCCGCCCCGACCGTGGGATCGGGCGGCGCCGGCCGCCTCGAAGTGACGCCCACCAGCGTCGTCTACGCGGCCAAGGCGATGGCCGACAAGCCCACGAACGGCCTCTTCGTCGTCGTGTCCGTGAAGGACCGCCCGACCTCGGCGTCGGCCGTCGCCGAGACGGCCCCCGCCCAGCGGGGCGGCTGGCAGTGGGTGTCCGCCGACGGCAAGGCCGTCGGCGCGGGCGACGGCAACGCCGCGAACGTCTTCCTCAGCGGCTACGACGCCAGCGGCCCCATCCCCGCCGGCACCACCAAGTGGCGCGCGCGGGCCTTCGACATCAACGAGCGCCAGCGCGGCGGCACCCTCGTCTACACCGACGGCGAGGGCAAGACCTTCCGCTGGCAGATCCCGGCCCAGGACTCCGGCCCCCAGGCCGCGGAACTGAAGAAGAAGCTCGCGGGCTGAACCCGGACCTCCGCGGACCCCCGCGGCGCGGCGCACCGGGAGGCCCGCTCCAGGGCTTCACCGCAAGGCTTCGCCGTCGCGCCGGTTCAGCCACACGGCCAGCGCCGCCCAGACCGCCGTCGTCACGACGATCCCCAGCGCGGCCGGGCCCGTCAGGTCGTGGATCCGCCGGGCGGTGTGGGCCAGTTCGGCGCCCAGGGCCGCTCCGACGTCGTCGCCCTCCGCGGCGGGGTCGTGGACGTGGTCGTGCGAGAGCGCCCAGCCGGCGAGGCGGACCAGGGCCGTCAGCGTGAGCAGGGCCAGAGCGGTCGCGGCCGCCGGGACGGCCGCGCGGAGGTTGAGGCGTGCCATGAGCGGCACGCTAACCCAGGCGTGCGGCCGTGCCGCGGACCGGGCCGCCCGGGAAGGCCGCGGCGAACGCCGCCCTCGTCGGGGAGTCCGCGCGGCGGTCCAGGACCGCGAAGACCACCCGGTCGAAGCGGTCCGCGAAGCGGCCCGGGGACGTCAGCGGGGCCCGGAAGGCGGCCGCGACCTCCGCCGGGTCGTTCATGAAGACCCCGCACCCCCAGGCGCCCAGCACCAGTCGGCGGTAGCCGTGGGCGGCCGCCACCTCCAGCACGCGCTCGGCGCGGGCCGCCAGGGCCGCCGGCACCCGGGCCACCGCCGCGGGGTCGCGGCGGGCGATCACCCCGGCGTTGGGCGCCGGGGACGCCAGGAAGCCCGCCCGGAACGGGGCGTCGAGCAGCGTGCCGCGGTCGTCACGGAAGACCGGCACACCGGGGGCGTGGATCACCCGGTCGCTGTAGAACGGGCTGGGGTCCGCCCGGTGGGCCGCGTAGTACTCCGGCGCCTCGCGCAGGCACCGGTACAGCGCCGAGCCCCGGCAGAGCGCCTCCTCCTGGGCCTGGGCGCCGTTGAGGTAACCGCCACCGGGATTGCGCGCGGACGCGAAGTCCAGCACCGCCACCGGGCCGTCCCCGGCCACCCGCCGCGCCGCGTCCAGGCTGCCCTCGCCCGTCACCTCGAACTCCGTGGCGGCCACGGGCGTCCACTCCGGTACGGGCACGGGCTCCGGGCCGTACAGCCGGGTGCCCGCCGCCGCCGAAGCGATCGCGGCGGCGAGGTCGATCCGGCGCCCGTCCCGCGTGGTCCAGCCGCCCGAGGCGACGATCCGCTCGGTCTCCCCGGCGATGCCCCGCAGCCGGGCGCTCATATGCGTTGTCCAGTCACGGTGCCCGAGGTTACGGATTCACCCCCCTCGACTGCCAAGGGTTTTCCCGCAGGTCGGCGGCGGGGGAAGGGCCCGGGGGCCGGCCCGGGTGGTCGGCGGGCGGGCTCCGTGGCGGTACGGTGTCCGCCTGCCCACGGGCCCGCCCGGGTGAGAGCGCGCCGCCACCCGGGGGACGCCCCGGTGCGGCCGCTTGCCCCGCGGCCCCCGCGCGCGATGGCCTGGCACCGGGCATCCCCCGCGCCCCAGGAGGCACCGAATGTCCGTACGTACCGGCGTGGCGGCCGCGACGGCCGCCACCGCTCTGTTCTGCCTCGCCGCCGTCCCCGCGGCGACCGCGAGCGAGCCCGAGCGCGGGCGGCTGTTCCTGACCGTCTCCGGCGCCCAGAACACCTGGATCCGGGGTGTCCAGCTCACCTGCCCCGACGCCGGCGGCCACCACCCGCACGCGGCCGCGGCCTGTGCCGACCTCCAGCGGGCCAAGGGCGAACCGGATGCGCTCACCGGCGACCGCCACTTGTGCACCAGGGAGTACGACCCCGTCACGGCCACCGTGGAGGGCGACTGGAACGGCAGGCCGCTCGTCTGGCACAAGACCTACCCCAACGCGTGCGGGCTCGACGCCGCGACGGGAGCGGTGTTCCGCTTCTAGCCGGTGCCGCCCGGCGCCGTGTCACGTGCCCCGCGCCACCAGCGTGCCTATCGTCATCAGCATCAGCACCACCCAGGTGAACCACAGCCAGCCGTCGCTGCCGATGGTCACCGAGTAGGCGGTCACCGTGACGAGTCCCCCCACCGTCAGCCCCGCCATCGCCTTCGCGGATCCGGGCATGCCGCACCTCCTCACGGCGGCCCGACGCGCGGACGCGGGAGGGCCGCGGCCAGGAGACCATCGTCTCCGGCCGCGGCCCTCACCGCCATACCTCCGACCCCAGGCGTGCACCCAGGGGTCTCAGCTCACCGCCCGCGCGCCTGGAGCGCGGCCAGGTAGGCGTTGTACTCCGCCAGCTCCTTGTCACCGTTCCGGTCCGCGGCCCGGTCCGAGCGCCGCGACTGGCGCTGCTCCGAGCGGTACCACTGATAGGCCAGCGCGAGCAGCACCACGACCGACGGGATCTCGCTGAACGCCCACGCGATGCCGCCGCCCGCCTGCTGGTCCTCCAGCGGGTCGATGCCCAGCGAGGCCGGCGGGTGCATGTACGTGCCGATCATCGGCTCCGACCCCATCATCAGCGCGATGCCGAAGAAGGCGTGGAACGGCATGCCGGCGAACAGCTCCAGCATCCGCATCACGTAGCCCGGCCGGTGCGGCCCCGGGTCCACGCCCATGATCGGCCAGAAGAACACCAGGCCGACCGCGAGGAAGTGCACCATCATCGCGATGTGCCCGGTCCTGGACTCCATCAGGAAGTCGAAGAGCGGCGTGAAGTACAGGGCGTACAGGCTCGCGATGAACAGCGGGATCGTGAACGCCGGGTGCGTGATGATCCGCATGTAGCGGCTGTGCAGCAGCGCCACCAGCCACTCCCGCGGGCCCTTGCGCCCGCGCCCCGCCGTGGGCAGCGCCCGCAGCGTCAGCGTCACCGGCGCGCCGAGCAGCAGCAGGATCGGGGAGAGCATGCTGATCACCATGTGCTGCACCATGTGCACGCTGAACATGACCATGCCGTAGTCGTTCAGCTTGGTGCACATCACCAGCCACACCGACAGCACGCCGAGCACGAACGCGACCGTACGGCCGACGGGCCAGGCGTCACCGCGCATCCGCAGCCGCACCACACCCCAGCCGTACAGGGCCAGCCCCAGCAAGCAACCGATCATGAAGAACGGATCGCCGCTGAACTCCAGACCCCGTCCCAGCGTGAACGGCGGCATGTCCATCATCATGCCGTGCCCGCTGTGATCCATCCGCGTCTCTCCCATTTCGTACCGATGCGCCGGGACCAGAGTAGAGCCGCCCCCGGCCGGAGCTCCGGCCGGGGGCGGTACGGCGGCGGCCGCGAAGATCACTTCACAGGACGCACTCCACCTCGGCGTAGCGCTCGTCCGGAACCGTCTTCAGCCGCTCCACGGCCTCCGCCAGCGGCACCAGCGTGATGTCCGTGCCGCGCAGCGCCGTCATCATCCCGAAGGCGCCGCGGTGCACCGCCTCCACGGCGTGCCAGCCGAAGCGGGTCGCCAGCACCCGGTCGTACGCGGTGGGCGTGCCGCCGCGCTGCACGTGGCCGAGTATCACCGGGCGGGCCTCCTTGCCGAGGCGCCGCTCCAGCTCCACGGCCAGCTGCCGGGCCACGCCCGCGAACCGCTCGTGGCCGTAGACGTCCGTGTCACCGGTCTCGAAGGCCATCGAGCCCGCGCGGGGCTTGGCGCCCTCGGCGACCACCACGATGGCGAAGCGCTTGCCCGCCTCGAAGCGGCGGCCGACCACCTCGGTCAGCTCGTCGATGTCGAAGGGCCGCTCCGGCACGACGATCGCGTGGGCGCCCGCGGCCATGCCCGAGTGCAGGGCGATCCAGCCGGTGTGGCGGCCCATCACCTCCACGATCAGCACCCGCTGATGGGACTCGGCGGTGGTCTTCAGCCGGTCCAGGGCCTCCGTCGACACCCCGACGGCCGTGTCGAAGCCGAAGGTCACATCGGTCGACGCGATGTCGTTGTCGATGGTCTTGGGGACGCCCACGATGGGAAGGCCGGCGTCCGACAGCAGCCGCGCCGCCTTGAGGGTGCCCTCGCCGCCGATCGGCACGATCGCGTCCAGGCCGAGCTCCGCGACATGGCCGCGGGCCCGCTCGACGCCGTCGCGCAGATCGGCGGGCCGGACCCGGGAGGAGCCGAGGATGGTGCCGCCGAGCGCCAGGATGCCGCCGACCGCGTCCAGGTCGAGCTTGCGGAAGTCGTTCTCCAGCAGCCCCCGCCAGCCGTCGCGGAAGCCGATGACCTCGTCACCGTGGTCCACGACGGCGCGGTGCACCACGGACCGGATGACGGCATTCAGACCGGGGCAGTCGCCACCGGAGGTGAGTACGCCGATGCGCATGACAGGGAACCTTCACAACAGGGCGGGTGACCGGACCCCGTCGTCCGGCTGGATCCCCGCCACCATACAAGCGAGAGGTGGCGGGGGACACAACCGTCCGTCATGCGGGCGCGCGTACGGGCGGGAAGCCCGTCAGGAGGGCTGGGTCGCCGCCGCGATCCGCTCGTTGCGCAGCGCCTCGTACCAGCGGTCGTCCACCGGCGGAAGGGCGTTGACATCCAGCGCCAGCTTGATCAGCAGGTCCGAGATGTGCGGGTTGCGCGCCATGACCGGCCCGTGCATGTACGTACCGAAGACGGTGTCGTTGTACGCGCCCTCGGTGCCGTCGCCCGTGCCGTTGCCCTTGCCGATCCGCGTCCGCGCGAAGGGTCGCGCGTTCGGGCCGACGTGGGTGATGCCCTGGTGGTTCTCGAAGCCGGTCAGCGGCGGCAGCCCCAGCCGGTCGTCGATGTCGGCGAGCACGTCACCGACGCACCGCTCGCCCTCGCCGCGGGTGCTGACGACGTCGAGCAGCCCGAGGCCCTGCTCCCGCTGGCCGAGGTCGTTGATGAACTCGTGGCCCAGGATCTGGTAGCCCGCGCAGACCGAGAAGACGATCGCGCCGTTGGCGACCGCGCGGTTCAGACCGCCGTCGCGGCGCAGCCGCTCGGCCGCCAGCCGCTGCGGACGGTCCTCACCGCCACCGATCAGATAGATGTCACCGGAGGTGGGGATCGGCTGGTCGGAACGGATGTCCACGCGCTGGACGTCCAGCCGGCGCTGCCGCGCCCGGCGCTCCAGGACCAGGACATTGCCCTGGTCGCCGTAGGTGCTGAGCAGGTCGGGGTAGACCCACACCACCCGCAGACTGTTCTGGCTCATGCTCACAATCCTGTCGTGGGGTCAGTTGCCGACGCGGCGGCGGACGTCCTGGAACGCGGTGTAGTTGGCGATCAGCTCGATCTTGCCGGGCGGCGCCGACTGCACGGCCTCGTCGACGGTCTCGCAGACCCGGAAGTCCAGCCCCGCGACCTCCAGGCGCACCGCCAGGTCGAGCTTGCGGTCACCGAGGAGGAAGATCGGGTGCCCGGCGAGCCGGGTGTAGTCCACGTCCCACAGCCAGGAGGTGTCCGTGCCGTCCGCGCCGCGCGCGTTCACCGCGAGGATCACCGGCGCCGGCGGGCCGTCGATGAGCGAGAAGGTCTCCAGCCAGCCGGCCGGGTTCTTCGCCAGCAGCAGCCGGATGTCCCGGTTCAGGAACTGCACCACGTCGAACCGGCCCGCGACCGCCTGCACCTGGTACATCCGCTCCAGGGCCACCTGCGGCGGCACCCCGAACGTGGCCGCGACGGCGGCCGAGGTGGTGGCGTTCGCCTTGTTGGCCCGGCCCGGCAGCTGGAGGTGGATCGGCCACGCGGAGCCGTGCGGGTCGAGGACGTAGTCGCCCGACAGCGCCCAGCTCGGGGTGGGCCGGCGGAAGCCGCACTCACCGCAGAACCAGTCGTCGCCCGGGCGCTGCATCACACCGCCGCAGGACGGGCACGACCAGGCGTCGTCCTTCCACTCCTGGCCCGCGGCCACCCACACCACGTTCGACGACGAGGACGCCGCCCAGACGATCAGCGGGTCGTCGGCGTTGGCGATGATCACCGCCTTGGTGCCGGCCAGGCCCTCGCGCCACTTCTCGGCGAGCATGCGCGTCTCCGCGGCCCGGTCGAGCTGGTCACGCGAGAGGTTCAGCAGCGCTATGGCCTTGGGCGAGACGTCCCGGGCGACACCCGCCAGGTACTTCTCGTCCACCTCGATCACGCCGTAGCGCGCGTCCGAGCCGCCCGCGAGGGCGGAGGTGATACCGGCCGGCATGTTCGCGCCCAGCGCGTTCGACACCACCGGTCCGCTGGCCCGCAGCGCCTCGGCGATCAGCCGCGTCGTGGTCGTCTTGCCGTTGGTGGCCGACACCAGGACCACGTCCAGGTGGGTCGCCAGCCGGGCGAGCAGATCGGGGTCGAGCTTGAGCGCGACCTTGCCGCCGATCACCGATCCGCTGCCGCGGCCCGCGGCGCGCGACACCGCCGCAGCTGCCTTGCCCGCCGTCACGGCCAGCTTGGCCCGCGGCGACAGCGGCCCCGTGTTGCCTGCCATCGTCCTAGATCCTCCTTGCAATCCGGCGCCGCCGCCTGTTCCTGGTCCGCCGGTGGAACGCCCCCTCCGAGCCGAACGCCGGCCAGGAGGCCTCGGTCGGGGATCAGCCTATCGAGATCCGGCCGTGGGCCCGAACCCGCGGCCCTCGGAACGTAGGGTTGACCCCATGCGCAAAGGCTCGATTCCCGGTGGTTCAGGACGTGTACGGCCCCTGCGGCTGCTCGGAGATCAGGGTCTGGCGACCCCCTGTGAGGAGGTCACGGAGTTTGACGAGGGCCTCGCGGAGCTCGTCGAGGACATGTTCGCGACGATGTACGCGGCGCGGGGCGTGGGCCTCGCGGCCAACCAGATCGGCGTCCCGCTCCGGGTCTTCGTCTACGACTGCCCGGACGACGAGGACGTCCGCCACCTCGGGCACCTCGTGAACCCCCGGCTCGTCACGGCCGGCGGCGTCACCGTCCGCGGATCCGAGGGGTGCCTCTCCGTGCCCGGGATCGAGGCGGGCACGGAGCGCTTCGACGAGGCGGAGGTGGAGGGCTTCACGAGGGACGGCTCCCCGGTGCGGGTGAGCGGCACGGGGTTCTTCGCGCGGTGCCTCCAGCACGAGTGCGACCACCTGGACGGCGGGCTGTACCTGGACCGCCTGACGGGGGTCCGCAAGTGGCGCGCGCTGCGGGCCGCCCGGCGGGACGGGCTGACACCCGCCGCCGGCACCCCGGCCCGGACCCCGGCCCCCGGTCACCGGGTGGGCTGAGGCCCTGCCCGGAACCGGGCAGGAAGGCCGCCCCTTTCCCTGCGAAGGGGGCGCGAATTTCCGACGAAGACGGTGCGAACCGGGCGGGGCGCCGTCCCGTGCGGGACGGCCCGCCCCGGCCGGGCGGGCGCCGGGCCCGCCCGGCGGCCGGGCACCGTGCGGGGCGCCCCCGTCAGAAGCCGGGGCCGCCCGGCAGGTCGCCCGCCGCCGCCAGCCTGCCCCAGAGCAGGTCCGCGAGGTGCCGTACGAGGTGCGCGCGCGGGAAGGGCCGCTCGCGCAGCCACCAGTCGCCCGCCGCGTGCATCATGCCGACGATGCCGTGCCCCCAGGCGCGGGCCAGCTCGTCGCTGCCCGGGCCGAGGTCGACCCGCTCGGCTATGACCTGGGCCAGCTCCTCGCCCATCCGCCGCAGTAGGGGAGCGGAGTGCCGGCCCACGTCGAAGCCCTGCTCCGTGGGGTGGCTCTCGTCGGCCGGGTGCATCAGGAAGCGGTAGACCTGCGGCCGGGCCTCTATCGCCGCGAGGTAGCTGTCCAGGGTGGTCTCGACCCGCTCCCGGCGGTCCGCCGGGGCGTCCAGCGCGGCGCGCAGCCCGACCAGCAGCGCGTCGGTGTGGCGCTCGGCGAGCGCGCGGTAGAGCCCGCCCTTGTCGCCGAAGTGCCGGTAGAGGATGGGCTTGGTGATGCCCGCCTCGGCCGCGATGGCGTTCATCGACGCCCCCGGGCCCTCCCTCAGCACCACGCGGTCCGCGGCCTCCAGCAGCTCCTTGCGCCGCCGTTCCGCGGCACGCTGCTGATCGTCCCGCTGACTGTTGTTCTCCATAGGAATGCCTCCCCGCCCCTGCGAATCGTCACGCATGCGCAACGTAACACCCGCTGCACTCAGCGAATCGGGGAGGCGGGGGCGGTTGACACCTCTACCCATGGGTAACATACTCGCGTTACCTTGAGTAACGAGGGGTGGGAGGGGCTATGGCGGAGTTCACCATGGAGCTCGACGAGGACCAGCGGGGGGTACGGGACTGGCTCCACGGCTTCGCCGAGGACGTGATGCGCCCGGCCGCCGCGGAGTGGGACGAGCGCGAGGAGTTCCCCTGGCCGGTGGTCCAGGAGGCCGCCAAGATCGGCTTGTATTCGCTCGACTTCTTCGCCCAGCAGTTCCTCGACCCCACGGGGCTCGGCATCCCCATGGCCATGGAGGAGCTCTTCTGGGGCGACGCCGGCCTCGGCCTCGCGATCGCCGGGACCGGCCTCGCGGCGATCGGCGTCTTCGCCAACGGCACCGAGGAGCAGATCGGCACCTGGGTCCCGCAGATGTACGGGGACGCCGCCGACGTGAAGGTCGCCGCCTTCTGCTCGTCCGAGCCCGACGCGGGCTCCGACGTCTCGGCCATGCGCACCCGCGCCGTCTACGACGAGGCGAAGGACGAGTGGGTGCTGAACGGCACCAAGACCTGGGCGACCAACGGCGGCATAGCCAATGTCCATGTGGTGGTCGCCGTCGTCGACCCCGCGCTGGGGGCGCGCGGGCACGCCTCGTTCATCGTGCCGCCGGGCACGGCGGGCCTGTCCCAGGGGCAGAAGTTCAAGAAGCACGGCATCCGCGCCTCGCACACCGCCGAGGTCGTCCTCGACGGCGTCCGCGTCCCCGGCCACTGCCTGCTCGGCGGCCGCGAGAAGCTGGAGCACCGGCTGGCGCGCGCCCGGGAGCGGGCGAAGGGGGAGCGGGAGGCGGGCGCCGCCGGCGCCCGGAACGCCGCGATGGCCACCTTCGAGGCCTCCCGCCCGGCCGTGGGCGCGCAGGCGGTGGGCATCGCCCGCGCCGCGTACGAGGTGGCACTCGAATACGCCAAGGACCGCGTCCAGTTCGGCCGCCCCATCATCGACAACCAGGGCGTCGCCTTCCAGCTGGCCGACATGCGCACCCGCATCGACGCGGCGCGCCTGCTGGTCTGGCGCGCCTCGTGGATGGCGACCGCGGGCCGCCCCTTCACCTCGGCGGAGGGCTCGATGTCGAAGCTCTTCGCGGGGGAGACGGCGAAGACGGTCACGGCGCAGGCCATGCAGATCCTCGGGGGCAACGGCTATACGCGGGAGTACCCGGTGGAGCGGATGCACCGGGACGCGGCGATCTACACGGTGTTCGAGGGGACGAGTGAGATTCAGCGGCTGGTGATCGCCCGGGCGGTCTCGGGGGTGGGGATTCGCTGACGCGGTGGATTGTGGCGGGTGCGGGTGCGGGGTGCGCCTGCGGCGGGCGTTGTCCCCTACCCGCCCCTTCCCGTAACCGGGGGCAAGCCCCCGGGCCCCCTTTTCCGCGCTGACGCGCGGTGGCCTCAAACTCCCCCAGCTACCGCTGGGAGGTGCCCCCAGCCGGGCTGGATTCGCCCCTGTCCGTGGCCGGCTTTCCCTTGCGGCAGATGCCGCTTCCCTTGGGGTGAGGCCGACTTTCCTGCCCGGTTCCGGGTGACAATTCAGCCTGTCCGGCGCTTGAGGGCCGGGGTCCGGGGCGGAGTCCCGGTTTCGGGAAGGGGCGGGGCCGGGGAGCGGGCTCCGCGCAGCGGTCCGTCCTCCACCCGCATGCCGCCCCGCGCCCCCTGCCGCGCCGCCGTGAGACGCCGCCCAAGACGCCGTCCCACCACCCCGCTCAAGATGCCCGTTAAGCGCGTCTTCGCCGGTGAGACAGGGGTTTCCCGCCCGGGAGGGCGAACGGTGCAGCGTACGGCAAGCGAATGACAAGCGAATGTCGGCATTCTTGTCGCGGACGGGTTTCGGCTCACTTGCGGAAGACTGACGGGGCGCCACGCCCCGTAGGCGGCCGGGAACTCAGCGTTCATCTTTGGCCACAGATGCTTCGCATTCTGTCTCAAAGGTGATGGGTCCCCATTAGCTGTCCTGTTACCGTCGTTTCTGATCTTGATCGTGCAAGTCGGGACTTGGAACCGTCTTAGGAACCGTCTCCGCCACGTCGGTCGACGGAGCTCGAGTGTGGCTTCACGAAAGAAGGAAACGCCGTGGCGGTCAGCAGCGACAAGGGCCAGGACGCTCCCCGGTTCCTGGTCGGCCGCTCCACCGAACTCACCGGCCTCGCACGGCACGCCGAGGAGGCGCGCCGGGACGGTGCGCGGGCCGTCCTCGTCCGCGGCCCGGCCGGCATCGGCAGGACCGGTCTGCTCGCCGCCTTCGCCGACCGGCTGGCCTCGGCGGGGGGCACCGTCCTGCGCGGCGCCGGCGGTGAGAAGCCCGGCGACGGCCGGCCGGTGCTGGGCCAACTGCTCGGCCACGACCCGCACATGCTCCCGGAGCCGGCCGGCACGCTCCCCGGCACCTCCGCCGCGCACGCCGCCTACGCCTTCCACCGCCGGTTCCACCGGCACCTCGCCGGCCTGCTCGCGGCCGGGCCGCTCACCCTGGTCCTCGACGACGCCCAGTGGTGCGACGAAGCCTCCCTCCGCAGCGTCGACTTCGTGCTCCGCAGGGCCGCCGACCTGCCGCTGCTGGTGCTCTTCGCCCAGCGCACCGAATGCCACGGCCCCGGCACGGCCATGCTCGACGAGTTCCTCGCCCAGGGGCGCTGCGCCACCATGGACCTCGGCCCGCTCACCCCGGACGACACCGCCCGGATGGTCGTCCGCGCCCTCGGCGGCCCCGCCGACGAAACCTTTCTCCGCCACTGTGTGGACACCGGTGCCGGCAACCCGGGCCGGCTCGTACGGCTCCTCGACGGCGTCCGCGCGGCCGGGCTCGGCCCCGACGCCGCGGGCACCCGCCGGCTGCGCAGGACGGGCGACGCCGTCCTCGCCGGCTCCGTCACCGCCCACCTCGCCGACTGCCCCGGCCACGAACGATCCGTCGCCCAGGCCCTCGCCGTCCTCGGCCGGTCCTGCGCC
This sequence comes from Streptomyces albireticuli, assembly GCF_002192455.1. Taxonomy (NCBI): domain Bacteria; kingdom Bacillati; phylum Actinomycetota; class Actinomycetes; order Kitasatosporales; family Streptomycetaceae; genus Streptomyces; species Streptomyces albireticuli. The sequence continues at coordinate 6,654,514 of NZ_CP021744.1, forward strand.
GACCCGCTGGCCGCCCTCTCCGGCGTCACCGGCAGGCGCCTCACCGCCGCCCTGGACGCCCTGCGCCGCAACGGCGCCGTCGACGGCCCGGCCGAGGGAACCGCCGGGGGAGCCGTGGCGCCCGCCGGCCCGCACCCCGTCATCACCATGCGCGACGCCGTCCGCGACGCCGTCCTCGCCGACCTGCCGGCCGCCCGCCTGGAATCCCTGCGCGCCCGCGCCGCCCGCGTCCTCAACGACGCCGGCCGCCCCGCCTCGGACGTCGCCGACCAGCTCGTCCTCCTCAAGGAGCTCACCGAGCCCTGGATGCTCGCCGCCCTGCGCGACGCCGCCGCCGAGGCAGCCGGCCGGGACGGCTCCCCGGCCGCCGTGCGCTACCTGCGCCGCGCCCTCGACGCGGAACTCACCGGCACCCAGCGCCAGGTCGTCCGCGTCGAACTGGCCCGCGCCGCGGCCCCCGTGGCCCCCGCCACCGCGCTGCTCCACCTGCGGCACGCCCTCGAGGACGCCGCCGACCCACGGGACCGGGCGCGCATCGCCGTCGAGTACGGGACGACCGCACTCGGCACCCGCGACGCGCCCGAAGCGGTCCACGTCCTCGGCGGAGTGCTCGAAACCCTCCGCACGGAGCTCGGCACCGACCCCGCCGACGCGGAGCTGCGCACCTCCGTCGCCGCCGCCCTGCTGATCACCGCGGTCAACGAGAAGGCGGCCATGGCCGCGGCCCGGGACCGGGCCGACGCCTGGCCCGTACCCCCGGGGGACAACCCGGCCGAACGCCGGCTGCTGGCCGTCATGAGCGCCTTGGCCGCCTTCGACGGCAGGCCCGCCCGGCAGGCGGTCGCCCTCGCCCGCCGCGCGCTGAAGGTCGAGGAGCCCGCACCCGTCGGCTGGCGGGTGTTCGGGGCGTCCGTCGTCCTCGGCCTCGCCGACGAGACGGACGAGGCCCTGGCCGGGCTCGGCCGTGCCCTCTCCTCCAGCCGGGACCGGTACGAACCGTGGATGCACATGACGGTGCTGGCGGGGCGGTCCGTCGTCCGCCACTCCGCCGGGGACATCGGCGGCGCCGCCGCCGACGCCCACGCCGCGGTCGAGATCGCCGAGACGGCCGACGGCCCCCGCTCGCCCATGCCCTACATCGCCCTCGGCACCGCGCTGCTCTCCCAGGGACAGCTCGACCGCGCCGAGCACGTGCTCGCCCGCGGCGGGCACGGCACCGACCAGCAGATCTGGGAGTGGCACCACTACCTCTACGCCAAGGGCCGGGCCCGGCGCGAACGCGGCGACCTCGCCGGGGCGCTGGAGCTGTGGCAGCGGTGCGGGCGCAGCCTGGAGGAGGCCGGAGTGACCAACCCCGTGCTCGCCCCCTGGTGGCTCCCCGCCGCCTCCGTCCTCGCCCAGCAGGGCCGCACGGCCGACGCCGCCGCACTCGCCGAGAGCGCCCAGGAGCGGGTACGCCGCTGGGGCACCCCCCGGGGCATCGGCCTCGGCCTGCTGGCCGCCGGCGTCGTCGCCGAGGGCCGGACCAGGCTGGACCTGCTCGCCGAGGCCGTCGACGCGCTCACCGCCTCCCCGGCCCGCCTCGAACAGGCCAAGGCCCAGTACCAGCTCGGCTACGAGCTCCTGCGCCACGACGACACCCGAGGCGCCCGCCGCCACCTGCGCGGAGCCATCGAACTCGCCACCCGCTGCGGCTACCACATCCTCGGCGGCCTCGCCCGGAAGCTGCTCGTCGCCGCCGGCGGCCGGATGCCGCAGCTCGCCGCCTCGCCCGTCGACTCGCTCACCGACAGCGAACGCCGCGTCGCCGTCCTCGCCCGGCGCGGCGTCAGCAACAAGGAGATAGCCGACGCCCTGTTCGTCACCCCCCGCACCGTGGAGATGCACCTGACCAACGTCTACCGCAAGCTCGACGTGCGCGGCCGCGCCGACCTGCCCCTCTCGCTCGGCTCCCTCGGCACGCCCGGCCCGCTGCGCCCCTACGGGGCGGACGGACACCGCCCGGAGCGGGTGGGACCGCCGGCCGGCGCCCACGCGCAGAGTCGCTAGGGGGCGGCCCATGGCGGACTGGAGAGCCGGCCGGGCCGGGGGAGCCGGATCCTGGCCCACGGTCGACGGACACGTCAGCGGCGCACCGCCGCTCGTGGAACGGGAGCACGAGGAGAAGCTGCTGCGCACCCTGGTGGACGGCCTCGGCGCGGGCCGGTCGGCCACCGTCGCCGTGCACGGGGTCCCCGGGGTCGGCCGCAGCGCCCTGCTCGACCGCGCGGTCGCCTTCGCGAACCGCTCCGGCGTCACCGCTGCCACCGCCCACGCCTCCTGGGAGGAGTCCGGGCTGCGGCTCGGCGTCGTCGGCCAGCTGCTGGCCTGCGCCGCCCCCGGCACCGACCCGTCCTGGCACACGGCCCGGCAGGGCGCCGACACCACCCCCGAGCTGTGCCGCGTCCTGCTCGCCGCCGCCCGGAAGCGGCCGCTGCTCCTCGCCGTCGACGACGCCCAATGGGCCGACCGGGAGTCCTGGGACGTCCTGCGGGCGCTGGCCCGCCGGCTGTCCGGCGCGCCCGTGCTGCTGCTGACCACCCACGGCGTCTCCCCCGGCCCCGAGGACCGCACCGAGCTGTGCCCCCTCGCCGACGGGCGCGTCGTCACCGCGCACCACCTCACCCTCGCCCCGCTCTCCGCCGAAGGCGTCGGCGAGGTGCTGCGGGGGGCCTACGGGCGGTCCGTCGACCCGGACTTCAGCCGGGCGGCCGCCCGGGCCATGGACGGCAGACCGGCCGTCCTGCGCGCGGTCATCCGCAGGTTCTCCCGCCAGGGCTGGGACCCCGTACCCGAACGCCTCGCGCAGCTGGACGAGACCGCCGCCGAGGCCGTCGGCAGCCGCGCCGCCCGGACCTGCGCCACCCTGCCCGACGAACTCCAGGACGTCCTGCGCGCGGTCGCCGTGTGCGGCGCCGACGGCACCCCCGGCATGCTCGCCGCGCTCGCCGAACCCCGCGCGTACGGCACCTCCCACGCCCTGCGCCTGCTGGCCGCGACCGGGCTGCTCACCGACGACGGCCCGCCCGTCTTCCGCGAGCCGAGGGCCGCCGAGGCGGTGCTCGCCGGGATCGGCGCGGAGCGCCGCGAGGAGCTCTACGCCCGCGCCGCCGAGCGGGCACACCGGGAGGCGCTCCCCGACGCGGCGGTCGCCCGGCTGCTGCTCGCCGCCCGCATCATCGGCTCCGCCTGGGCGGTGGACGTCCTGCGCCGGGAGGCCGCCCGCCGCCGGGCCGCCCGCGACCTGCCCTGCGCGGTCCGGCTGCTCCAGCGCGCCCTGCGCGAACCCCTCACCCCGGCACTGCGCGTGAAGGTCCTCATCGAGCTGAGCGCGGTCGTCCTCCCCACCTCACCCGACGCCGCCGACCAGCACCTGCGCCGCGCCCTGCTCACCCAGGCCGACGCCACGGCCGGCCCGTCCTGGGTGCACGCCGCCGAACTCCTCGTCGCCCGCGGCGACGTCGTCTCCGCGCAGCCGCTCATCGCCCACGCCCTGGACCGCGGCGACCTCCACCCCCGGGACCGGTCCGCCCTCCGCGCCCTGTACTGGCTCGCCGAGCACAGCCAGCAGGGCGCGGCCTACGCGCTGGACCGGCCCTCCATACCCGGTCTGACCGAAGCACCCGCCGAACCCGCCGAAGCGGGCGTCGCCGCCTGGCGGCTCGCCCTCCAAGGCCAGGACATCGCCCGCACCCGCGCGCTCGCCCGCGCCGCGCTCGCCCCCTCCGCCCGGGACACCACCCCCCTCACCTGCCAGCTCGCCGCCTGCCACGCCCTCGTCCTCACCGACGACTTCGCCGAGGCGCGGGCCGGGCTCGCCGCCGTCCTCGTCCGGGCCGAGAGCCTCGGAGCCCAGCAGATCGCCGGCCTCGCCCTGCTCGTCGAGGCGCTCGCCGAGCTGCACCAGGGCCGCACCGAGGCGGCCTCCGCCGCCATCGACCACGCCCAGGAGGCCATGCCGCCGCACTGCTGGCACCCTCTGATGGCCCCCGGCCTCGTCGGCCTCAAGACCTTCGTCTACCTGGAGCGCGGCGACCTCACCGCCGCCGAGCGGTCCGTGCGGCTGGCCCGGCCCACCGGCGCGGAGGACGGCCTGGCGTGGGCGTACCTGCTGTACGCCCGGGGCCTGCTGCGGCTGGCCGGCGACCGGCGCGAGGAGGCCCTCGCCGACCTGCTGGAGTGCGGCCGGGTCCTGCTCGCCCGCCGGGTCGCCAACCCCGCCCTGCTGCCCTGGCGTTCGGCCGCCGCCTTCGCCCAGGGCCCCGACCCCGAGCACGGCTGCCTCCCCGAACCGGCGGCCGAGGAGCGCCGCCTCGCCCTGGCCTGGGGCGCGCCCAGCGCCGTACGCCGGGCCCTGCTGGCGGCCGGCGGCCGGACACCCCGGTCCGTGCCCGCGCTGCCACCGGCCGGTGCCCCCGCGACCTGGCAGTACCGGCAGGCCCTGGCGGCCCTCGGCACCGCGGCGCTCGCCGGGCCCGCCGGCACCGCCACCGTCCCCGCCCTGCTCGCGGCCACCGGTGCGGCCGCGGCCGCCCGCGACGGCGCGAACACCGGCACCCGCGCCCCCCGCCGGGCACCCGCCGCCCGGACCGCCCCGGGCACCGGGCGCGCCCCGGCGCCGGGCGGGCTGACCGGAGCCGAGCTCCGGGTGGCCGACCTCGCCGCACACGGCATGGCCAACCGCGCCATCGCCGCCGAGCTCTCGGTGACCCTGCGCACCGTCGAACTCCATCTGACCAAGGCCTACCGAAAATTGGGCATCTCAGGGCGCTCGGAGCTGGCCGACGCGCTGGGGCAGCTACGGAGGAACACCCCATGACCACCCTGCTCGACCGGCAGCGTGAACTCGACCTGATCTCCGAGGCGCTGGAGTCCGCCGAGGGGGCGAGCGGCTCCCTGCTCGTCGTCACCGGTGGCCTCGGCACCGGCAAGACCACCCTGCTGCGCGCCCTGCGGCCGCTGGCCGAACGGCGCGGCACCCAGGTCCTCAGCGCCAGCGCCGCCCTCCTGGAACAGGACTTCGCCTTCGGCGTCGTCAGCCAGCTCCTCGAACCCCTGCTGCCCGACGCCGCGGAAGCGGCCCGCGACCCGGCCGGGGCCGCCGCCCCGGAACCGCACGGCGAACTCCTCGCCCTGGCCGCCGACCGCGCCGCCCGCACCCCCCTGCTGCTGCTCGTCGACGACCTCCAGTGGGCCGACGCCCCCTCCCTGCGCTGGCTCGGCCACCTCGCCAAGCGGATCGCCCACCTGCGCATCACCGCCGTCGTCGCCCTGCGCGAGGGCGACCCCCGCGGCGAGGAGCCGCGCGTCCACGAGATCACCGACCGCGCCGCCCGTGTGCTGCGCCCCGACCCGCTCTCGCCGCAGAGCACGGCCGAGCTCGTGGCCGCCCGCTTCGGCCGCCCCGCCGACCCCGCCTACCTGACCGCCTGTCACGAGGTGGGCGCCGGCAACCCGCTGTTCCTCACCGCCGCCCTCGACGCCCTCGCCGGCACCGGGGGACCGGACGCCGAACGCGCCCACACCGTCCGCACCACCCCGCTGCCGTCCCTGCGCGAACGGCTCCTCGCCGCCCTGCGCACCCAGCCCGCCCCCGTCCAGGCCATGGCCAAGGCGCTGGCCGTCCTCGACGGCCACACCGATCTGGAGCTGGCCGGCCGGCTCGCCGGCCTGGACGAGACCGGCCGCGACGCGGCGATCCGCTCCCTGCGCCGCCTCGGGCTGCTCGCCCCGGCCGACGGACCCCGCTTCGTCCACCGGGCCGTACGGGAGGCCGTCGAGGACGCGATGACCCCCGCGGAACACGAGGACAGCCACATCTACGCGGCCCTCCTGCTGCACGGCGCGGGCCACCCCGCCGAACAGGCCGCCGCCCAGCTCCTGGAGGCGACCTCCTGCCAGGACGGCTGGGCCATCGAGGTGCTGCGCTCCGCCGCCACCGCCGCGATGCGCCGCGGCGCCCCCGAGGACGCCGCCCGCTATCTGCGCCGGGCCCTGCTGGGCAGCACCCCCGCCGGCCCCGACCGGGCGGCCCTGCTCGTCGACCTCGCCACCGTCGAGCGGGCCTTCGACCCGCCCGCCGCCATCCGCCACATCTCCCAGGCCCTGCTGCTCATCCCGACCGCCACCCAGCGCGCCAAGGCCGCCGCCCGCATCCCTCCCTCCCAGCTCGGCGGCTGCCCGTCGCCCTCCGTCGACGTGGTCTGCAAGGTCGCCGGCGAACTCGGCGACGCCACGCTGATCGCCGGCGAGGACCGCGAACTGGCCCTGCGTCTGGAGGCCCGGCTGCGCCACATCGCGGTCGCCGGCCCCGGCCGGCTCCTCACCTGCGCCGACCGGCTGCGCGCCCTCGGCCCCACGCCCCCGCTCGGCACCGCCGCCGAACGCGAGCTCGTCACCGTCCTCCTGCACGGCGCCACCATGACCCAGAGCATGACCGCCGCGGAGGTCGGACCGCTCGCGAACCGCGTCCTCCAGTACGAGCCCGCCACCCCGGACCACGTCTACTCGGCCCTGCCCCTGCTGCCCCACATCCTCATCGCCGCCGACTCCGTCGAGGTCATCGGCCCCTGGCTGCGCACCGCGCAGGACCGGGCCCGCCGGGAGAACGCCGTCGTGCCCCAGGGCGTCATCGGCATCGAACTCACCCAGGTGCTGCTGGCCCAGGGCCGCCTGGAGGAGGCCCGCGCCCAGGCCACCGAGGCGCTCGCCCTCGGGGTCACGGGCTGGGCGACCCTCCAGTCGATGATCGGCATCGTGCTCGTCGCCATCGAGAGCCGCGACGCCGAACTGACCCGCAGCCTCCTGGAGTTCCGCCGCGAGGGCGCCTCCCAAGGGCACCAGCCCTCCAGCCTCCAGCTGCTGCGCGGCTCCATGGCCGCGGCCGTCGGAGACCTGCCCACCGCCCTGGAGTACTTCCTCGACTGGGGGCGGGCCGCCGAGCGCGCCGACTGGCGCAACCCCGCGGTCTTCCCCTGGCGGGCCTGGGCGGCCGGCCTCCACTACCGCATGGGGCACGCCACCCGGGCCCAGGAGCTCATCGAGGAGGAGTACGCGCGGGCCCGCGCCTGGGGGACACCCGTGGCGATCGGCCGCGCCCTGCGGATGCGGGGCGCCGTCACCGAGGGGGAACGGGGCCTGGAACTGCTGCGGGAATCCCTGGACGTCCTGGAGGGCGCCGTCAACGGCATGGAGCGGGCCCGCACCTCCGTGCTCCTCGGCAGGCGGCTGCGCGCGGCCGGCCGGGCCGACGCCGAGATCCAGCTGCGCCGGGGCCGGGAGCAGGCGCTGGCCTCCGGCGTGCCCTGGCTCGCCGACCGGGCCGCGCGCGAGCTCCAGGCCATGGCCCGCCGCGCCAGCCCGCTGGACGTGGAGGCGCTCACCCGCACCGAGCGCAGGGTCGCCGGGCTCGCCGCGCACGGCGTCTCCAACCGGGACATCGCCGAACGCCTCGACGTCAGCTCACGGGCCGTCGAGAAGCACCTGACACACGCGTACCGGAAGCTGAACGTCAGCGGCCGCGCCGAACTCGTGGGCCTGGCCCACCTGCTGCCCGACGGCACCGCGGACGCCCCCCGTACCGCAGTGCGGCCCCCCGCGGCGAACCGTACCGAACCGAAGCGCCGCGGTACCCCCGGGTAGCCGTACCGGCGGGCCGCCCCACAGGGTTAAAGCGCCCGCGATCGATTTCGTTGACAGCGTTCCGGACGGCTGCATACCGTCCTCGAGAAGGTGTCGAAGGTGTCCAAGGTGGGTCCATCCCCGGGAAATGCCTCGTACCGCGGGAAAACAGATGGCATGGGAAGGCGGGGGGAGATGACCGGGGCCGCACCGGCGGTTTTCTCGACCGTCCGCGAGAACCACTTCGACCCGCCGGCGGCCACGCGGACCGCACGGGAGCACGCACCCCTCACCCGTGTGGCGTTCGCCGACGGGCACCTCGGCTGGCTGGTCACCGCGGACGCCACCGCCCGTGCCGTGTTATCCGACCCCCGCTTCGGCACCCGGGGCGGACCCGAACACCCCGCGGTGCCGCGCGCGACGGTCCTGGCCGACCCCCCGGCGGCCCCCGCCGGAACGCCCGCCCCACCCGGCGGCCCCGGCCACCGGCGCTACCGCGAGCTGCTCGCCGGCCAGTTCACCGACCGGCGCCTGCGTCTCCTGACCGAGTGGACCCGGAAGGCCGCCGAGGAGCGGCTGGACGTCATGGAGCGCGCCGGCTCACCGGCCGACCTCTTCGAGCACTTCGCGCTCCCGGTCTCCTCCCTCGTCCTCTGCGAGCTGCTCGGCGTGCCCCACGCGGACCGGGAGCGGTTCCGGCACGACGCCGCGGTGTGGAGCGGCCACGGCGCCTCCACCGAGGAGGTCACGGCGGCCTTCGCCGACCTCGGCGCCTACCTCCACGGGCTGGTCCTCCGCAAGCGCGCCGTGCCCGGCGACGACGTCCTCAGCGGCCTGGTCCACGGCGGGGACGGCCTCACCGACGAGGAACTCACCTCGCTCGCCCTCCTCCTGCTCCTCGCCGGCCTGGAGACGACCGCCGGCCAGCTCGCGCTCGGCGTCCTCGCGCTCCTCCGGCACCCCGCGCAGCTCGCCGCGCTGCGCGCCGACCCCTCGCTGACCGAAGGCGCGGTGGAGGAGCTGCTGCGCTACGTCAGCGTCGTCCACCACGGCCCCACCCGCGTCGCCCTGGAGGACGCCGGGATCGACGGCGTGCCGGTGCGGAAGGGCGAGGTCGTCATGGTCTCGCTGCCGGCGGCCAACCGCGACCCCGCCCGCTACGCCGACCCCGACGCCCTCGACGTCACCCGGCACGCCGCCGGCCACCTGGCCTTCGGCCACGGCGTCCACCGGTGCCTCGGCCGGCAGCTCGCCCGCGTCGAGCTGCGCGCCGGCATCGACGCGGTGCTGCGCCGCTTCCCCGGCCTGCGCCTGGCCGTCCCGGCGGACGCGATCCCGCCGCGGCACGACACGCAGGTCTACGGCGTCCAGCGGATGCCGGTCGCCTGGTAGCCCGGGCGCCGCCCGGTCGCCGCGTGGGCCACCCCCCAGACCACCACGGTTCGATAAGCACTTACGTAATTGTTCGAAAGGTCAGGTATCACCAGCGTGGTAGACAACCAGCACCTGTCGCGGCGTCGGCTCTTCGGCATGGCCGCCCTCAGCGCGGCGGCCCTCGCGGGCGCGACCACCATCTCCGCGGCCCCGCGCGCCGCCGCCGCGGGCAAGGCGGTGGCCGGCGGCACCTTCGTGCCCGCCGTCGTCATCGGCACCGGCTACGGCGCGGCCGTCTCCGCGCTGCGCCTCGGCGAGGCCGGCGTCAGCACGCTGATGCTGGAGATGGGCCAGCTGTGGAACCAGCCGGGCCCGGACGGCAACGTCTTCAGCGGGATGCTCAAGCCCGACAAGCGCTCCAGCTGGTTCAAGACCCGCACGGAGGCCCCGCTCGGCTCCTTCCTGTGGCTGGACCTCGCCAACCGGGACATCGACCCCTACGCGGGCGTCCTGGACCGGGTGAACTTCGACCAGATGTCCGTGTACGTGGGGCGCGGCGTCGGCGGCGGCTCGCTCGTCAACGGCGGCATGGCGGTGACGCCCCGGCGTTCGTACTTCGAGGAAGTGCTGCCCCAGGTCGACGCCGCCGAGATGTACGACCGGTACTTCCCGCGCGCCAACTCGACCCTCCGCGTCGGCAACATCGACAAGAAGTGGTTCGAGGAGACCGAGTGGTACAAGTTCGCCCGCGTCTCGCGTGAGCAGGCGTCGAAGGCGGGTCTGAGCACCACCTTCGTGCCCAACGTCTACGACTGGGAGTACATGAAGCGCGAGGCCGAGGGCTCGGTGCCCAAGTCCGCGCTGGACGCCGAGGTCATCTACGGCAACAACCACGGCAAGGTCTCGCTCGACAAGAGCTACCTGGCCGCGGCCCTGGGCACCGGCAAGGTCACCATCGAGACCCTGCACCAGGTCAAGACGATCCGTCAGCAGAAGGACGGCAACTACCTGCTGACCGTCGAGCAGAAGGACGCCGACGGCAAGCTGCTGGCGACCAAGGAGATCTCCTGCCGCCACCTCTTCCTCGGCGCCGGCAGCCTCGGCTCCACCGAGCTGCTGCTGCGGGCCCGGGAGACCGGCGCCCTGCCGAACCTCAGCTCCGAGATCGGCGCCGGCTGGGGCCCCAACGGCAACATCATGACCGCCCGCGCCAACCACATGTGGAACCCCACGGGCACCAAGCAGTCCTCGATACCCGCCCTGGGCATCGACGACTGGGACAACCCGGACGCCCCGGTCTTCGCCGAGATCGCGCCCATGCCGGCCGGCCTGGAGACCTGGGTCAGCCTCTACCTGGCGATCACCAAGAACCCCCAGCGCGGCACCTTCGTCTACGACGCCGCCAAGGACCGGGCGGACCTGCGCTGGACCCGGGAGCAGAACGCCCCCGCCGTCGCCGCCGCGAAGTCGCTGTTCGACCGCATCAACAAGGCCAACACCACGATCTACCGGTACGACCTCTTCGGCAAGCAGCTCAAGGCCTTCGCCGACGACTTCTGCTACCACCCGCTCGGCGGCTGCGTCCTCGGCAAGGCCACCGACGACTACGGCCGGGTCGCCGGCTACAAGAACCTCTACGTCACCGACGGCGCCCTGATCCCCGGCTCCATCGGCGTCAACCCGTTCGTGACGATCACCGCGCTCGCCGAGCGCAACATCGAGCGCGTCATCAAGCAGGACGTGGTCGCCAAGTAAGGCCGGGCGGTCCCGGGCGCGCGCCTCGCGCGAGGCGCGCGCCCGTCCCGTGGATCGGCTGTGGCACGACGGGTCGGGGGAACACCAGAATGAGCGGGCCCGGGCCGGGCGCGGCGGGGCCCGTCACGTACCCCGCCTCCCGCGCGGCCCTTCTCCGCCCGCCCTGATTCCCGTTGGAAGGAAAAACGTTCCGTGATCGACAAGACCGAGGACAACGGCCTCTGGATCCGCAGGTTCCACCCGCGTCCGGACAGCGGCGTCCGGCTGGCGTGCCTGCCCCACGCGGGCGGTTCCGCGAGCTTCTTCTTCCCGGTGTCCCAGGCGATGCCGCAGTCCGTGGACGTGCTGTGCGTCCAGTACCCGGGCCGCCAGGACCGCCGCAAGGAACCGCTCATAGACAACATCCCCGACCTCGCCGACCGGGTGTTCGAGGCGCTGCTGCCCTGGGCGGACAAGCCGCTGGCCCTGTTCGGGCACAGCATGGGCGCGTCGGTCGCGTTCGAGGTCGCCCGGCGCTTCGAGCGGGAGAAGGGCACGGTCCTCGCCGGCATCTTCGCCTCGGGCCGCCGCGCGCCGTCCGCCCACCGCCACGAGACCGTCCACCTGCGCGACGACGACGGCCTCATCGCCGAGATGAAGGGCCTGAGCGGCACCGACACCAAGGTCCTCGGCGACGAGGAGCTGCTGCGGATGGTCCTCCCGGCCATCCGCGCCGACTACCGCGCCGCCGAGACGTACGTCTACGAGCCGGGGGACCCGGTGCGCTGCCCGGTCGTCGCCCTCACGGGTGACGACGACCCGAAGGTGACCCTGGCGGAGTCGAAGGCGTGGGGCGAGCACACGGAGGGGCCGTTCGACTTCCATGTGTTCGACGGCGGGCACTTCTTCCTGGCGAACCACCAGGCGGCGATCAACAAGCTGATCGTGGACCGTCTGGGCGCGTAGGGCCGGGTCCGGGGCGGAGCCCCGGGAACCGGGAGGGGGCGGGCAGGGGAAGAATCCCCCACCCGCCCCTTCCCGCGACGCCCTACGACGCCACGTCCCCTGCGTCCTGCCGTCATGAGCCGCCCACGCCGTGAACGCCCCGGCCCCGGCCCCCCGCTGACGCGCGGAACTCAGCTTGCCGTCCATCCCCAGCACCACGGTCACCACGCGCCCCTCCGCGTCCTGGACCATGCCCGGCGTCCCGCGGTACGGGATGCCCTGGTCCTGCCAGGACCCGGGGCGGCCCGAGCCGGCGGCGAGGCGGACGCGGCCCTTGCTGTCGCGGTCGGCCAGCACGGTCGTGTTCCCGGCCTGGGCGATGCCGACGCGCTCGTAGCCGCCGAGCGGCTCGCACTGGGCGGACACCTTCCAGGAGCCGTTCTCCGGCCGGTCCGCGACGATCACCCGTGAGGTGTCGGGCTGCCGCATGGCGACCCGCATGCCGCCGCTCGGGAGCGCGGCCAGGGTCACCGGACCGGTGCAGGTGGGCAGCCGGGTCGGCTCGGCCGGCTGCGGGGTGCCGCCGGGCTCCTGGGACATCCAGTGGTGGACCGTGCGGGTGTCGGCGATGAGGACGTGGATCCGCCCCTGCTCGTCGGCCGCCGCGTCGAGCCCGTCGATGGTCCTCGGCTCGGGGCCGGGGGAGGGGAGCGTCTCCCACTCCGTCCAGTCCTTGCCGCCGGCGCCGCCGCGGAAGGCCACCCCGCCGTCGAAGGTGCGGACGAAGACGTGGACGGTGCCGTCCTTGCCCACGGCCGCGACCGGGTAGCCCATCTCCATGGAGCGCCGGTCCTCGGTCTCGGGGGAGCCGAGCGGTTCCCAGGCGCCGAACGTGGGGGTGCCGGAGCTCATCCCGGTCTGGCGGGTCGTGACGACCTCGCGCCGGTGGGTCCGGTCACCCTTCTCCTTGCCCGGCAGCACCGTGCGGACGGAGAAGAGCTGGAGGGTGCCGTCGGTGTGGCGCACCGCCTGCACCTGGCCCTCCAGCATCGGGCCGGCGACCGGGGCGGCCGAGGACCAGACGCCGCTGCCGGGCTTGGTCTCGGTCCAGCAGTGCGCGGCGCCGTCGAGGAGGGCGAAGGCCGCGAGCCGCTTGTCGGGCAGCGGCTGCACCCAGCGGGTGGTGCCGGGGGCGCGGTGGCGGCAGTTGTTCGACCAGCGGACCGCCTTGGAACGGGCGCCGACCTTGCGGTCGCCGCAGCCCGCGGAGTCGCCGCAGTCCTTGCCGTCGGCCCAGCCGTAGGTGTCGAGGAACTTCACCTTGTGGTCGGTGGTGGCCCGGTCGAGGTTGCTGGGCAGCTGCGAGACCTCGTAGCCGATGTAGCTCTCGACGGCGGTCGGCCGCGAGTGCTTGCGGCCCCAGTACTCGGCGAGGGCGGCCTGCGCGAAGAACGCCGAGGTGGTGTGGTCCTGGTGGTCGTACTTGGATATGCCCTCCAGGACGGGGGGCGTGTTCGGGAAGTGCCGCTGCTTGGGCTCGTGCGTCGGGTTCGGGTCGAGGGTGCGCACGACCGTCGGCTGGTAGCGCTCGAACACGGCGACGAGGGTGTCGATCAGCTCCTGGCGCCCGTACCGGAAGGTGCGGGTGACCGGGGTGGCGGCCGGCTTGAGCGTGGTCAGGTTGGGCACCGCGCCCAGCCACAGGCCGCGCAGGCTCTCCTTGCGCGGGTTGCGCAGGGTCCGGGCCTCGATCAGCTCCAGGAAGATCAGCTGGACCTGGGGGGCCGCGCGCAGCGTCTGGACCTCGACCTCGAAGCCGGGGAGCAGCGTGAGCGTCTCCACCTCCCACGGGCTCAGCGAGTCGCCGGTCGCCATCCGGGCCGTGGCCTCGCGGAAGCCGTTGAGCCGGGCGCGGACGAACTCCGGCCGCCGCTCCGGCAGTTTGCGGTAGTCGCGGGTGTTCGAGAGCGCGTTGCGGCCGTCGGACTCGCCGCCGGTGAGGCAGACGGTCACGGACGGGGCGCCGCTGCGGATCGACTGCTCCAGCTCCGGGTTCATGAAGTAGAGCGAGTCGTCGGGGTGGGCGATGACGTGCACGAACGACTCGGAGGCCGCCACCTTGGCGTTACGGGCCGAGGCGCCCTTGGGGCCGGCCTGCTTCGCCTCGGGGGCCAGCCATTGCCAGGCGCCCACCGCGCCCGCTCCGACGACGATGCCGCCACCGGCGACCTGAAGCACGCGTCGCCGCGGTATGTGCCCTGGCACAGGTGTGTCCCCTACTCTCCTGCGCCAACGCCATGCGCGCGCGGTGATCAAACTCAACAAAGCAACGGGGTGAATAGAACTAATCACCCACTGGTCATGAGTTCGATCCTATGATCCGCAACCTGCTGTTTCCCTGCTGTTTTGTAACAGCCGTGCGTCGGCCGGACGTCGGTTCCCAGGCGATTGCGCAACACGTACCGGCGCCCGCCGCGGTGCTCACGGAAGGTCGTCCGGCGGTCGCGGAGGCGTGTCGAAACGGAGCTCGATCTTGCCGGGAGGGCGGTGGGGGGAGAGGGGAAAAGCCCGTGCCGAGGCGGTCAGGGCGAGGGGGCGGACCCGGTCCGGGCGCCGTCGCTCACGGGCTGCCGCCTACTGACCTGCCGCCCTGCTTCCGCCCCGTCCGCCTCACTCCGTCTCGCCGCGGATCGCCCGTACGACCGCCTGCTCGCGGTTCCGCACGGCCAGCGCGCTCGCGACGAAGTCCTCGACGAGCTCCGAGTCGGTGTCCCGGCGCCGGGCGACGGCCAGGGCCGAGCCCTCGATGTCGCGGACGGGCACGTAACGGATCTCGGGGTGGGGTGTGTAACGGGCGGCCGACAGCGCCGTGACGGTGAAGGCCTGGCCCGTCGTGACCAGCATCAGTTCCTCGGCGGGCGTCGCCGCCTCCATGGTGACCCGGCGCGGGCCGCCGTGCCCGGCGCCGTCGCCGGGCCGGGTCAGCGTCCAGAAGTCGCTGAACACCGGGTCCGGGTGCGGGACCGCCACGACGGGCAGGTCCCGCAGGTCCCGGACGGAGAGGGACTCCCGCCCGGCGAGCGGATGGGACGCCCGCAGGCCCGCCACCCGGGGCTCGACCAGCAGCTCCCGCAGACACAGGCCCGCGGTCCCGAAGGGCGGCCGGACGAACGCCACGTCGACCAGGCCGCGGCCCAGCCCCGCCGACGGGTCGTCCCGGTGGAACTCCCGCTGGACCAGAGAGACTTCCGGGCGGCGGCGGGCGAACTCGTCCAGGATCGGGCCCGTCAGCTCCAGGGCCGCGCCCGCGACGAACCCGAGCCGCAGCGTCACCGCCTCCCGCCGGCACTCGTCCAGCACCGCCAGCGCGTGCTCCCACGCGCCGACCACCCGCCGCGCCTCCGGCAGCAGCGCGGCGCCCGCCGCCGTGAGCGACACCTGCCGGGTCGTGCGCTCGAAGAGCCGCACGCCGAGGCCCTCCTCCAGCTTGCGGATCTGGAGGCTGAGCGCCTGCTGGGCCAGCCGCACCCGGCCCGCGGCCCGGGTGAAGCTGAGCTCCTCGGCGAGGGCGAGGAAGCAGCGGAGACGGCGCGTACTCACATCCAGCACCGGGCGATTGTAGGGCCGGGACCAGGCGCGTTCCGGGCCGTGCGGGGCGGTATCACCCGGGAGGGGAGGCGCGGCGCCGGCCCGCGCCCCCGGCGTCGCCGACCCCCTACTGCGGTATCACCTCCGGGTTGGCCCCCTGGTGTGACGCCCCGTCCGTCACTCCCTTCCTAACTTTCCCTCCGTCACCACACAGGACGAGGGAGAGACATCCATGGGCCGCTTCAAGCGCTCGCTGATCGCCGCCGCGCTCACGGCGACCGTCGTCGCGGGCACGGCGGGCTGGGCCGTCGCCGACGAGCAGACCGCCGTCACCGGCCCGCCGGCCGGTACCGCGGCCTGGCGCGCCGACCACTCCCTCGGCCGCGAGCTGCCCGACCCGGCCACGGCCGCGCCCCGGGACGTCGCCGCGTTCTTCGCCGGCCTCGGTGAGACCCGGCGGCACGAGCTGGCCGCCCGTCACCCCCTCGTCGTCGGCAACCTCGACGGCGCGCCCGTACCCCTGCGGTACGAGGCCAACGCGCGGGCCATCACCGCCGAGCGCGCCGCGGCACGCGCCCGCGCCGCCGACCCGGACCTCCCCCGGGGGAACGGGAGCGCGCCCGCGCCCAGGCCGACCGCTGTTCCCGGCTGCTCGCGCCCGGCCGGCAGATCCTCGCCTTCGACCCGCGCGGCCGCGGCCAGCTCGCCGAGGTCTACGGGGACTGGGCGGCGGCCCGGCGCACGGCCGTCGTCGTGCCCGGCTCGGACATCGACCTGGCCTCCTTCGACCGTACGAAGGACCGCTACGGCACCCCCGCCGGCATGGCCGCGTCGCTGCGGGCCGAGATGACCCGGCAGGCCCCGGGCACGCCCAACGCGGTGATCGCCTGGGCGGGCTACACCACCCCCGTCGGCCTCGGCCTGGACGCCGCCACCGGCCGGCTCGCGGCGGCGGGCGCCCCTCGCCTGGAACGCTTCCTCGCGGGCCTCGGCGCCGCGCACGCCCCGGCGGTCTTCTGCCACAGCTACGGCTCGGTCGTCTGCGGCCTGGCCGCCCACGCCCTCGACGGCAACACGGCCGGCGACCTCGTCCTGCTCGGCAGCCCCGGCGTCCGCGCCGACACCGCGGCCGGGCTGCACACGGGCGCCCGCGTGTGGGCGGTGCGGCGCAACGGCGCGGACTGGATAGGCAAGGTCCCCAACGTCGAGCTCTTCGGCCTCGGACACGGGGCGGATCCCACGGGGGCGTCGTTCGGCGCCCGGCTCGTGCCGTCGACGGGGGCGCGTGGCCACACGGGGTACTTCGCGCCGGGCACGGAGTCGCTGCGGAGCTTCGCGGAGATCGCGCTGAGCGGGGGCGAGGCGGCGGTGGGTCAGTAGGGGCGGCGCCCGCGGCGGGGCTCTCCCCGGTCCCGCCCTTTCCCGTTGCTCCGGGCGGGGCCACCCCTATCGGGTGGCATCCGGTGGTGTCGTGAGGGAAGGGGAGCGTCCACGGTAGTGATGGGTGCGTGAACCGACAGCTTGGTGTGCCGGGCCGGCGGAGTGGTGCGAGAGAACTCGACCGGCTCCTGCCCGCGTACGACCTCCGCTCGCGGTTCGCCCGGCGGATCGCGGCGGACCCGGCGACCGTGTGGCGGGCGCTGACCGAGGTCACCGCCGCAGAGCTGCCGGTCTACCGGACGCTGATGCGGCTGCGCCTGGGTGGCCGGGGCCGGGTCGAGGGGCCGTTCATCGACGGTTTCCCCACCCCCACCCTGGTCACCGTGGACGGCGAGGAACTGGTCAAGGGCATGGTCGCCCGGTTCTGGAGGGTCCGTCCCCGGCCCGCCCCGGTCGCCCCGGGGGACGCGGCGGCGTTCGTCGCGTTCGACGAGCCAGGCTGGGCCAAAGCGGCCCTGAGCCTGAGCGTCGTCCCCGGCACCGGCGGAACCCTCCTGTCGTTCGAGACCCGGGTGCGCTCCACCGACGCCCACGCCCGGCGCGCCTTCCGTGCCTACTGGCTGCTCATCCAGCTGGGCGGAGCGGCGTACATCAGGATCGAGGTCCTGCGGGCGGTGGCCCGTCGCGCCGAACGCGCTACCGCCTCGGGCTGCCCCTGACCCGACGTCGTTCTCGGGGCAAGGGCCGTCAGGGGGCCGCCCCGCGAAGGAAACCCCCGCCCTCCGCTACCCCTCCCGCGCCGGCGGCCCGGCCTTCAGCAGCCCCGGGAGCCGCACGCCGGGATTCTCCCGCCGCGGCGGGCCCGCGCGGCCGTCACTCCACCCCGCGGCCGATGCCTCCGATCCGGTGGTGATCTACGGTGATGATCATGTTGAGGACATCCACCTCGCGGCGGTCGTTCGTGGCCGCCGCGCTGCTCATGACCCTTGCCGCCGCACCCGTGACCTCCGCCGTCGCCGCGCCGTCGTCGTCCGCACCCGCCCGCGCCACCGCCGAGGTACCCGCCCCCACCACACGCGCCCCGATCGGGACCAGGACGCTGCACCTGGTCGACCCGTCGCGCCCGGACCCGTGGAAGCCCGCCGCGGGCTCCCGGGAACTCATGGTCACCATGTGGTACCCGGCCCTGCCCTCGCGCGGGGAGAAGGCGCCGTACGCGTCGAAGGCGCTGTCCCGTCAGATCCTCGGCACCGAGGCGCTCGGCGACGTGCGCGCCCACGCCGTGACCGACGCGCGCCCGGCGCCGAAGGCCCGGCCGCTGGTCGTGCTGTCCCCGGGCTTCGGGATGAGCCGCCTCACCCTCACCGCGCTCGGCGAGGACCTGGCGTCCCGCGGCTACGCCGTGGCCGCCGTCGACCACACCTACGAGGCCGCCGTGGAGTTCCCCGGCGGGCGCATGGAGACCTGCCTGATCTGCGGGAAGCCCGACACCGGCGCCGTCGTCCGCAACCGCAGCAAGGACCTTCGCTTCGTGCTGGACCAGCTCACCCGCCCCGGCGCGGTGCCGCGCGTCGACGCCCGGCGCATCGGCGTCGCCGGGCACTCCATCGGCGGCGCGAGCGCCGTCGAGGTGATGCGCGACGACCCGCGCGTGGACGCCGCGGTCAACCTCGACGGCAACTTCTTCACCGAGCCGCCCGCCGCCGGCCTGCGCAAGCCGGTCCTGCTGCTGGGCGCGCAGCGCGGCGCGTCGCCGGAGTTCCAGGAGAACTGGGAGCAGACCTGGAGCCACCTGACCGGCTGGAAGCGCTGGCTCGACGTGCCCGACGGCGGGCACCTCACCTTCACCGACGCCCCCTGGATCGTGGACCGCTTCGGCCTGCCGGCCCAGCTCCCCGAGAAGGACCGCCCGGGCGCCCTCGGCACCCTGGCAGCCTCCAAGGCCACGTCCCTCACCAGGGATTACGTGGCCGCCTTCTTCGACCGTCAGCTGCGCGGCGTGCCGAGCCCGCTGCTCGACCGGCCGTCCGCCCGGCACCCCGAGGTGACCTTCCTCAAGTAGCCGCCGCACGGCGCCGCTTCCACCGCGCCTCCCGCCATGGTGAAGCTGGTGCCACCTCGGAGACGGATACCAGCGGGATCGATCGCGCTCTTCCCGGGCCGGAACATCGAGGGCGTACGACGACGCCCAGGAGGATCGATGTCCCGGACCAGGATCAGGATCGGCACCAGGAAGGCGCGGTGGACCCGCGCCGGCGTGACCGGCGCGGCGGCGGTGGCGATCGCCGCCGCGCTGTGCCCGGCGGCCACCGCCGCCCGGCCCGCCGCGGCCGTGCCCGCGCCCGTGCCGGAGCGCTACACCGCGCAGCGGCTCGTGTGGGAGCCCTGCGCGCCCGGCGCCACGCTGGAGTGCGCGCCGATGACCGTCCCGCGCGACTGGCACCACCCCGGTGCCGGTGCCGACCTCACCGTGCGGGTGTCGCGGCAGCGGGCCGCCGACCCGGCGCGGCGGCGCGGCACGCTGCTGATGGCGGCCGGCGGGCCCGGTGGCGAGGGGCTGATCCGGCCCACGGGCTTCGTCAAGGCGGCGCCGAAGATCGCCGAGGTCTACGACGTGGTGGGCTTCGACCAGCGCGGCGTGGGCCGCAGCACCCGGGTGAGCTGCCAGGACGACGCCGAGTTCGCGGACTTCTTCGCCGGCGACTTCCGGGACCGCTCGCCCGCCGCCCTCCGCCGCGTGCTGGACAACTCCCGGAAGTTCGTGGCCGGCTGCCAGGCCCGCAGCGGCGACCTGCTGCCGTACCTCACGACCGAGCAGACCGCCCGCGACGTCGACCTGTACCGCGCCCTGCTCGGCGAGCGGAAGATCTCCTACTACGGGCCCTCCTACGCCTCGAAGCTCGGCGCGACCTACGCCACCCTCTTCCCCCGGCACGTCGAACGCGTCGTCCTCGACAGCAACATCGCCTTCGACGGCACCTGGGAGGAGTTCGAGAAGGGGCAGCCGATGAGCTTCCAGCGCCGGTTCGAGGAGGACTTCCTGCCCTGGCTGGCGCGGTACGACGACGTGTACCACTACGGGCGCACCCCGGCCGAGGCCAAGGCCAGGTGGGAGGAGCGCCGCCGCGCCCTGGGCGCGCGGCCGCTGACGATCGGCGGCGGCAGGACGCTCGCGCCCAACCAGTTCGACAACGGCGCGATCCTGGCCCTCTACAAGGGCGGGACGTTCCCCCTGCTCGCGGGCGCGCTCGCCGCGCTCGACCACTGGGACACGGCGACGGACGAGGAGCGGCGGAACGTCGACCTGATCTTCGGCCGCTACCTCAGCAAGGAGTTCCTCGCCGAGTTCTTCTCGGTCACCTGCAACGACACCCCGTGGACCCGGGACACCGCCCAGTGGGTGCGGCAGACCGCCGAGGACGCCGCCAGGTACCCGCTCATGGGCGCCCGCGCGCTCGCCTTCGCCGCGACCTGCGCGGCCTGGCCGGCCGGCACGGCGCCGCGCGTCGACGTCACGGGCGAGGGGCTGCCGCCGGTCCTGATGCTCAACTCCCTCCACGACCCGGCCACCTACTACGAGGGCGCCCGGCGCGCCCACCGGGCGCTGCGCGGCTCGCGCCTGGTCACCGTCACCGGCGGCGACCACGGCCAGTACCTGGAGAAGAACGCCTGCGTGGACGCGATCGTCGACCGCTACCTCCTCACCGGCGCCGCACCGGACCGTGACACCACCTGCGCGGCGACCCCGCTGCCCGTACCGGCGGGGCACACCGCCCGCTAGCTCACAGCCGGCGGTCCAGCAGGTACTCGGCGATCTCGGCGATCTCGTCCGCCGCGCGCTCCGCCAGCGGCACCGCGCGCAGGCACTCCCGCGCCGACGCCACATGGCGGCGGGCGTCCTCCAGGGCGAACTCCCGGCCCCCGGCCTCCTCGACGACCGCCGCCGCGCGGTAGGCGTCGTCGGCGTCCACCGGCATCCCCGAGCCCAGCAGCCCCACCAGGTGCCGGGCGGCCGCCGGGTCCAGGGCCATGGCGGCGAGCACCGGGAGGGTCTTCTTCCGGCGGCGCAGGTCGCTGTGGACCGGCTTGCCCGTGGTCGCCGGGTCGCCCCAGATGCCCAGCAGGTCGTCGACGGCCTGGAACGCGAGGCCCAGCTGCCGCCCGGCCTCCGAGAGCGCGCCCACCAGCAGCGGCGGGGCGCCCGCCAGGACCGGGCCCAGGGCGGCCGAGCAGCCGAGCAGGGCGCCCGTCTTCCGGGCGGCCATCGCCTGGTACTCGGGTATGCCGACGGCGTCGGGGCCCACCCAGGGCCGGCTCTCGAAGACCAGGTCGTCGGCCTGTCCGTGGACGAGCTCGCCCATGGCCTCGGCGAGGTGCCGGACGGCCGTGCCGCTGTGGTCGCCGCCGGCGCCGGCCAGCGTCCGCACGGCCAGCGCGAACAGCGCGTCGCCGGTCAGGACCGCGGGGCCGGTGCCGAACGCCTTCCAGGCGCTCTCCTGGTGCCGGCGCCGCTCGTCGCCGTCCATGATGTCGTCGTGCACCAGCGAGAAGGTGTGCACCAGCTCGACGGCCACCGCGGCGGGCACGGCGAGGTCACCGGGCGCGCCCACGGCCTCGGTGCCCAGGACGGCGAGGGCCTGCCGGATGCCCTTGCCGCCGGGCGCGGCGGTGGGCCTGCCGTCGGCGTCGCACCAGCCGAGGGAGAAGGACGTCATCAGGCGCGGCAGCGGGTGGAGGCTCCGCACGGCCGTGGTCAGGGCGGGTTCCACCAGGCTCCGGCAGCGGTCGAGGGCGGGTGGCACGGGAACCTGGAGGCCGGTCTGCGAGGTCATGGGAGCTTCTCTTTCCGTGGTCGTGGACGAGGGCCGGTCGTGGCCGGGGCCGGAGCGTGTCCTTCTCGGGCGGAGGCCGTTCGTGAGCGGGGCCGGAGCGTGACCTTCTCGGGCGGGGCCGGTCGGCGGCGGACGCCGGGCGCCCCGAGGAAGGCGCGGAGCGGGGGAGTTCAGCAGGCGGCCGCCGCGCCGACGGGCGTGAGGCCCAGCTCGGCGCGGGCCTTGTCGACCATGTCCCGGGCGTGCAGCAGGCCGATCCCGCCGAGCGTGCGGTGCAGCTCGTCCAGCTCGGCGGCGGTCTCCTCGGCGGCGCGCCCCAGCCGGGCGCGGGACTTCACGAGCCCCAGCCGGGCCAGCGCGGCGCCCCGCGGCTCGTCCATGGCCAGGAACTCCTCCAGGGCGCCGGCGTAGGCCTCCTTCGCCTCCTCGTAGCGGCCCGCGCGGAAGAACACGTTGCCGCGCATCTTGTGGTTGTAGGCCAGCGCGCTGACCAGCCGCATCTCCCGGCAGGCGGCCTCGGCCTCGGACAGCAGCGCGAGCGCCGGCTCCGTCTCCCCGCGGGCGGAGCGCACATCGGCGATGCCGCGCAGCGCCCACGCGCGGCCCCGGGCGTCGTCCGCCCGCCCGGCTATCTCGGCCGCCTCCTCGAACATCGCGAGCGCGGTGTCGTACGAGCCGGTGTTGCGGTGCATCTGGGCGATGCCCTCCAGTGCCCACACCGTGTGCCGGGCCTCGCCGCGCTTGCGCGCCTCCGCCAGCAGCTTCTCGTGCAGTTCGCCGACGGCCTGGTAGTCGCCCTGGATCCGGCCGGTCTCGGCGAGCCCGGCCAGGGAGTAGCCGCGGGCCACGATGTCCCCGCCGCGCTCGGCGAGTTCGGCGGCGGTGGCGAGCCAGCGCCGGGCCAGCGCGAGGTCGCCCCGCTGCCGGGCCAGGGTGCCGCCGCTCCACACCGCCCAGGCCATCGCCCCCAGGTCGGCGGCGCGCCGGGCGGCGCGGTAGCTGTCCTTCCACGCCCGCTCGGCCTCCGCGACCCGGCCGAGCCGGCGGCTCGCCTCCGCGACGGCCAGTCCGGCGTGCGCCGACTCCAGGTCGCTCCCGCCCCGTTCGGCTCTGCGCAGCTGCTCGGTGGCCTTCGCCAGCACCTCCTCCAGCGACGCGTTCACGGAGAGGTCGCCCAGGGAGCCCCGGTATTCGGGTGCGAAAGCCTTGCCGTACATGCCTGCCTCACTTCTGGATCCGGGGGGAGCGGGGAACGCCCACCGTTGATCAAGAAATCTAGGCCGTGGCGGCGGGGCGGGTAATCAGCCCGGAAGCCTGTGTGGCATACATCTGAGGGCCCCGATCCGGGGTGTGACTCCTCCGCGAGGCGTACGAACGACCCCTACCTGAGTCGGGGTTCGGTACCCCGCCCCGCACCCCCGAGCCGCTGGAACAGGGGATTCCATGGGAATTGTCAAGGGCTGAATCCAGAAATCCCTGGACCCGTCCGGGCTCGCTCCGGCTTGCCCCATGGTGTCCAAGCACCCCTTCCGGACTGGTAACTTCAAGGAGTTGATCTTGCGCGTACCGACCGTCACCGGCGGACGCGGATCCGCGAGACGCCGTCCCCGCGTCCCGCCCATCGACACACCCCCGTTCTTGACACCTCGATAAGGATGCGAAATGGCTCGCCACCGGCTACGCCGTCTCAACCGCCTCGCCGGGTGCGCGGCGGCCTCGGCCGTCGCTCTCGCCGTGCTGCCCGCCGCCCCGGCCGTCGCCGACTCCGGCTCCCCGACCCCGCACCTGGACGCCGTCGAGAAGACGCTGCGTCAGGTCTCGCCCGGTCTCGAAGGGAGCGTGTGGGAGCGCACCGCGGGCAACAAGCTCGACGCCTCCGCCGGTGACCCCGCCGACTGGCTGCTCCAGACCCCCGGCTGCTGGGGCGACGACAAGTGCGCCGACCGCCCCGGCACCAAGCGGCTGCTCGCCAAGATGACCGAGAACATCTCCAAGGCACAGCGCACCGTCGACATATCCACGCTGGCGCCCTTCCCCAACGGCGCGTTCCAGGACGCGATCGTGGCCGGCCTCAAGTCCTCGGCGGAGTCCGGGAACAAGCTGAAGGTCCGCGTCCTCGTCGGCGCCGCGCCGGTCTACCACGCGACGGTGCTGCCTTCGAAGTACCGCGACGAGCTCGTGTCCAAGCTCGGCAAGGCCGCCGGCAACGTCACCCTGAACGTCGCCTCGATGACCACGTCGAAGACCGCCTTCTCGTGGAACCACTCGAAGCTCCTCGTCGTCGACGGCCAGTCGGCGATCACCGGCGGCATCAACAGCTGGAAGGACGACTACCTCGACACCGCGCACCCGGTGTCGGACGTCGACCTCGCCCTGACCGGCCCCGCCGCCGGCTCCGCGGGCAAGTACCTCGACACGCTCTGGTCCTGGACGTGCGAGAACAAGAGCAACATCGCGAGCGTCTGGTTCGCGTCCTCCAACGGCGCCGGCTGCATGCCGGCCATGGAGAAGGAGGCGAACGCCGGCGCGGCCAAGCCCACCGGTGACGTCCCCGTGATCGCCGTCGGCGGCCTCGGCGTCGGCATCAAGGACAGCGACCCGTCCTCCTCCTTCCGTCCGACGCTGCCCACCGCGTCCGACACCAAGTGCGTCGTCGGCCTGCCCGACCGCACCAACGCCGACCGCGACTACGACACGGTCAACCCCGAGGAGAGCGCCCTGCGCGCGCTGGTCGCCAGCGCGAGCAGCCACATCGAGATCTCCCAGCAGGACCTCAACGCGACCTGCCCGCCGCTGCCCCGCTACGACGTGCGCCTCTACGACGCCCTCGCCGCGAAGATGGCCGCCGGCGTCAAGGTCCGCATCGTCGTCAGCGACCCGGCCAACCGCGGCGCGGTCGGCAGCGGCGGCTACTCGCAGATCAAGTCCCTGAACGAGGTCAGCGACCTGCTCCGCAACCGCCTCGCCCTGCTGACCGGTGACCAGGGTTCCGCGAAGACGGCCATGTGCTCCAACCTCCAGCTGGCGACCTTCCGCAGCTCCGCGAACCCGAAGTGGGCCGACGGCCACCCCTACGCCCAGCACCACAAGCTGGTCTCCGTGGACGGCTCCGCCTTCTACGTCGGCTCGAAGAACCTCTACCCGTCGTGGCTCCAGGACTTCGGCTACATGGTGGAGAGCCCGGACGCGGCCAAGCAGCTCGACGCCAAGCTGCTGGCACCGCAGTGGCAGTACTCGCAGGCCACCGCCACCTTCGACTACGCGCGCGGCGTCTGCCAGGGCTGACCAGGCCCCCGTATGTACGACGGCTCCCGCCGGAGGTCCCCAGGGACGTCCGGCGGGAGCCGTCACGCGTTCCCGGCCGGTCCGGCCGGATCAGCGCAGGTCGGTCAGGGCCGCCAGGGCCGTCACCGGGCCGGGTGCGGCGGAGGGCCGGGCCTCCGTACCGCAGTACTCGGCCTCGACCAGGGCGTCGAGGTCACCGGTCCAGTCGCCGTTGAGGTTGAAGGCGCTGGTGTGACGGCCGTCCGCCGAGGACGTCGCGAGGGTGGTGGAGCCGTGGATGCCACCGGAGTGCATCCAGACGTCCGTCCCGCAGGACAGCGTCACCTTGGAGACGCCGAGGCCGTAGCCGCCGGGGCCCGCGCTCCCGACGGGCACCACGGTGAGCAGCTCGCGCTGCTGGGCGCGCGGCAGCAGCTCGCCGCCGAGCAGCGCGCGGTAGAACCGGTTGAGGTCGCCGGCGGTGGAGATGATCTCGCCCGCCGCGCCGCCCCAGGAGGGGTTGAGCTCGGTGGTGTCGTAGATCTTGGCGTCGGGCGTGTCCTCCAGCTTGCTGTAGCCGCGGCCGTGCGGGCCGGGCAGCCCGGACGAGGTGCCGGGCAGGGTGGTGGCGCGCAGGCCCAGCGGCTTGATCACCCGCCGCTCGATCTCCTGGGCGTAGGAGCGGCCCGAGACCTTCTCCACGATCATCCCGGCGAGGACGTAGTTGGTGTTGGAGTAGCCCCAGGCCTTGCCCGGCCGGAACGTGGGCGCGTGGGCGGTGGCGATGCCGACCAGCTGCCGGGGCGTGTAGGTGTCGTAGCGGTGCTCGGGGAAGCCGGTGGTGATCGTCTTCCGGAACTCCGGGTCGTCGGTGTAGTTGTAGATGCCGCTGGTGTGGTTGAGCAGCTGCCGGACGGTGATCAGCCGGCCGTCGTGGCCGTTGCCCCGGACGGTGCCGGGCAGCCAGTCGTCGACCTTGTCGTCCAGGTCGATTCTGCCCTCGGCCTCCTGCTGGAGCAGGACGACGGAGACGAACGCCTTGGTGACGCTGCCGATCCGGAAGCGGTCCTGGTCCTGCCGCGGCCGCTGCGTGGTGAGGTCCGCGACCCCGGAGGCGGCCTTCCAGACCCCGGAGCCGTCCCGGGCCTGCCCCAGGACCCCGGGGATGCCCGCCTTCACCTGGGCCTCCATGGCGGCCCGGGTGGCCGCGTGCGGGTCGTGGCCGCCCGCGGCGGCCGAGGCGGGGACGGTGAGGACCCCCGCGGTCACCGCGGCCGTGGCCAGCGCCCCCACCAGTGCCCTGCGTACCGTACGTATGCTCATGCGTTCCCGCTCCTTCTTCCCGTGTGCGTTCGGTGTGGTGCTGTGCGGTTGTGCGGTGCTGTGCGGTGCTGTGCGGTTCCTTGTGTCCGGTCGGAGGTGTACACGGGGCAGGACTCCGTCAACGGTCGTACCGTTGAGCGGAATTGACCGGGCGGGGTCCGGATCCGGCCAGGGGGCCGCGAGGGGCCGGCGGCCCGCCCGGGGTCGGAGTGGCACCGAAGGAACAGGGTTGTTCCACTCGAAATCCGGCTAAAATGGACAGTTGGTCGCGCGCGCTGTGCGAGGGGGTGAGCCCGATGGACACCGACGAGATCTGGCAGGCGACCGACACCGAGCGGCTGGGCCTCGCCGACCTGCTGGACGAGCTCTCCGACGAGGAGTGGGAGCGGCCCTCCCTGTGCGAGGGCTGGCGGGTCCGCGACGTCGCCGCGCACCTCGCCCTGTCCCGCACCGGCCCCGGGGCCGTGCTGATCGGCCTCCTGCGGGCCCGCGGCAGCCTCGACCGCATGGTGCGCGACACGGCCCGCCGCTACGCCGCCCACCGCCCCGCGGCGGCGCTGGCCGCCGAGCTGCGCGGGTTGGCCGGATCACGCCGCCACGCCGTGGGCACGACCCCTCTGGAGCCCCTCGTCGACCTCCTGGTGCACGGCCAGGACATCGCGCTGCCGCTCGGCCGCCCCCGGGAGATGCCGCCGCCGGCGGCCGCGGCCGCCGCCACCCGCGTCTGGACCATGGGCTTCCCCTTCCACGCCCGCAAGCGCCTGCACGGCCTGCGCTTCGCCGCCACGGACGCCGTGTGGGTGGCCGGGGAGGGCCGGGACGTCGAAGGGCCCATCGCCGCGATCCTGCTGGCCCTCACCGGCCGCCCGGCCGGCCTCGACCGGCTCACCGGAGCGGGCGCGGCCGAGCTCCGCCACCGCGTCGGCCCGGCCCCGGCGCCCGGCCGCGCGACCCGCCGGGCGGTGCCTTGACCGGCGCCTTGACCCGGGGGGCCACGATCGGCTGAACCCGCACCCCGGGCCCCGCCCCGGCGGTGACCGTCAGGTATAACTCCCTCACGCATCGTCCCTGCTCACGGGCGGGGACCGGCGTCCCCGAGGAGCGGGTCCGCGGCGCGTGTAGCTTTGCCGTACAGCCGCGCCGAGGACATCCGCGCGGCGCGCATTCGTCACCTTCGCGTGTACTGCCGTGCCGGTACCGCCCTACCGATACAAAGGACGCCCCACCGATGCCGTACGTGCGCCACTGGTTGCGCAATTCCATTCTGCTGTTCGCGGTCGCGATCGCGCTGGGAATGGTCGCCGCGCACACCCAACTGATCCAGCCGCACGACCTCCGGCTGGACCGCACGATCCAGATCCACACCCGCGCCGAGTGGCTGAACCACGTGATGGAAGGGGTCAGCTATCTGGCCTCGCCGGTGGCGGGCGTCATCATCCTCGCGATCTGGAGCGGCTGGCTGCTGTTCGTCCGCCGCCGGCCGACGAAGGCGGCCGCGACCTTCCTCGTGGTCGCGGTCGGCTGGAACAGCACACAGATCGCGAAGGCTGTCGTGGCCCGTCCCCGGCCGCCGCGGGAGTTCATGCTCGACCCCGAGATCGGCTCCAACAGCTTCCCCAGCGGGCACACGGCCTTCACCGTCTCCGTCGTCATCGCGGCGTACTTCCTCCTCCGCGAGAGCCGGCACCGGCGGACCGTCCTCGTCTGCGGCGTCCTCGCCGTGCTGCTGGTCGCCTTCTCCCGGATGTACGTCGGCGCGCACTACCCGACCGACACCTTCGGCTCGGTGCTGATCGCCGGTTCGGCGATCACCTTCGTCACGGGTCTGTGGCACGTCTGGCTGCTGCCGAACCTGCACCGGATCCCCCTGATGGAGCGCTTCGGCCTGGAACGCGAGCGGGCCGAGCTCGCGGCGGCCGAGGCCGGCCACCACACCCACGGCTCGGTGCCGCAGAGCCGCCGCCGGCCGTCCGGCGCGCCCGCCGGCTCCGGCGGGCGGCACCGCAAGCACGCGGGCCGCTGACCGCGGCACCGGCGAACCGTCCGGGAGGGCGGGGGCGGGATCCGGCACCACGCCGGCCGCCCCCGCCCTTCCGTATTTCTGGAACCGGTTCTACTGTGTGCGCCGTCACGGCGGCGGCGAGACCCGGGAGGGCACGGTGGACCTCGAGTACACCCCGGCACAGCGGCGGTTCCGCGCCGAACTGCGCGCCTACTTCGCCGAGCTGGTGCCCGGCGACGCGCACGCGCGCCACTTCGACCCCGCCGAGCAGAAGCGCTTCTACCGGGCCACCATCCGCCGGCTCGGCGCCGACGGCCGGCTCGGCGTGGGCTGGCCCGAGGAGTACGGCGGCAGCGGCATGACGCCCATGGAGCAGTTCATCTTCTTCGACGAGGCCGCGCAGGCCGGTGTGCCGCTGCCGCTCATGGCGCTCAACACCGTCGGACCCACCCTGATGCGGTTCGGCACCCCCGAGCAGAAGGCGTACTTCCTGCCGCGCATCCTCTCGGGTGAGCTCGACTTCGCCATCGGCTACAGCGAGCCCGACGCCGGCACCGACCTGGCCTCGCTGCGCACCCGCGCGGTGCGCGACGGCGACACCTATGTCGTCAACGGCCGGAAGATCTGGACCACCAACGGGGACACGGCCGACTGGATCTGGCTGGCCGTCCGCACCGCACCCGTGGAGGAGGGTGTCCCGCCCCACCGGGGCATCAGCATCCTGCTCGTCCCCACCACCTCGCCCGGCTACTCCTGCACCCCCATCAGCACGCTCGCCTCCCACGGCACCACCGCCGGCTACTACGACGACGTCCGGGTGCCCGTCGCCGACCTCGTCGGCGAGGAGGGCGGGGGCTGGCGGCTGATCACCACCCAGCTCAACCACGAGCGCGTGACCCTCGCCGCGCACGGCACCACCGCCATCAGCGCCCTGCGCGACGTCCAGCACTGGGCGGCGGCCACGAAGCTGGCCGACGGCCGCCGGGTCGCCGACCTCGGCTGGGTGCGCGGCCGGCTCGCCCGTACGCACGTGCGGCTCGACGCGATGAAGCTGCTCAACTGGCGCATGGTGGACGCCCTCCAGCGCGGCGAGCTCACCCCGCAGGACGCCTCGGCCGTCAAGGTCTACGGCTCCGAGGCCCGCCGCGACGCCTACGCCTGGCTCATGGAGATCCTCGCCGCCGCCGGCCCCCTCAAGGAGGGCTCGGCCGGCGCCGCCCTCCACGGCGAGCTGGAGCGCGGCTACCGCAGCGCCGTCATCTTCACCTTCGGCGGCGGCAACAACGAGATCCAGCGCGAGATCATCTCCTGGCTCGGCCTGGGCATGCCGCGGGTGCGCCGCTGACCCGGGCCGGACGTCACAGCAGAACATCACCGTTCCCCTCGGGCCCCATGCGGCGCCGGACCCGGTCCTCCTGGGCCAGCCTGCGCAGGAGTTCGAGCACGGGCCCGGAGAGGGCGAGGACGATGACCGCCTGCTCGGCCAGGGCCGGGGAGTCGTCGAAGCCGGCCGCCCGCTCCAGGTCGAGGCCGGCGACCGCGTGGGCCAGCTCCGCGTAGGCGACGAGCCGGTCCGGCTGATAGCCCGCGTCGAGCCGCCGGAGCTCCCGCAGCGCCGCCGTCAGCCCCTGGACGTGCGGCGAGGAGGCGGCGACCCGCCAGTCCATGGCCGCGACGAGGGCCGCCGCGTCGGCCGCCGCGGCCGACTCGGCCGCCGCCTCCTGGTCGGCGTCCTCGGCCGGGGCCTGGGCGACCGGCACCGGCAGGGCGTAGCTGATCGCCTTGAGGGTGCCGTCGGGGCTGTCGGCCCCGTCGACCGCGGCCAGGACGTCGCGAGTGGCGGCGATCGACAGCCCGCCCAGGGTGGTCAGCGCCTTGATCAGCCGGACCCGCTGGACGTGCTCGTCCCCGTACTCGGCCAGCGTGGCGGCCGTCGCCCGGCCGGCGGGCAGCAGCCCCTGCCTGCGGAAGTACTTGATGCTGGCGACCGGCACACCGGTCGTGCGGCTGAGCTCCGAGATCTTCATGCGGCTTTCCTCGACTGGTGGTGCGGCCGGGCGCCTGCCGCCGGCGACCGGACACGACTGGACACCTCAACTCGATACTGCCACTATCTAGCACTAGATACCTCAAGTATCCAGTTACGTAGTGTTACGCACCGGAGCATTCATGCCTTCCCCTCAGCACCCGTCCGTGCTCCGCAGCCCCCGGCTGTGGATAGGCACCGGACTCATCGTCGCGGTGGTCTCGACCTTGTTCGCCCTGCTCTACGTGGGCGGCAACGTCAACCCCAAGGGCAACCTGCGCGACCTGCCCGTCGCCCTGGTCAACAGCGACAAGGGTGCCGACACGGGCGGCAAGCACGTCAACCTCGGCGACCAGGTGGTCTCCGGCATCAAGAAGAACGCCGAGAGCAACGACAGCTTCGACTGGCAGGTGCTCAGCCGGCAGGAGGCCGACAAGCGGCTCGGCCAGGGCAAGCTCTACGGCGCCCTCGTCGTGCCGAAGGACTTCACCGCCACGGTGACGGGGCTCACCGCCCCGCAGCAGAAGCAGCCGGTCCGGCCGGTCCTGACCGTGCTGACCAACCAGTCGGCCGGCAGCATCGGCTCGTCCATGGCGAGCCAGGCGAACCAGAAGGCCGCGCACGGGGCGTCCGCCCAGCTCGGCAAGGACCTCCTCAAGCGCGCGAACGCCCAGGGGGCCAAGCTCGCCCCGGCCGCCCAGCTGATGCTCGCCGACCCCGTGACGGTCGAGGTGGCCGACGGCCACCCGCTCGGCTCGCACAGCGCCATGGGCCTGAGCGCCTTCTACTACGCCCTGGTCCTGCTCGTCTGCGGCATGCTCGGCGCCAACGTCATCACCTCCCAGGTGGACACCGCGCTCGGCTACCTGCACAGCGACTTCGGCCCGTTCCGCCAGCGCATGCCCCTCCAGCGCACCAGCCGGGTCCGCACCCTGGCCGTGGGCTCCGTCCTCATGCTCGCCTTCTCGGTGGTCATGGGCTCCCTGGTCGAGTTCGCCACGGTCGGCATCCTCGACATGGACGCCTCCCACCTCGGCCTGCTGTGGCTCTACTCCGTGGGCACCATCGCGGTCGTCGGCCTGAGCGCGCTGGCCCTGCTCGCCGCCTTCGGCACCCCCGGCATGCTGCTCTCGGCCATCATCTTCGTCGCCATGGCCGTCCCCTCCTCCGGGGCGACCGTGCCCCTGGAGGCGCTGCCCGACTTCTTCCGCGCGCTCGGCGAGTTCGAGCCGCTCCGGCAGATCACCGGCGGCATGCGCTCGATCCTGTACTACGACGCCCAGGCCGACGCCGGTCTCACCCGCGCCTGGACCGCCATGGGCATCGCCCTGGTCGTCGCGGTCCTCTTCGGCTTCGGCGTCACCCGCTTCTACGACCGCAAGGGCCTGCACCGGGTCCCCGGCGCGGAGGAGCCCGCCGAGGCCACCGACAGCACCGACGCCGCCCCGGCGCCCGCGGCGGTCTGAGGCCGGTCGGCACGAGAACCGGGCCGCTGACGCGCGCCGGTTCGTACATCCCCCCGGAAGGCCGGGCCCCGACCGCGGAAACGCGGCGGGCGCCCGGCCTTCGGCGTTCCCGGAGGCGGCGCCCGCCGCCATGCGCGGGCGGGGCCGGCGCGCGATGATGGTGACGTGTCCTGATGGCCCGGTGCGGAGCACGTCGCAGACCATCCCCCTCCTCCCGAGGAGCCAGCCATGTCACCCGACGACCACCTCACGGACGCCCAGAAGAAGGCGCGCGACGAGATCGAGGCCGACCTCGACCGCGCCGAGGAACAACTCCGCAAGGCCCACCTGGACGCCCGCTCACGGCTGGCCGGGTTCGGCGACCCGGACGACGAGAGCGGTTCGTTCTGCTTCAAGTGCCGGTTCACATCGCATCCGTGCCCGGCGTACGAGGCGCCCGCGACGGGCGGCATGGGGCCTTGCAAGCGGCCCACCTGCCGGCATCCGTTCCTGCGCCACGACGTGCTCTGAGCGGGGCCGGGGCGGGACGCCACCCGGAAGGATCAGCCGGACAGCCGGCACAGAACCCCCGTCACCAGCGCCGTCACCCCCGTCGGCAGCGCGATCCGCACGTCCGGGGCGAAGAGCGGTGAGTGGTTCGGCGGCAGCGCGGCGAGTTTCTCCGCCGCGGACGTCCCCGGGGCCGCCGCCCACGCGCGGGGGCCGGCCGTGCCGAGCATCCAGTACGCCGTCGGCACCCCGTCCGCAGCGAACAGCGGGAAGTCCTCCGTGGCCATGGCCGGCGGCCACCCCGCGACCCGGGGCGCGCCGAAGGCCGCCACATGGGCCGCGCGCACGGTGGCGGTCAGGCCGGGGTCCGGGAGGTTGACGGGGGAGCGGTTCACGACGGTGATCTCCGGCGGCTCGGGGCAGTCCGAGGCGGCGCACTCCGCCCGTACGACCCGGCGCACCGCCGCGCAGACCCGGTCGAGCGCGTCCTCGGAGAAGCCGCGCACGGTCAGCCCCAGTTCGGCGCGGTCGGGCACGACGTTGGCCCGGTCGCCCGCGCGCAGTTCGCCCACGGTGAGGACGACCTGCTCCGCCGGCGCCGTCGCGGCGGCGACCACGCCCTGGAGCCGGAGCACCGTGGCGGCGGCGGTCACGACCGGGTCGACCGCCAGATGCGGCACGGCCGCGTGCCCGCCGCGCCCGTGGATCACGGCCCGGAGGGTGACGCCGCCCGCCGTGACGGGGCCCGCGCCGTGGGCGACCATGCCCGCGGGAAGCGGCGCGGCGTGCTGGGCCAGCACCGCGTCCGGGCGCCCGAAGCGCGCGTAGAGGCCGTCGTCGAGCATGGCCCGCGCCCCGCTCAGGGTCTCCTCTGCGGGCTGGCCGACGACCATCAGCGTGCCCCGCCACCGCCCCCTGTCCCGGGCCAGCACGCCCGCCGCGCCCGCCGCGGCGGCCAGGTGGAGGTCGTGGCCGCAGGCGTGCATGACGGGCACCGGCGCGGTCACCCGGCTCGCGTACGGCAGCCCGGTGCGCTCCTCGACGGGCAGGGCGTCGAGCTCGGCGCGGATCATGACCAGCGGGCCCTCGCCGTTCTCCAGCACGCCGACCACACCGTGGCCGCCGACACCGGTCGTCACCCGGTAGCCCTCCGCCGCCAGCAGGTCCGCGAACCCGGCGGCCGTCCGCTCCTCCTCCCCGGACAGCTCGGGGTGGGCGTGCAGGCCGAGATAGAACGTGGTGATCGTCTTGAGCAGGTCTTCGGTGAGCACGAGGTGACTCCTGGCCGGAGGACGGTACGGGTGCGGAGGTGCGCGGAGACGCGCGGAAGGGACCCGGCGGCGACGCCCGCTGACATCGCGCGTCAGCGGTCGGCACAGTGATCCGTCAGCGGGCCCTGGTGGACTTGCGGAGCAACGAACGAACGGCGCGGCGGGCGACCGCCGCGCACGGACCGCCAAGGAGACCGCCATGGCCCAGAAGACGGAACTCGCCTCCCTCGCCCAGGAGATCCTGGAGCTGGAGTCGGAGACCTTCGAGATCAGCGACTACTCGGACGCCAGCGAGGTGGTCCTCGCCGGTTCCACCAGCTCCAGCTCCACGAGCACCTGCTCCAGCACCACCAGCACCACCAGCTGCTCCGCCTGATCTTCTTCGGGCCACGCGCCGGCAGCCCTCCCCGGGACGGAACTCCCGCCCGGGGAGGGCTGCCGGCGTCCGCGCGCGTCCGTCCGGGCAGCGGAGGGATCAGGGGAAGGGGTGCGGCACCCGGCGCAGCTCAGCGACCGTCAGGTCGGTGTCCCGCAGGCCGGCGCGCCGGAACGCCGTCCGCAGCCGGGGCATGCCCAGCACCCGCTGCCGGTCCCAGCCGAAGTCGATCGGGACCAGCCCGGGGACGACCGTCGAGACGGTGCGCAGCCCCATGCGCTCCTGCTCCGGCGAGGTCTGGTCGACGACGATCACGTCGAACCCGGCGGCCGTCAGCTCGTCCCGGCACAGCAGGACGTCGTCGAGGAGGTCCCCCGTGGCCGGGCGCCGCTCCCGCCAGCCGGCGTACAGCTCGTCCATCGGACGCACCGCCGCCGGCTCCAGGTACTCCCGCGCGTGCCGGGCCATCCGCGGCAGCCCGTAGAGCCTGGCGTGGTGGGTGAGGTGACGGACCTTCGAGAAGTCCTCGGCCATCTCCTCCAGGTCGGCCCGGTGCTCCGCCACCTGGCGGTCCAGGTGCGGGAGGTACGTGAGCACCTCCGACAGCGCCGCCTCGACGGCCTCCTCCGGGTCGAGCCGCGCGCCCGCCGCGAAGGACAGCGTGCCCGGACCGCCGTCGCGCCGCACGGCGAGCGCGGTGACGACGGGGACCGCCAGATCGACGCGGTTGTCGAAGGCGCGGACGTCGTACCCCTGGAGCGCCGCCCGGTCGGCCATCGCCCGCACCGCGCCGCCCCGGCAGGACGCCAGGTCGATGCCGGTGAGCCGGGCCCGGCCGTACCAGCCGAGCAGGAACGCGTCCCGCTCGATCAGCTCCAGCAGGCCGAAGAGGACGGCCTCCTCCAGACAACTGCCGGTCGCGCAGCCGTTGGAGCT
This sequence comes from Streptomyces albireticuli, assembly GCF_002192455.1. Taxonomy (NCBI): domain Bacteria; kingdom Bacillati; phylum Actinomycetota; class Actinomycetes; order Kitasatosporales; family Streptomycetaceae; genus Streptomyces; species Streptomyces albireticuli. The sequence continues at coordinate 6,689,179 of NZ_CP021744.1, forward strand.
CTCGAAGACGAAGTTGTCGCTGTCCACGCCCGCGCCGTAGTAGACCGTCCGGGCCGGGACCAGCACCGTGCGGTCGTCGCGCAGGGAGTACCCCCGCACCCACGGGATCTCCCGCGCGGGGTCGAACGGGGCCACCATCGGGTCGTCGCGGTAGGTCTCCGGGGCGTACGTACCGCACGCGCGCGGGTCGACCGCCTCCGCGCGGACGTCGTCGTAGGCCGCCACCACGGGCGCGCCGCCGTGCCGGCGGTGGATGCCCGCGTAGCGTTCGAGCCCCTCCAGGAAGGCCAGTGTCCGGCTGGACTCGAAGGAGTTGGCCTGGCCGCTCCAGGTGACGTCGGACAGGCCCGCGTAGGTGCGCACGAAGACGCTGCCCGCGACGGGGGAGGTCGTGGGCGAGGCGACGTTGAGCCAGGTGCCCTCGCCGAGCGCGCCGCAGACCGGGTTGGCTAGCGCGCCCCGGGGCAAGGGGTACGAGCCGGCCGGGCGGAGCCGGGCGGCGTCCGCGCCGGGCTTGGGCCGGGGGACGAGCCTCAGCCGCTCCCGGGGCGCCGGCGCCGGTGCGCACGCGGGGCACAACGGCTCCGTGAGCAGCGGCAGCGTGGTGATCCGCAGGGTGGCCAGGTCGACCCGGGACACCTGGGGCAGCGGGAGGTCCGCGGCGGTGTGCCACTCGCCCGCGGGCCGGCCCGCGCCCGCCGGCCGGCCGCCGAGCAGGACCGCCTCGTACACGGCCCAGACCGTGTCGACGGCGTACTCCGGCAGGACGGGCCACGGCCCGGCCGCCGTCATACGGCGACCCACCTCCAGCGCGTCGCGCTCGGAGCGCGAGCGCAGCCGCTGCCAGCGCCTGGCGAGGCAGTTGCCGCAGGCCGCGGTCGCCTCGTCGGTGGTGCCCCAGGGGCCGATCAGCACCGCCTGCGCGGTGAGGTGCACGGTGGCGCGGGCGCGGAGCGCGGCGTACGGGTCCTCGCCGGGGCGGAACGCGTCGGCCGCGCCCACCGGCACGACCAGGGGCTCCGCCGCGCCCGCGGGCCGGGGAGCGGCGTGGAAGCGCTCGGTGAGCGCCCGCTGGAGGAGCGCGCTCGCCCCGGCCATGGGGGACCCTGTGGTGACCGTGCTCATGACTCGTTGCTCCAGCGGAAGGTCTTGAGCGCGAGGACGCCGAAGACGAGGGCGAACACGGCGAGGCCACCGCAGGCGACGGCCGTCGACGCGAGGTCGGCGCGCCCGGAGACCGCCTTCGATATCCCGTCGTTGAGATAGCCCAGGGGCAGCACCTTGGACACCGACTGGAGCCACGACGGCATCGCGTCGAGCGGGTAGAACGAGCCGGACAGGAAGGCCATCGGCACCATGACGCAGTTGGCGACCGCCGCCACCGCCTCGGGGGTGTCCGCCCGCGACCCGATCACCATGCCGATGGCGAGGAACGCCGTGATGCCGCACACCAGCACCGGCAGCGCCAGCGGCCAGGTGGCGTCCACCCGCAGGCCGAACGGCGGCAGCAGCGCGACCCCGATGAACAGCGCCGCCTGCACCGCCCCGATGACCAGGGCGATGACGTACCGCGACGCGAGCACGGACGTGAGCGGCGTGGGCGTCATCCGGACGAGCCGCAGCAGGTCGTCGCGCCGCCACTGCATCAGCGTGAACGCCACCCCGAAGACGGCGGCGTTGCCGACGCCCCAGGACAGCACGCCCGGGGCGATGTAGTCGATGTAGCCGCGCCCGCTCTCCTCCACCGTCTTGCCGCGGAAGATCAGGCCGAAGACGACCAGGAAGATGAGGGGGAAGGCGAAGGTGAAGAAGACGGTGGTCCTGTCCCTGACCGAGGCGCGGTAACTCGCGGCGGTCAGTGCGCCGTACGCGCTCATGCGTGTCCCTCGCTTCGCTCGGGCCCGCCCGCGCACGGCACGCACCTTTTGATCGTTCGTTCGCTTCGCTCACTCATGCGTGCCGCTCCGATCCGGTGAGCTCACCGGTGAGTTCCAGATAGACGTCCTCAAGGGTCGCGGTGCGCGTCCGGACGCCGTCGAGGCCCACGGCCTCACCGAGCGCGGCCAGCACCGGGCCCGCCGCCCGGGTCTCGATGACGACCGAGCCGCCCTCGGCGACGGCCCGGTCGACGCCCTCGAACGCCCGGGCCCGCTCCACCGTGATCCGGTCCGCCGGCACCAGCAGCCGCGTCGGCGCCTTCGCCGCGCCGACCAGCTTCCCCGGGCTGTCCAGGGCCACCACGGAACCGGCGACGACGATCGCCACCCGGTCGCAGAGCGCCTCCGCCTCGTCCAGGTGGTGGGTGGTGTAGACGATGGTGCGCCCGGCGCCCTTCAGCCCGCGCAGCACCTGCCACAGGGCCCGGCGGGCCTGCGGGTCGAGGGCCGCGGTCGGCTCGTCGAGGAAGATCAGCTCGGGTTCGTGGACCAGCGCGGAGGCGATCGCGAGCCGTTGCCGCTGCCCGCCCGAGAGCACGTCGACCCGGACGCCGCCCTGTTCGGCCAGTCCTACGAGCGACAGGGTGCGCTCCACCCCGGCCGGGTCGGCGCCGTAGAGCGCCGCGACCGTCGCCAGGTGCTCCCGCGCCGTCAGCCGGGTGAAGAACGCGGAGCTCTGGGTCTGCACCCCGACGCGCGGCAGGAGCGCCATGTTCCGTGGCCACGGGGAGGCGCCCAGGACGGACAGCGAGCCGGAGTCGGCCCGGCGCAGCCCCTCCATGATCTCCACGAGGGTCGTCTTGCCCGCGCCGTTGGGGCCGAGCACGCCGAAGAACTCGCCGCGCTCCACGGTCAGGGTGATGCCGTCCAGGGCCTGTTTGTCCCCGTAGCGCTTGCGCACCCCCTCCAGCACCAGCGCGGGCCCCGCCGCCTGTCCGGTCGGCTTCTTCTGTGTCATGGATTCCTCAGCTTCACTTGCGCGTTGCGGACAAGGCTTGTGCGTCCCGGCCACCGCGTCTCGCCCACGGGCCCGTCGCCGCCACCAGCGCGGCGACCAGGAGCGCCGGGACGACGGCCGCCCACACGCCGTAGCGGTCACCCTGGAAGTGGTGGCAGAGCAGGACGAACCCGGCGCCGCTGCCGCAGACGAGGAGGACCGCCCCCAGCCCGTAGGCGGTGTAGGCGACCCGTGCCCCGCGCGGGTAGCCGGCGACGCCGTCGCCGCGCCGTACCGCCCGGGCGCACAGCAGCCGCAGGAAGCGGCGGCTCTCGGTGGCGTAGTCGGTCATGCCCAGGGCGTGCCCGAGCATCTTGTAGCCGTCCAGCGGCGGCAGCGGCACCAGATTGGTGAGCGCCAGCACCGAGCCGACGAGGAGCAGCCCGGCCAGCGGGCCGCGCGCCGGGTCGCCGCCGGGCAGGAGCGACCACAGCAGCCAGAACGGCAGCAGGAAGGCCAGGTTCATCACGGTGCCCGCGGCCGCGGTGGCCACCCGCGCCCAGCGGGTGGGCAGGTAGGGGTAGTTCTCGACCTCGCAGTACATGAACACCATGGGCAGGTGCCAGCGCAGCCCGATCTCGCCGACGGTCCCGCCGAAGCGGCGGGCCACCACCCCGTGGGCCAGCTCGTGCAGCGCGGTGCTCACCCACAGCAGCGTGAACACCGCGAGCAGCGCCGCCGGCTGCCGGAACAGCCGGAACGCCTCGTGTGCGAACTCGCCCAGGCGCAGACCGACGCACACCTCCATGCCGAGGGCCAGCAGCAGCACGGGCACCACGAACGCGGCGGACAGCAGCGGGCCGACGGCCCTGTGCAGCCGGTCGGTGGTGGCGGCCGCGTCCGCGGTCAGCCGCAGCGTGCCCTTGAGCAGCGTGCGGCGCCCGTCACGCTCCTCGGGCGGGGCCGCCGCGGGCGGCTCCGCACCCGTCAGCAGCCCCCGCTCCCACAACAGCCGCAGCAGTTGCCGCCAGTTGGCCTCGCCGAGCCTGCGGCCGAAGCGGCCGGCGTACTCCTCGCCGATCTCGCCGAGCGTGCGGGTGCCGTCCAGCCGGGCCATGAGGAAGTGCTCCTTGACCCCGACCTCGAAGGACTGCCCGCTGCGCGGGTCCTTCACCAGGTGCACCAGGGCCGGGCCGCGCCGCAGCGCCGCGCTGCGCAGCACCTCCGCGCGCAGGGCGGGCCGCTGTCCGAGCAGCCCGGTGGTCATCGGAGGCTCTCCTCGCGCAGGGCGCGCCCCAGGACGTACGACAGATACGCCTCGTCGCGGATCGTCACGTGGAGCCGGTTGTTGGTCATGTGCATATAGGGGGAGAGCAGGAGGGGCAGGGCGGCGGCCGGGTCGGTGATCCGCTCGTCGGCCGTGCCGTCCCAGGAGCGGAGGACGAGCTCGCCGCCCACGGCCAGCGCGGTGGCCCGGTCCCGCAGTTCGGCGCAGTGCGCGGCCCAGCCGCCCAGGAAGCGGGGGAGCCGGCCGGCCTCGCCCCGCGCGAGGGCGTCCAGGACCGCGTCGAAGCGCCGGGCCAGTGCCGGGCCGGTGGTCCCGTAACTGCGGTCGTACTCGTCGGAGCCGATGAAGCCGGTGCCGGAGAAGGCCTTCTGCCAGAAGACGTGGTACCGGTCCAGGAACCCGGCGAGCTCCTCCCGGTCGGGCAGGAAGCAGCCGGCCATCACCATCATCAGCTGGGCCGCGGTGCCCAGCCGTACGGTCCGCAGGTGGAGGTTCATGCCGCGCACGGCCTCGATGACGAGCTCGCTGGAGTGCCGGAAGTGCCACTCGGCGAGCGCGACCCCGGCGGGGCCGCCGTACTTGCCGTACTCCGGTTCGTAGGGCTGCCGGCTGAAGCTGTTGTTCGGTCTGAGCCTCATCCGCCCGTCGGGCGCGAGGAAGCCGCCCCGCTCGTCCTCCGGGAACTCCAGCTCGAACAGGGTGTTGTAGAACTCGTTGAGGAAGCCCGAGGAATCGACCTCGTAGAGCGCGGGACGCTCACGGAGGAAGGCGGCGACCGCCTCCTCGGCGCGGGCGAGCACGGCCTCCGTGGCCGCCTCGGTCGAGGGCTTGAGCCGCAGCCGGACGTGCGGGCCCTCCAGCCAGTAGTTGATGAAGAAGTGGCTCTCCAGCAGGCCGTCGGCGAGCAGCCCCTCGACGAGCGGGCCGACGCACCGGGTCATCAGGGGCGCCGGGTTCGCGGCGTAGTGGATGTGCAGGGCCTGCCAGGCGCCGGGCGCGGCCGCCGGGGCGGTGTCGGGGCGGGAGACGGTCATTTCTGCGCACCGGTTCCTTTGCGGTCGTTGCGGAGGGTCTCGACGGCGAGTTCGACGACATGGGTGCCCCGGTCGGAGACGGCGCGCAGGCCGTCCTCGTCGGGCAGCGCCTCACGGAGCACCACCCGGTCCCCGGGGTCCTTGAGCAGCCCGTCCAGGGCCGTCAGCGAGAGCGGGCTGTCGAAGTCGACGTACTGCGGCTTGGCCCGGGCGGCGCCGGCCCCGGTTCCGCCGGCCGTCCCGGCCGGGGTGACGGTCGCGAAGACGCGCAGCGGCAGCCGGTGTTCCGCGCGCCACCGCCGCCAGGCGAGGAACCAGGCCGCGTCGGCCTCCGGCCCGGAGGCCGTGCGCGCGGGCAGCGCGGACGCGGGGGCGGTCCAGCTGCGCCGGCTGAGGACGAGGCCGCCGTAGCGCACCCGGGGGCGGCTGGTCACCCCGTTCTCGGGCGTCCCCTCCGGGACCCCGCCCCACACGTCGAGCGGCGCCATGGAGGTGGGGGAGAGCAGCAGCAGGGTGCGCGGGATCTCGGGGAGCGCCAGGGGCACGAGGTAGCCGAGGTAGACGGGGACGACCTCGCGCCCGAGCCGCCGCGAGCGCAGCACCAGCCGGTCCGCGGCGGTGTCGTCCTCGACGTAGAGGTCGTCGAGGTGGATCCGGTGCTCCTCGGGCACCGAGCTGGTCTCGCCCGGGCAGACGATCTCGTAGTCCGTGAGCCGCCCGTGCAGGTTGAGGTTGCTGGTGACGAAGCCGCCGGTGATCTCGGCGAACACCGCGCCCTCCGGCTGCGCGGCCGCCGCGGCGTGCCGGACGCGGTCGGACAGGGTGCCGCCGTCCCCCTCGGCGTCGTCGTAGCAGTGGGTGAAACGGCTGAAGGGGAAGGCGAGCCCGCCGTACGACTGGTTGAGCACGGCCAGCGGGTCGCCGTCGCGGCGCACCAGCTGGAGGAAGTGGCTCTGCGGCGCGAAGTCCGGCGCGGCCCCGGCGAGCTCGCCGGCGACGGCGTCGACCGTCCCGGGGTGGACGCGGAGCTCCTCGGCGCCCCGCGCGGTGTCCCACAGCCGGCGCATCCGGGCGGTCCACTCCTCGCGGGCCGCGTCCACGGCCGTGATCTGCGGCAGGCCCAGCCAGTTCGGCTCGGGGACGTACGCGCCGTCCTCGCCGAACGGCTGCCGGCGGGCGGCGAACGTCAGGTACTGGTCGTAGAAGTCCTCGTGGAAGTCGTGCACGAGCTTCAGGAGGTCCTCGCAGCGGCCGCCCCGGCCGTACCGCGCCCGGAAGAAGCCCTTGAACGTGATCCGCTGAGGCAGCGTCAGATCGAAGGCGGGCAGGACCCGTTCCAGGGAGCGCAGCGACGCGAGCGGGCCGCCGTCGTCGCCCGCCCAGGACCGGGGGTCGCAGACCACGGCGGTCCCGGCCGCCGGGTCGGCCCCGGCGCGCACGTCCTCGTAGAGCAGCGTCTGCGGCAGCGCGGGCTCCCGCGCGCCGAGGTGCCGCTGGATGTCGGCCAGGGACCGGCGCAGCTCGGCCAGCAGCTCGCGGCGCAGCCCGGTGCCGGCCGCGGGGTAGCGGTCGACGCAGGCGATCGGCCATTCCAGGGCCTCCGCGAGCTCGTGCGCCCAGGGACGCCCCACGGCTTCGAGGGAGTCGCGGAAGGCCCGCAGCGGGTCGGCCGCGTGCACGTCCGTGCGCAGGCAGGGGATCTGCACCATGCCCAGCTCCAGCAGGGCCGTCAGATAGCGCTCGCACTCCTCCGGGTCCGCGTCGTGCTCCTCGCCCAGCCACCGCGCGAGCTCGCCGTAGCGCGGGTCGGGCCTTCGCGTGAAGAGGGTGAGCAGGCGCTCCAGGGTGCCGCTGCGGCGGAGGAAGAACAGCCGGTCGCCGGCCACGTCGAAGGTGACGGCCGCGCCGTCGTCGCCCGCGGTCAGCGAGCGGCGCACGTAGCGGATCCGGTCGTCGTCGTGCTCCCAGCCGGAGGCGAGGACGACGGGGAGGCCGGCGCGCCGGACGGGGTCGGCGAGGATCAGCTCGGTGAGCCGGGCCAGGACCACGACGTTGAGCCGGGGGTGGCTGGACCAGACCTCGGGCAGGCGGATCGTCTCCTCCCCGTTCTCCGGACGGCCGGGCTCCTCGGGGCCGGCCTCGGCGAACCGGCCGAGGGCCACCGCCGTGAAGGTGCTGAAGGGGCTGGTCTTGCGCGCGGTCCGGTAGAGGTACGCGAGCGCCGAGCGCTCGACCTTGCGCAGCCGCTTGTCCGGCCGCCGGGCCGGATCGGTCCGTACGTACGCGTCCAGCCGGCCCTCCAGCGTCGGCGACGCCAGGAGCAGCCCGAGCCGCAGCCGTTCCTCGCCCAGCAGGCGGCGCAGCGCGGCGCGGCTGCGGGCCGTCTCGGCGGCGAGCAGCGGGGCGCCCTCGGCGAGGAGCGCCTCCAGGGCCCGCCGGTCGCGCACCCAGTCGCCGACCGCCGCGGCGGTCGCCGGGTCGGCGGCGGCGACCAGGGCGACGGCCTCCTCGGGGGCGGCCGGCGGCTTGCCGTTGAACACCTCCCGGCGCAGGCGCAGCAGCAGGCGCCGGGCGCGCTCGTCGCCGGCGGCCTTGACGAGCGGGTGCAGCCGGTCGCTGAGCCCGGCGCCCCGCGCCCGCAGCCGGGCCTCGGCGCGGAGCACGCGGTCGGCCCAGTCGCCGGTGTCCGGGCAGCGCAGGGCGTGCACGGACTCCAGCGGCAGCCCGGCGACGCGGAGCATGAACCGGGGGCCGAGCGTCCAGGTGGGGTCGTCGCCCGGGGGCAGGGGGGACTCAGGGATGGTGTGGTGGGTCATGGCTTCCCCGCGCCGCTCAGGCGATCTCGTAGCGGAAGTCGGCGGAGCCGGGCCGCTCATGGCCGACGAGCATGATCAGTAGGGGTGCCTCGCCGCTCCCGGCGAGGCCCAGCTCCTCGACGAAGGAGACGGTGTCGAAGCCGAGCGCGACGCCGCCGCCCAGCCCCAGGGCGGACGCCGTGGTGTAGAAGGTCTGTGCCACCGCGCCGACCGTGGCGTTGACCAGCCGGTAGCCGCGGTCGCCGACCGCGTCCAGCACGGCCGCGGTGCGCACGGCGGGGACGACGACGGCCCCGGCCTGCTCCAGGTTGTAGTTGGACAGGAAGTAGTTCTCCTGGAGGAAGGTGCCCGGCGGCCCCGGCTTCACCAGCCGCAGCGCGTGGTCGTCGGCCACGTACTCGTACGCCCCGGGCGCGACGCCCGCCACGTGGTTGACGAAGACGTACAGCTTGGCGAGCGGCGGCCCGCCGGGGTCCGCGGCGTCGCCGCCGACCGACGCCGACGCGGCGGCGGCCAGGGTGGCGGCCAGCTGCCCGGCGGAGAGCGGCCGCCCGGCGGCGAAGCGCCCGAAGCTGCTGCGCCGGCGCCGCAGCGCCTCCCGCACGTCCATGGTCAGCGGCGGGGCCGCCGGCAGGGCCACGCGCCCGCCCTCCCCGGCGGGCAGGGCGGCGGCCGGGGCGAGCGCGCCGGGCGCCGGGCGGTCGGCGGCGTGCCCGACGGTCGCGGCCTGGACGCGCCGGACCGTCTCGAAAGTGATCACCCGGCGGGAGCGCTCGCTCTCGGTGCGCCGCACCCGGGGCGCGGGACCGCCCGCGACCCGCGCCGGGGCGACGGCGTCCGTCTCCGGCCCCTCCCAGGAGAGCGGCACGACGGCGAAGATGCCCTCCTCCGCCACGTCGACGCCCAGCAGCCGGGCCAGCCGCTCCTCGTCGAACCACAGGGCCGGCTCGACCCGCAGCCCGCGGGCGCGCGCCCAGATGCGCCAGGTCTGGAGGACGGCGCCGACGTCCATGCTGACCGCGTGCATGCAGAAGCTGTTGTACTTGAAGGCGTTCTGCCAGAACTTGACGCCGAGGACCAGGAACTGGTCCGCGCCCGTGCCGTTCCCCAGGGCCTCGCGGACCTCCCCGGAGACGTCGCCCGTCAGCAGGCGCTGCATGGCGTGGTGCGTCGTGGAGTAGTGGTGCACGCCCGGGGCGAGGGGGCCGCCGGGGCCGCTGACCCAGTAGACCGTGACGGGGTAGAGACCGCCGCCCGAGGCGGTGCCCCGGTACCAGTTGGCGTCGGTGTAGACCGGCAGGGACGGCAGGTCGGTGTTGGCCTGGACGCCCAGGCGGCGGCCGACCCGGCCGTACGAGTCGAGCAGCATCCCGCTCAGCAGGGGCAGGGTGAACGGTTCGTCCCGGGGCCCGGAGGCGGCGAAGACGCCCTCCTGCACGGTCGCTCCGGGGTCCGGCAGGGCGCCGTCCGGCAGCGGCAGGGACTCGGCGCCCGGGTAGAACTTCCCCTTGCGCGGACGGTCCGACCAGTCGGGCACGAAGTCGACGGGCTCCATGGGGATTCTGCCGCGGTGCATGATCGCAGCCGCGTATTCATGGGCGAAACCCACAGGTTCTCCTTAGGTGTTCGGCTCGTTCGGCTCAATCGGCCAGGGGAGTGGGGGGAGTCGGGAGGGGAGCGCGGGGGTCAAGGGAAGGGGTGCGGTGCCGGGTTGAGGTCCTCGGGCCGCAGGTCGCGCTCGCGCAGCCCGGCCGCGCGCAGCGCCGTCCGCGTCCGCGGCATGTGGAGCGCACGCTGCCGCCCCCATCCGAAGTCGATGGGCAGCAGCCCCGGCACGATCACGGAGACCGTGTGCAGCCCCAGGTCGCGCTGCTCGGGCAGCGTCTGGTCGACGACGACCACGTCGAACCCCGCGTCCGTCACCGCCGCCACGCACCGCTCGACGTCGTCCCTGAGGTCGCCCGAGGCGGCGAGGACCCGGGTGCCGGGCCCGTACAGCTCCGCCATCGGGAGCTTCGGCCCCCGCTCCGCCAGGAGGAACGCGGCGTGCCCGGCCATCTCCGGCAGGCCGTAGACCAGCGGGTGGTCGTGCAGGGCCAGGACCTTGTCGAAGTCGGCGGCCATGGCCCGCAGCCGCTCCCCGTCGCGCTCGGCCCGGCCGCGGATGTTCACCGCGTCGGTGGCGATCTCGCACAGCCCGCCGGCGAGCGCCGCCTCCGGGTCGAGCCCGGCGCCCGCGCCGAAGCACATCGTGCCGAGGCCGCCGTCGGGGCGGACCGCGACCGCCGTCACCACCGGCACCGGGAAGGTGATCCGGGTGTCGAAGAACCGCGCCTCGTAGCCGTACATCGCCAGCCGGTCCACCATCTGCCGCGTCCGCGGGTCGGCGCTGGTCCACGGGTCGATCTCGGGGAGCGCGGCCCGGCCGTACCAGGCCAGCAGGAACGCGTCGCGCTCGACGACCTCCATCAGCCCGAAGTAGACCGCCTCCTCCAGCGAGCCGCCCGAGGCGCAGCCGTTGGAGCTCTCCTGCACGAAGCGGTTCTCCAGGCCCGGGGTGCTGTAGTACGTGAGGATCTCGGGCACCAGCAGCGGGCGGCGGTCCCGCAGCGAGTACCCCCACACCCAGGGGATCTCCCGTCCGGGCGTGAAGGGGGTGACCCGGGGGTTGGCGCGGTGGAACTCCGGCGGGTACAGGCCGCACTCGCGGGGGTCCACGGCCGCCTCGCCCCGGGCCCGCAGGGCCTCCAGGGAGGCCCGGACCCGCGTCGTCCGGCCGCGGGCGCGCATGCCCGCCGCCCGTTCGAGGCCCTCCAGGACGCCGATCCGGGCGCTGTCCGCGTACGAGTCGGCGTGGCCGCCCCAGAAGGTCTCGCGCAGGTACTCGCCCGAGCGCAGCTCGAAGCAGCCGATCGTCGCCGAGGTCGTCGCCGACGCCACGTCGTGCACCACACCGGGGCCGAGGGCGCCGCAGACCGGATTGGCGAACGCCTCCGTCGGCAGGTCGTAGGCTCCGATGCCGCGCACCCGGAACGAGCCGGGCCGGTGCTCGGGCGCGGGCCGCAGCGTGAGCGTCGCGGCCTCCGCGCTGTCGGGGACGCCGCGCCCGCAGTCCGGGCACTCCGCGTCCGGGACGAGCGGGTGGCGGCTGACGCGCAGGGTCTCCAGGTCGACGAGGTGGACGGCGGGGAAGGGGCCGTCGGCGCCGACCGTGCCGGTGCGACAGGTGCCCCCGGTTCCCGCGGCCGCTTCGTCCTTCGCGCGAGCCGGGGCGCGGGAGACGGGCGGGGCCGGGACGGCTCCGGGCCCGCCGGGGTCCTCCGCGGTCGTGGCCGCCTCGCGCGCCCGTCCGGCCTCCCGCTCCTGACGGTCCGTGACCAGCGCGGCGATCGCGTCGGCCAGGAACGGCAGGGCGTACGGCGGCACGCCCGCGGCCCTGGTGCCCGAGCCCAGCTCCAGCGCGTCGCGCAGCGCCCGGCCGCGCACCGACTGCCAGCGCCGGGCCAGGCACCGGGGGCACGGCCGGGCGGCCTCCGCTTCCTCACCGGCGCGGGGGAACGGTCCGACGAGCGCGTGGTGCCCGTAGAGCTGTACGCGCGTCCGGGGCCCGTGGCCGGCCGAGGGCCCCTGGGACAGCTCGTCCCGGAAGCCGAGCGCCGTGACCTCGACCGGCCCGGGCGCGGCGGGGGAGTCACGCAGCAGGGCGGCCAGGTCCCGGCACGCGCGCTCCCACTCGGGGGCCGTGCCCGGCGCGGAGGGGGGTGCCGCGGTCTCAGTGGGCACGGGACGCCCCGGTGGTGCGCGCGCCCTCGCGGGTGAGGAGCACCCGGACGGTGCTGATGCCGCCGGCGAGCAGATCGGCGGAGTCCGTGGGCACGACGAGCGCCTCGCGCCCCGCCGCGCGCAGCCGGTCCAGGATCGCCGGGTACGAGGTGGCCTCGTCCAGGCGGGCGCCGCTCGTGCCGGTGACCGCGAGGGCCGCCGGCTCCAGGTCGCCCAGCAGCGGGTCGCCGAGGTCGACGGGCGGCTCGCCCCGCTCGGCGAGCTCGCGGCCGAGCTGCTCCTGGCCCAGCAGGTCGCGCAGCGCCCCGGCGGCGGCCCGCCGTCGGCCGGTTTCGCCGGCCACGGCCCAGATCCGCTCGCCGGTCCGGGGGAGGAGGGCGCGGGCGAGCAGCACGTGCGCGGAGGAGCGGGCCGGCTCGCCGAGGTCGAGGAGCTCGCACTCCACACCGAGGTTGCGGGCCGAGCTCAGCAGGAAGGCGAGCTCCGGGTCGTCCCCGAGCCCCTCCGGCGCCACCAGGGCCGCCCCGCCCGTGCCGCGCACGGCGCGTTCCAGCGCGTCGTGGCACAGGGCGGAGAGCAGGCCGCGCGCCGTGGCCTCGGCGGCGGTCCGGCCCGCACCGGTGCCCGCGGTGGTCGGCGTGTGGAGCCGGTCGCGGTTGTACGGGCCGAAGGTGCGCACCGCGCCGGCCGGCACCAGCACCGGCTCCCTGTCGGCCAGCGAGGTGGCCCGCACCCACGCGGCCGGCTCGGGGGCGTCGGCGGCGAGGCCGCTCGCGACGGTCAGCGCGGCGGGGGCGAGGGAGCGGGTGTCCCGGCGGGCGTCGTCGAGCGCCTCGCCGGTGAGGACGCCGCGCAGTGGGACGACGTGCTCGGTGTAGGCGCCCGCGGCCGCGTTCAGGGCGGTCAGGCGGGCTCCCGCGACGGTGTGGATGTCGAAGGCGGTGATGTTCCGGCGCCCGGCGTGGCCGGTGGGCAGGCTGACGGCGCCGACCTTCAGCGGGGTCTGGGTCCAGGGCTCGTCCGTGAACCGCTCGAAGACGCCCGTGTGCGGGCGGAGCAGGATCTGCCGGCCGTTGAGCTCGGCGAGCAGCGCTTCGGTGTCGAGGCCGGGCGGGGTGCCGCCGGCGGGCGCGGGCTCCTCCGGGGCGACGGGGCGCGCCGGCGTGCCCGTGGCCTCCGGGGCCGGGCAGAACGGGCAGCGGGGGTGCGGGAGCAGCGGCTCCGCGACGACGTCGAAGGACTCGGTGTCCTGGACGATCACCTGGCCGCGGGTCTCGGCGGGCAGCGCGCCCGTGGTGAGGCGGAAGACCTCGTAGCCGAGGAGGTTGCCGATCATCGCGGAGAGGCCGCGGCCGGCCTCCCGGGCCGGCGGTCCGTCACCGGCCGGCAGGCAGATGCCGCTCCACAGGTCGGCGGCCGCCGCGGCGTCGCCGTGGGCGCCGAGCCGCAGCACGGCGCAGGCCCAGCAGCCCGCGGTGCCGGGCGTCATCAGCGGGCCGACCACGGCGCGGTCCCCGAAGAGGGCCGCCGGTATCAGGGACGTGCCCTCGGGCACCCCGGCCGCCACCAGCCGGAAGAGCCGCCGCGCGCCCTCGCGGCCGCCGGTGACCACGACGACGTCGTACCCCGTCAGATCGCTCCAGCGCACCGGCCCGTCCGTCGCGATCGTCTCCAGGGCGACGGGGCAGCCCTCGGCGGCGAGGGCGCCGGCCTCGGCCCGTACCTCGGCGAAACGGTTCTCCGGGGTGTCCAGGCCCGGCAGGTGGCCGACGGCGGCGCTGCCGTTGCGGACCAGGCTCAGCACGCACCAGCGGGCGATCAGGTCGTCGCCGACGACCGCGACCCGCGTGGTGCGGAACTCCTGGAAGCGCCGTGCCGCGTCGTCGGTGTAGTGGTCGACGTAGGCGATCTGCGGGGCGAAGCGCTCCGCGACCTCCGGAGCCGTCCCCGATACCGACGGACCGTCCGGTACGGGGGTGTCACGGGCGAACTCGCGCTCGTACAGCGTCCGCACCAGCCGGCCGACCATGGCCCGCTGGGGCTCGCCGAGCCCCTCGCAGAGGTCGGCGACCCGGTTCTCCCCGTTCAGGTGCGGGACTATCAGAGTGGCGAAACGGTATCCGGACCTGGAATTGAGATGGAACCCGCCGTGCGCGTTGTGGAACAGCACTCCGTCCGGAGTCTCCGTGAAGAGTACGTCCCGGCGGATCCGGGGCCGCGTCTCGGCAATCGCTTCGTAGGCTTCCAGCATGAGTTTCACACCTCGTGAAGGAGACGGATGAATTCAGTGGCGCGTCGTCAGCGCGGGGGGACCGGCTTGATATCCGGTGGCCCGGCGGGCGAAATTCCGGAGCAGTTCGTGCATGTGGTAACGACCGGCCGGCCCTTCTTCCAGCAGGCTCACGTCCACCAGCCGTTCCAGGAGTTCCTCGGCCAGTGAGGGGACCACTCCCAGCAGGCCGGCCGCGCCGGTCACCGAGAGCCGTTCCGGAGGGGCGGAGCCGACGCGCAGGAACGCGTCGGCGAGCCGCGGGTCGAGCCTGTCCAGCGCGTCGGTGAACGTCCTGGGCACCGACAGGCGGGGGTCGTCGGGGAGGGACAGCCGGGCGACGGGGTCCTCGCGCAGCCAGGCCACGCAGCCGGCCACCGACAGGCGCGGCCGGGTGAGCAGGCGCGCCGCCATGATCCGCAGGGCGAACGGGAAATGGCCGCAGGCCGCCGCCAGGAGGCGGACCGCCTCGGGTTCCGCTTCGGCGCGGCCGTCACCGAGGACGGCCGCCAGGAGCCGGAAGGACTCCTCCTCGGCGAGCGTGCCCAGCCGGTGGGCCCAGCCGCCGTGCGCGGCGAGGAGCCCGGCGAGGCCGAGCCTGCTGGTGACGAGCACGGCACCGCCCGCCTCGGCCGGCAGCAGGGGCCGCACCTGGTCGGCGCCGGTCACGTCGTCCAGGACCAGGAGTCCCCGCGGGCCCGGGGGACGGGCCCCGGCCCGCTGCCGGAGCTCGGCCGCCACCTCGGCCGGAGTCCTCGGCGTGCCGTCGTCGCGCGTCATCCGCACCGCGGCCAGGCCGTCCGGGAAGGCGTGTTCCACCTGCCGGGCGGTGTGCAGGGCGAGGGCGGTCTTGCCGATGCCGGGCGCGCCGGAGAGCACCACGATCGTCGGTCCCGACCGGTCGGCGGTGAGCCGCCCGGCGAGCGCGGCGGCGTCGGCCGCCCGGCCGGTGAAGCCCGACACGGCGGCGAGGGGGGAGGGCCCCGGAGGGGGCGCCGCCGCCGTGTCGGTGTCTGTGGGCGCGGGGACGGGAGCGGCCGGCGCGGGGACCGGGTCCGTGCCGCCCGCCTCCCGGCGCGGTCCGATGTCGTCCCCGCGGAGGATGCTCAGTTCGAGCCGGCGCAGGGCCGGTCCGGGGTCCACCCCCAGCTCGTCCTGGAGGTACCGCTTGACCTCGCGGTACTCGGCGAGTGCGTCGGCCTGCCGGCCCGTGCGGTAGAGCGCCTCGATGAGCTGCTCGCGGAACCGCTCGTGCCCGGGGTGGGCCCGCGCGACCGCCCACAGCTCGACGAGCGCCTGGCCGCAACGGCCCAGCGCGAGCTCGATGTCGCAGGCCCGCTCGACCGTCCGCAGCCGCTCCTCGACGAGCCGCGGCATCTCGTCCCGGCGCAGGAGGTCCGACGGGACGTTGGTCAGCAACGGCCCCTGCCACAGCGACAGCGCCTCCTTCAGGAGGCACAGTTCGGCCTCCGGATCCCGCTCGGCCTGTGCCCTCGCCCGCAGTTCACGGAAGTGGACGAGATCCAGGGAGCCCGGCTCGACCGCGATCCGGTAACCGCCCGGCACGGACTCGATCACCGCGTCGGACAGCCCGTACTTGGCGAACGTCTTGCGCAGCCGCAGCACACAGGCGTGCAGCGCCGCCTTCGCCGAGGAGGGCTCCTCGTCGCCCCAGATCGCCCGCCGCAGGAAACCCACCGACACCACCGTGCCCGGCCGGAGCAGCAGCGCGGCCAGCAGGACGGTGGGTTTCGACGGAGGGAGGACGACCACCTCGGGGCCGTCGGCGATCCGCAAAGGGCCGAGAATCTGAAAGCGCATATTCTGACACCTCCAACGAATCCTTATGGGTTCTCCTCCACGGACACGCGGCATCGGGCAGCGCGGACCGGTCGAGGCCCGCGACGCCTTCTTCGCACTCAGAGTCTGCAACAGGAAATCCGTCACTCGCAGTGTCGTGAGTTCCAGTGCGGGTCCCCGGAAGGCGGTGCGGAATCAAATCAATCGTTAAACAACTGAACGGGCATTGTTCGGGAGTTGGACCGGACTGGTCAGCGCCGCCCGGATCCGGTAGAAACGGGCATGGCAAATGATCAGTTAAAGCCGGGGGAGCGATCCGAAGGTGAAACAGGACCAAAGTCCCGAGTCGCCGACGCGGCCGGGAAGCCCGGCCGCCCCGGCCGCGACACCGGTGGGCGGACAGTCCGTCAGCCGGCTGCTGCGCGCCTGGCGCGAGCGGGTCGACCGGCGCCGGATACCCGAGCTGCGCATCTGGGGACACCGCGCGGGCTCCCGGATGTCCCAGGCCGACGTCGCCCGGCTGACCGGTGTGAGCGAGGGCTGGTACCGGGCGCTGGAGACCGGCGCGCCCCGGGAGTTCTCGGACGCCTTCCTGCTGCGGGTCGCCGAGGCGCTGCGGCTCAGCGAGACCGAGACCCTCACCCTCTTCCTCGGCGTCTCCGGCCGCCGCCCGCCCGTGAGCGGCGCGCACCGGGACGGGGCCGCTGTGGACCCGGCGACCGTGACCCTCCTCGAACACCAGGCGCCCTACCCGGCCTACGTCTCCGACGCCGCCTGGAACATCGTCGCCGCCAACGCCCCCATGGCGGAGTGGTTCCCCTTCACCCTCGGCCCGCAGCCCAACCTGATGCGCTGGGCGCTGACCTCCGCCGAGGCCCGCGAGCAGATCCTGGGCTGGGAGGACACCTGCGCCCGCATTTACCTGCCGATGCTGCGCGTCGCCAGCCACCGGGCCCCGCGGAACGCCCAGATCCAGGCCCTGATCGCGGACATCCTCGCCGCCAACGGCACCTGCCGCCGCATCTGGGCCGAGCAGCACGCCGTCGTCGAACACCCCGGCGGCCACCGCCTCCGGCTCCGGCTGCCCTGCCACGGCGGCACGGACGTCCAGGTCACCAGCCATGTCCTGGTCCCCGCCGAACAGCCGGACCTGCGCTTCGTGGTCGTCACCACGCTCGGCGGGGCGGCGGCCGAGCCGCAGGCGTGACGTCCGGAAGGCTCCGGGCGCTACACGCGTAACGGCCCGGGGGCCGGGGCGCGGCGGCCCGCGTGCCCCGGAAGGCGGCCCGCGCCCTCCGGGCCTCCGGAAGCGCGCCCGCCCGAGCCGGGCGCCGCCCGCCGGCCGTATCCGGCGGCCGTCCTTCCGTCTTCAAGCCGCACGTGGCGGCCGCCATACTGGACGGGCCGGGGGATGCACGCGACGCGACGGGGGCGGCGGCGAGGGATGGTGGAATCCAGGCTGATCCAGGGGCGGTACGAGCTGCTCGACCGGATCGGGCGGGGCGGCATGGGCGAGGTGTGGCGCGCCCGTGACACCTCGCTCGGACGGCAGGTCGCGGTCAAGTGCCTCAAGCCGATGGGGCCGCGGCACGAGCACTCCTACCTGAGGGTGCTGCGGGAGCGGTTCCGGCGGGAGGCGCGGGTCGCGGCGGCCCTCCAGCACCGGGGCATCACCGTCGTGCACGACTTCGGCGAGTCCGACGGCGTGCTCTTCCTCGTCATGGAGCTGCTCGACGGCCGCAACCTCAGCGAGCTCATGGACGACAACCGGCGGTACCCGCTGCCCGTGCCGGACGTCGTCGACATCGCGGAGCAGGTCGCCGCGGCCCTCGACTACACCCACCGGCAGGGGGTCGTGCACCGGGACCTCAAGCCCGCCAACGTCATGCGGCTCGCCGACGGCGGCGTGAAGATCTGCGACTTCGGCATCGCCCGGCTCGGCGACATGGGCTACGGCTCCCTGTCGTCCCTCTCCTCCCGCCTCACCGGCACCGGCATCGCCATGGGCACCCCGCATTACATGTCGCCGGAGCAGATCGGCGGCGGTTCCGTCGACCAGCGCAGCGATCTGTACTCCCTGGGCTGTGTGCTGTACGAGCTGGCCACGGGCGCCCCGCCCTTCGACATGGACGACGCCTGGGCCGTCCTCGTCGGCCACCGGGACCGGGCGCCCCGGCCGCCGCGCGAGCTGTGCCCGGAACTCCCCGAGCCCCTCGAAGGGATCGTCCTCGACCTGCTCGCCAAGGACCCCGACGACCGGCCGCCCGACGCGGCCGCCCTGCACGCCCGGCTGCTCGCCCTCGGCCCGGCCGCCCACGCCGGCACGCTGCCCCGGCCGCTGCCCGGGAACCTGCCGCGGCCGCCGCGTGCCTCGGTGCGGCTGCCCGAGCCGCCCCGGCTGCCCGGCTGGGCCAGGAACATGACCACCGGCTCCAAGGCGACCGGCCCCGGCCCCCGGCCGGTCCTGCCGCCCGACCCCGCCGTCTCCCTGACCGGCGCCTGGACCGGTGTCGCGGCCGGCACCCTGACCGGTCCGCCGGCCGTGGCCGCCACCGGCGCCGGCGGCCGGTCCGCCCTCGCCGAGCTCCCGTCCCCGGAGGTCCTCACCCGGCTCGCCGGGCGGCACCAGGAGGCGCTGCGGCTCGGCCGGCTGGGCCGCTGGGCCGAGGCCGGCGAGGCGCACCGGGGCGTGGCCGCCGAGCGGGAGCTCGTCCTCGGCCCCGACCACCCCGACACCCTCGCCAGCCGGTACGAGGCCGCGTTCACCCTCAGCCGGCAGGGCCGTACGGGCGAGGCGCTGCGGGAGTACGCGCGCGCCGCGGCCGGCCGCGAGCGGGTGCTCGGCCCCGACCACCCCGACACGCTGGCCGCGCGGCAGGAGACGGCGTACGTCCTCGGGCAGCTCGGCAAGCACGTCGACGCCCACCACGTGTACGTGGCGGTGCTCGCGGCCCGCGAGCGCACCATGGGCCCCGACCACCCCGACACCCTCCGCTGCCGCCACAACCTCGCCTTCAACCTCGGCCGGCTGGGGCGGCCGGAGGAGGCGTACGGCATGGCGCGCGACGTCGCCGCCGCCCGCGCCCGGGTCCTCGGCGCGAGCCACCCGGACACCCTCGTCACCCGTTACGAGGTCGGCTACGCCCTGGGCCAGCTCGGCCGCTGGGCCGACGCGCTGCGGACCTACCGCGAGGTCGCCGCCGCCCGGCAGCGGGTGCTGGGCGCGGACCACCCGGACACCCTCGCCGCCCGCTACGAGGCGGGCATCTGCCTCGGCCGGCTCGGCCGCAGCGCGGAGGCCCTGAAGCTCTTCCGCGAACTCGTCGACGAGCGCACCCAGGCGCAGGGCCCCGATCACCCCGACACCCTGCGCGCCCGGCACTGCCTGGGTGTCAACCTCGGCCGGCTCGGCCGCTGGGAGGAGGCGCTCGCCGAGGCGCGCGACGTCTGCGCGCTCCGCGAGGGCCTGCTGGGCACCGACCACCCCGAGACGCTCGTCAGCCGCCGCGAGATCGCGGTCGGACTCGGCTGGCTCGGCCGCTGGAAGGACGCCCTCGCCCTCTACCGCGAGGTCGCCCAGGCCCGGCAGCGCGTCCTGGGCGCCGACCACCCGGACGCCCTGACCAGCCGCAACGACGAGGCCCACTGCCTGGAGCAGCTCGGCCGCTCGACGGAGGCGGTGGAGCTCTACCGCCAGGTGGCGGCGGTGCGCAGGGCGCGGGCCGGGCGGGGGCACGGGCAGGGGGACGAGAGGGAGGACCCGGCCCCTCCCGGCGCCCGGCCACCCCTATCTGACGCTGCATCAGAAAACCTCTTCCCTCGCCCGCCCGGCTGCGGCATCCTGCCGCCCATGCAGACCGAGCTGAGCCGGCGGCTGGGGATCGAGCACGCGGTCTTCGGCTTCACGCCCTTCCCGGCGGTGGCCGCCGCCATCAGCCGTGCCGGAGGTCTCGGCGTGCTCGGGGCCGTACGCTACGCGGACCCCGGCGCGCTCCACCGCGACCTCGACTGGATCGAGGGCCGCACCGGCGGCAGGCCGTACGGGCTCGACGTCGTCATGCCGGCGCGGAAGGTCGAAGGGGTGACCGAGGCCGACGTCGAGGCCATGATCCCGGCCGGCCACCGGCGGTTCGTGGACGAGACGCTCGCCCGGCACGGCGTCCCCGAACTGGGCCCCGGCGACCGCTCGGGCTGGCGCATCACGGGCTGGATGGAGGACGTGGCCCGCGCCCAGCTCGACGTCGCCTTCGACCACCCGATCGCCCTGCTCGCCAACGCCCTCGGCCCGCCGCCCGCCGACGTCGTCGCCCGCGCGCACGCGCACGGCGTCCTCGTCGCCGCGCTGGCGGGCAGCGCCCGGCACGCGGTCCGCCACGCCGAGGCGGGCATCGACATCGTCGTCGCCCAGGGGTACGAGGCGGGCGGCCACACCGGCGAGATCGCCACCATGGTGCTCACGCCCGAGGTCGTCCGCGCCGTCGACCCGCTGCCGGTGCTGGCCGCCGGCGGGATCGGCAGCGGCGAACAGATCGCCGCCGGGCTCGCCCTCGGCGCCCAGGGCGTCTGGCTCGGCTCCCTCTGGCTGACCACCGACGAGGCCGAGCTGCACTCCCCGGCCCTGACCGCCAAACTCCTGGCCGCGGGCTCGGGCGACACCGTCCGCTCCCGCGCCCTCACCGGCAAACCCGCCCGCCAGCTGCGCACCGCCTGGACCGACGCCTGGGACGACCCGGCCGGCCCCGGCACCCTCCCCATGCCCCTCCAGGGGCTGCTCGTCGCCGAGGCGCTCTCCCGCATCCAGAAGTACGAGGCCGCACCGCTGCTGGGCACGCCGGTCGGCCAGATCGTCGGCCGGATGAACTCCCGGCGCCCCGTGCGGGCCGTCTTCGACGAACTCACCAGGGACTTCGCCCGGGCGGTGGAGCGCCTGGGGCGGATCGCGGACGGGGCGGGGGCGGGGGCGGGGGGACGTGACCGGGCGGGATGCGGCCGGACGAGCAGTGGCCGGGCGGCCCCGGGCCGGACGAGCTGTGACCGGGCGGGTTCGGGCCGGACGAGACGTGGCCGGACGAGCCGTGAGCGGGCGGGCTCGTGCCCTGCGCGCCGGGGGCGGGCATGCCGCCACCGGCCGGGCGCCGAGCCGGTGCCCCGTGCCCGGACGAGCCCTGAGCGGGCGTCACGTCCCCGAGCGGGCCCCGACCGGGGCGCGGCGCCCGAGGGGGACGTGCCCGGTGCTGAACTCCCCCGAGCGGCACGTACCCGGCGGGCAAGGCCATGACCGAGAGGACGGACCACCTCATGCCCCAACCACCCAACGGCTTCTGGGCCCTGGCCGCCGCCGACCCCGGCCGCGCCGTCCTCGTCACCCCGGCCGGTGAGGCCTGGACCGCGGGCCGGCTGCACTCCGCCGCGAACCAACTCGTCCGCGGGCTGCGCGGAGCCGGCCTGCGGGAAGGGGACGCCTTCGCCGTCCTCCTCCCGAACGGCGCCGAACTCCTCACCGCCCACCTCGCCGCCACCCAGGCCGGCTTCTACCTCGTCCCCGTCAACCACCACCTCGTGGCCCCGGAGATCGCCTGGATCCTCGCCGACTCCGGGGCCCGGGTCCTCCTCGCCCACGAGCGCTTCGCCGCCACCGCGACCGCCGCCGCCGACGAGGCCGGCCTGCCCGTGGCCGGCCGCCACGCCGTCGGTGACATCCCCGGCTTCCGCCCGTACGCGGGCCTCCTCGACGGCCGGCCCGGCACCCCGCCGCCGGACCGCACGCTCGGCTGGGTCATGAACTACACCTCCGGCACCACCGGCCGCCCCCGGGGCATCCGCCGCCCCCTGCCGGGGAAGCCCCCGGAGGAGTCCCACCTCGGCGGATTCCTCGGCATCTTCGGCATCAGGCCCTTCGACGGCCATACCCACCTGGTCTGTTCACCGCTCTACCACACGGCCGTGCTCCAGTTCGCCGCCGCGTCCCTGCACATCGGCCACCGCCTGGTGGTGATGGACAAGTGGACGCCGGAGGAGATGCTCCGCCTGATCGACACCCACCGGTGCACCCACACCCATATGGTCCCCACCCAGTTCCAGCGGCTCCTGGGCCTGCCCGAACGGGTCCGGGCGGGCTACGACGTGTCGTCGATGCGCCACGCCGTCCACGGCGCCGCGCCCTGCCCGGACCACGTCAAGCGCGCGATGATCGACTGGTGGGGGGACTGCGTCGAGGAGTACTACGCGGCCAGTGAGGGCGGCGGCGCCTTCGCCACCGCCGAGGACTGGCTGAAGAAGCCCGGGACCGTCGGCAAGGCCTGGCCCATCAGCGAACTCGCGATCTTCGACGACGAAGGGGAGCGCCTTCCTCCGGGCCGGCTCGGCACCGTCTACATGAGGATGACGACCGGCGGCTTCGCGTACCACAAGGACGACGCCAAGACGCGCGAGAACCGCATCGGTGACTTCTTCACCGTCGGCGACCTCGGCCACCTCGACGAGGACGGCTACCTCTTCCTGCGCGACCGCAAGATCGACCTGATCATCTCCGGCGGCGTCAACATCTACCCCGCCGAGATCGAGTCCGTGCTCCTCGCCCACCCGGCCGTGGCCGACGCGGCCGTCTTCGGCGTCCCGCACGACGACTGGGGCGAGGAGGTGAAGGCCGTCGTCGAACCCGCCGAGGGACATGTGCCGGGCGCCCTCCTGGAGGCGGACATCATGGCGCACTGCGCCAGGTCGCTCGCGGGCTACAAGCGCCCCAGGAGCGTCGACTTCCTCACCACGATGCCCCGTGACCCCAACGGCAAGCTCTACAAACGCCGCCTGCGGGAGCCCTACTGGAAGGACCGGGGCCGCCCGCTGTGAGCGAGCGGCACCCGGTCACGCACGGGAACGGAGCGCTCAGCGCTCGCTCACCCGCACCACCCGCAACCGCGGCGAGGACAGGATGTCCTTCTCGCAGAAGCGGCCGGTGACCATCCGCCCGGCCGAGAACAGCCTGGTCTGGTCCGCGTGGTGCGGCGACGTCGGGTCGGAGGACTGGCCGTACGTCAGCAGCGTGCGGGCCACGGGGCAGGCGCTGCCGTCGAAGCCCACGGCCTGGATGTAGCTGGAGCCGAACCGCACATCCGGGTAGCCGCCGCGGGCGGAGTCCCACGGCGCCCCGTGGATCATGTTCCAGACGCCGAGGGCCTCGGTGCCACCGGGAACGGGGACGCGCTCGCCGTCCCGTACGACGAACTGGTGCGCGCCCAGCGGCGCGTCCAGGGCGATGTCCGCCGCCCGCAGCTCGGCGACCGCGTCGGCGAGGGCGCGGCCGACCGCGGGGGACGCGGTGTTCAGGGTGTTCGGCGTGGTCACCGGAGCCGCCGCGGAGAAGGGCACACGCCACAGCTCCGCCGACCGGGCCTCCGCCACGAGCCGGCGCCAGAAGCGGTCGAAGAGGACCGCGCCCTTGCTGCCGGTGTGCGTCGTCCGGTCCCAGCGCTCCAGCACCCCGCAGGCCGCCGACACGTCGACGGCCTTGCCGTCGGTGCCCGTGGCCCTGCCGCCCGGCAGCGCGGCGCACGCCTTCGCCGCGTCGGCCGCGGCCAGGTCACCGGCGGGCGAGCGGTTCGCGAACTGCTGCCGCTCCAGGTCCGCCACGGTCAGTCCGCCACGTTTCGCCATGGCGGAGACGTCCTCGACGGCACCGCGCGTGCGCAGCGACCGCGCGGTCCCGGTGTCACCGAAGATCCTCGGGTAGCCGGTGAGCGGCCGGTCGGCATTGGCCAGCCAGGGGCTGTCGTTGGAGTTCTCGGCGTACGGCGCGTCGATCAGCGCCGGCATCGCGGCGGGCCCGAAGATGCCGGGCTGGAGGGCGTCGGCGTCCCGCCCCAGCGCGCAGTCGCCGCGCGAGCCGTCCAGGACCGCGAGGCCCGCGGCGGGGAACGTCCGCTTCCCGAGCTCGGTCGAGCAGCGCCCGGCGAGCTCGTCGGTCACCCGTGGCAGCACCTGCGCCTGGGTGTAGAGGCTGTGGCCGCCGGAGTCGGCGGCGACGGTGTTCACCCACGGCAGGCCCTGCGTACGGCGCAGGGCGTCCTGGATCCCGTGCACACTGCGGGCCCTGCCCAGCGCGAGCGAGGCGTCGGTGAAGCGCAGGCTCTCCGCGTTGGGGTCGACCAGGGCGTACGCCTTGCCGTCCGCCCAGGGCAGGGGCAGCTCGTCGAGCGAGGTCACCACCGGCCCGTAACGGGTCCACCACTGGCCCCGGGTGACCTGGGAGGTCCGGCCGTCCGCGCCCCGGACGGGCACGGTGACCTTGCGCTCGGTCATCCGCTCCGCCTTGCCGTCCACGAGGTAGGAGCGGGCGTCACCGGGCGCCGTTCTCAGCTCGTACAGGCCGGTCGGCACGCCGGTGGCGACCGTGTGGCTCCAGGCGACGCGCTCGTTGTGGCCGATCTGCACGCCGGGCATGCCGAGCAGCGAGCCGCCGGAGACGTTCAGTTCGCCGGGGATGGTCTGCTGGGACTGCCAGAAGCGCCGGCTGCCCTGCCACGGGTAGTGCGGGTTGCCCAGCAGCAGGCCACGCCCGCTCGCCGTGGTGGAACCCGCGAAGGCCACCGCGTTCGACCCCATCCCGGCGCTCCGCCGCCGCTCGTCGAAGATCTTGCGGGCCGTCTCCGCAGGGTCCCCGGCGGCTCCGCCCGCCCGCGCGCGGGGTGCCGCGGCCGGCTGGGGCGCGGCGTCCGTGATGCCGTCCGCGGCGAGGCCCTGGCCGCCGAGCACGGTGATGGCGTAACCGCGCCGGGCCACGTCCAGGGCGGTCACCGGTCTGACCCAGTCGGCGCCGCGGCACGCGGGGTCGCTGACGCGGTTGCGCGCCAGCCAGGCGTTGTAGCCGGCGGCCCAGCCGCGCATCAGCTCCTTGGCCTGCGGGCCGGGGCCGGCGGGCGCGGGCCGGGCGAGGAGCTTGTCGACGGTCCTGGCGTCGTTCAGGCCGCGGAAGAAGAGATCGCTGGCGAGGTTGGTGGAGGCGGACGACAGGGATCCGTCGGGCTTCGCGTCGGGGCCGTAGCGGGCCGAGCGCTCGCCGCGCAGGGTCACGAACCCGTCGGCGAGGGTGCACACCTGGTCGGCGGCCTGGGCCCAGCCGGTGCCGAAGCCGAGGTTGGCGTAGTCCTTGGCGGTGATGTGCGGAATGCCGTACTCGGTGTAGCGGATGACGGCGGACAGGCCGCCGCCCGAGGCGCGTGGGGCAGGGCCGGGCGCGGCGGCCGCGGCGGGGCCCGGCAGCACGGCGGCGCAGGTCAGCACGGCCAGGCCGAGGCCCGCCAGGGCGCGCGTGCGAGGACGTAGGCGCAAGGTGTCTCCCGAGGTGTCAGAGGGACGAACGGTCTCCTGCGGGCTTAAGGACGCCTTGGCGGCCAAGGGAGTTGACCACGGGCGGAGCGCGGGGCGGCCGCCTTTCCCCCGTGGCGTCGTCTTGACCTCCGTGCGCGGCGGCCCCAGGATCCGGTCATGACCGGAGTCCGCGACAGCACGGTGGACGGCATCCTGCGGCGTACGGCCGCGCGCGTGCCGCGACGGACGGCGCTGCGGTACGGGGAGCGCTCCTGGACGTACCGGGAGCTCGACGAGGCGGTGACGGGTGCCGCCTGCGCGCTGCTGGACGACGGGCTCGTGCCCGGCGACCGCGTCGCCGCCTACGGCCACAACTCCGACGCCTACCTGATCGGCTTCCTCGGCTGCGCCCGCGCGGGGCTCGTGCACGTCCCCGTCAACCACCGCCTCACCGGCGCCGGTCTGCGCCACATCCTCGAACAGTCCGGCAGCTCCCTGGTCCTCACCGACCCGTTCCTGGAGCGCCACCTGCCCGCCGGCGTCCGCACCCTGCCGCTCCGGGACGCCACCGGCTCGCTGCTGGAACGGCTCGCCGGGCATCCCGGAGAGGCGAGCCTTCCCGCCGGCGGACCCGGCGCGGACGGGCTCGTACAGCTCCTTTACACCTCCGGCACCACCGCGCTGCCCAAGGGCGCGATGATGACGCACCGCGCCTTCGTGCACGCGTACGCCAGCGCCGTCACGGCCCTCGACCTCAAGCCGGGCGACCGGCCGGTCCACGCCCTGCCGCTGTACCACTCGGCGCAGACGCACGTCTTCCTGCTGCCCTACCTGGCGGTCGGCGCGGAGAACCTCGTCATCGACGCGCCGGACCCGGGCCGCCTCCTCGAACTGATCGAGAAGGACGGCGTGGACAGCCTCTTCGCCCCGCCCACCGTCTGGATCGACATGGCCGGCCACCCCGGCTTCGCCACCCGCGACCTCTCCGGGCTGCGCAAGGCGTACTACGGGGCGTCGGTCATGCCCGTGCCGGTCCTGGAACGGCTGCGGTCCCGGCTGCCCGGCCTCGCCTTCTACAACTGCTTCGGACAGAGCGAGACGGGACCGCTGACCACCGTGCTGCGCCCCGAGGAGCACGCGGAGCGGCCCGCGTCGTGCGGGCGGCCGGTGTTCTTCGTGGAGGCCGGGGTCGTGGACGAGGAGGGGCGGGAGGTGCCGGACGGCACGCCGGGTGAAGTGGTCTACCGTTCACCGCAGTTGTGCGACGGATACTGGAACGACCCGGAGGAGACCGAGGAGGCGTTCCGGGGCGGCTGGTTCCACTCGGGTGACATGGCCGTCCGCGACGCCGAGGGCTACCTCACCGTCGTGGACAGGATCAAGGACGTCATCAACTCCGGGGGAGTGCTGGTCGCCTCCCGTGAGGTCGAGGACGCCCTGTACACCCATCCGGCGGTCGTGGAGGCGGCCGTGATCGGGCTGCCCGACGCGCGCTGGATCGAGGCCGTCACGGCCGTCGTCGTGGCGCGGGGGCCGGTGACGGAGGAGGAGCTGCTGGCCCACGCGCGGGAGCGGCTCGCCCACTTCAAGGCGCCGAAGAGGGTGCTGTTCGCGGAGGAGCTGCCGCGGAACGCGAGCGGCAAGATCCTCAAGCGGGAGCTGAGGGAACGCTACGGAACGTAAGGGCCGGCCCCCGGCATCGGGAACCCCTCACGCCCCGCCCTTCTCCCGGAGGTCGACGATCCGCTTGATCTTGCCCACCGACCGCTCCAGCGTCTCCGGATCGACGATCTCGACGTCCACCGACACCCCGATGCCGTCCTTCACCCGCCGCACCAGCTCCCCGGCGGCCGCCGCCCGCTGCGCGGAGGTCGCCCCCGGGCGCGCCTCGGCCCGTACGGTCAGGCGGTCCATGCGGCCCTCGCGGGTCAGCCGCAGCTGGAAGTGGGGCGCGACGCCGGGGATGCCCAGCACGGCCTCCTCGATCTGCGCGGGGAAGAGGTTGACGCCCCGCAGGATGATCATGTCGTCGCTGCGGCCGGTGACCTTCTCCATCCGCCGGAAGGCGGGGCGCGCGGTGCCGGGCAGCAGCCGGGTGAGGTCGCGGGTGCGGTAGCGGACGACGGGCATGGCCTCCTTGGTGAGCGAGGTGAGGACCAGCTCGCCGTGGCCGCCGTCGGGCAGCACCTCGCCGGTGAGGGGGTCGACGACCTCGGGGTAGAAGTGGTCCTCCCAGATGTGCGGCCCGTCCTTGGTCTCCACGCACTCCTGTGCCACGCCGGGCCCCATGACCTCGGAGAGCCCGTATATGTCGACGGCGTCCAGCGCGAAGCGCTCCTCGATCTCGCGGCGCATCCCGTCCGTCCACGGCTCGGCGCCGAAGACGCCCACGCGCAGCGAGGTGGAGCGGGGGTCGACGCCCTGCCGCTCGAACTCGTCGAGCAGCGTGAGCATGTAGCTGGGCGTCACCATGATGACCTCGGGCCGGAAGTCCTGGATGATCCGGACCTGGCGCGCGGTCATGCCGCCGGAGGCGGGGATCACCGTGCAGCCCAGCCGCTCGGCGCCGTAGTGCGCGCCCAGGCCCCCGGTGAACAGGCCGTACCCGTAGGCCACGTGCACCTTGTGCCCCGGCCGGGCCCCCGCGGCCCGCAGGGACCGGGCGACGACGTCCGCCCAGACGCCGAGGTCGCGCTCGGTGTAGCCGACGACGGTGGGGGTCCCCGTGGTGCCGCTGGAGGCGTGGATCCGGCGCACCCGCCCCTCGGGCACGGCGAACATCCCGAACGGGTAGTGGTCGCGCAGATCCGCCTTGGTGGTGAAGGGGAACCGGCCGAGATCGCCGAGCGAACGGCAGTCCTCCGGCCGCACCCCGGCGGCGTCGAACGCCCGCCGGTGGAAGCCCACGTTCTCGTAGACGTGCCGCAGCGTCGCCCGCAGCCGCTCCAGCTGGAGCGCGGCCAGCTCCGCGCCGGACATCCGCTCCGCCGTGTCCAGCAGCGCGCCGCTCCCCGTCATCGCCACCACCCAGCCCCGACCGATCATTCGGTAGTTTCCTGACCGCCACGTAACCAGCAGGAGGAGCCGCACGTCAAGAGGTGGGGTGCCGGGCCCGGGATCGCGGAGCGGGCGCGCGTCAGAGCTCGCCCGCCGCCACCGCCCGCGCCCAGCGGTAGTCCGCCTTGCCGCTCGGGGAACGGCGGATGCGGTCCGTGTAGACGACGGCGCGCGGGACCTTGTAGCCCGCGAGGCGGGTGCGGCAGTGGGCCCGGAGGTCGTCCGGGTGCGGGGGAGCGGCTCCCTCGCGGGGCTGGACGACGGCGGTCACGCGCTGGCCCCAGTGCGGGTCGGGGACGCCCGCGACCAGGGCGTCGTAGACGCCGGGGTGGGCCTTGAGGGCCTGTTCGACCTCCTCCGGGTACACCTTCTCGCCGCCGGTGTTGATGCACTGCGAGCCCCGGCCGAGGACCGTGACGACGCCGTCGGCGTCGACCGTCGCCATGTCCCCGAGCAGCACCCACCGCTCGCCGCCCAGCCGGAAGAAGGTCTCGGCGGTCTTCCCGGGGTCGTTGTGGTAGCCGAGGGGGACATGGCCGCGCTGGGCCACACGGCCGGGCGTGCCGGGCGGGACGGGCACGTGGGTGACCGGGTCGACCACGGTCGTACGGTCGTTGACGCGCAGCCGGAACCCCCGGCCGCGGTCCTCGGTGGCGGTGCCGTTGAAACCGGACTCCGAGGACCCGAAGTTGTTCAGCAGCGCCACGCCGGGCAGCACCGCCGCGAACTCCTCCCGCACGGTGTCCGAGAGGACGGCCCCCGAACTGCTCACGGTGAGCAGCGACGAGCAGTCCGTGCCCCGCAGCGGCCCCGCCAGCGCGTCGACCAGCGGCCGCAGCATCGCGTCACCGACCAGCGAGACGCTCGTGACCCGCTCCTTCGCGACGGTGCGCAGCACCTCGCCGGGCACGAACTTGCGGTGCAGCACGACCTTCTGGCCGAAGCCGAAGGCGATCAGCGCCGTCAGTGTGGAGGTGCCGTGCATCAGCGGCGCCGCGGGGAGGAAGACGAGCCCCTCGCCGCCGGCCGCCACCCGCTCGGCCAGCTCCGCCGGCCGTTTCACCGGCTCACCCGTCGGGGCGCCCCCGCCGAGCCCGGCGAAGAACAGGTCCTCCTGCCGCCACAGCACACCCTTCGGCATGCCGGTGGTGCCACCGGTGTAGATGACGAACCGGTCGTCGCCGGAGCGCGGCCCGAAGTCGCGCCCGGGCGCCCCGGACGCCTCGGCCTCCGCGAACGGCACGGGCGCGACGGCGGGCTCGCGCGCCCCCTCGGGAGGCGCGCCGACCCGTATGAGACGGCGCAGCGTGGGCGCCGCCGGCAGGGCCTCGGCCACCCGCTCCGTGAACGCGCCGTCGAAGACCAGCGCCGTCAGGTCCGCGTCCCGGTAGAGATAGGCCAGCTCGCCCGCCACATAGCGGTAGTTGACGTTCACCGGCACCGCGCGGATCTTCAGGCAGGCCCACAGCGTCTGGAGGTAGGGGACGCCGTTGTAGAGGTGCAGCCCGACGTGGTCGCCGGGCCGTACGCCGCTGTCGCGGAGGTGGTGCGCCAGCCGGTTGGCCGCCTCGTCCAGCCCGGCGTAGGTCAGCCTGCGCTCGGTGCCGTCGCCCGGGTGGTCGAGGTGGACCAGGGCCTCCCGGCCGGGCACGGTGTCGACGACGGACTCGAACAGATCCGCGAGGTTGTAGTCCACGGCGGACATTAGAGCGCCGCCCCGTGGAGGTGGGAAGGCCCTGCGCGCAAGAAAACTGACGACCAATCAGAAAACTGCCGGGAAGCTATTGAACCCCCTCCGCGCCTCCTGCACCCTGTTGGGGTCCGACGACAGGAGGACCCCATGGGCGGCACCGAACACCTCACCGTGGAGCGCGCCGGCGCCACACTCGTGCTCACCCTCGACCGGCCGGAGGCCAGGAACGCCCTCTCGCTCCCCATGCTCGTCGGCCTCCACGACGGCTGGGCCGAGGCCGACGAGGACGACGCGATCCGCTCGATCGTGCTCACCGGCGCCGGCGGCGCCTTCTGCTCCGGCATGGACCTCAAGTCCCTGGCCGCGCCCCGGACCGGCGACGGCCGCCCGGCGGCCGACGACCCCTACCGGGAACGGTTCACCGCCGACCCCGACCTGCACTGGAAGGCCATGCTCCGCCACCACCGGCCCCGCAAGCCCGTCATCGCCGCCGTCGAGGGCCCCTGCGTCGCCGGCGGCACCGAGCTCCTCCAGGGCACCGACCTCCGCTTCGCCGCCGAGAGTGCCGTCTTCGGCCTCTTCGAGGTGCGGCGCGGCCTCTTCCCCGTCGGCGGCTCCACCGTCCGCCTCACCCGCCAGATCCCCCGCACCCACGCCCTCGAAATGCTGCTCACCGGCCGCCCGTACACCGCACGCGAGGCCGAGCGCATCGGCCTCGTCGGCCACGTCGTCCCCGACGGCACCGCCCTCGACCACGCCCTGGAGACCGCCGCGCTCATCAACGCCAACGGCCCCCTCGCCGTCGAGGCCGTCAAGGCCTGCGCCTACGACACCGCCGGCCTCACCGAGGCCGAGGGCCTCGCCCTCGAACTCGAACGCGGCATGCCCCTCTTCCGCACCGCCGACGCCCAGGAGGGCGCCCGCGCCTTCGCCGAGAAGCGCCCGCCCGTCTTCCGCCGCGCCTGACCGAGGGAGAGACCCGCCGTGCCGGACGTCCTCACCGCCCCCCTGGTGGTCGAATTCCCCTTCACCCGCTCCCTCGGCCCGGTGCTGAGCGCCTTCCTCACCGGTCTGCGCGAGCGCGTCGTCCTCGGCATCCGCACCCACGACGGCCGCGTCCTCGTACCACCCGCCGAATACGACCCCGACACCGGCGAGGAGCTCCACGCACTCGTCCGCACCGCCGCCACCGGCACCGTCACCACCTGGGCCTGGAACCCCGCACCACGCCGCGGCCAGCCCCTGGCCACCCCCTTCGCCTGGGTCCTCGTCCGCCTCGACGGCGCCGACACCGCCCTCCTGCACGCCCTCGACGCCCCCGGCCCCGACGCCGTACGCACCGGCCTGCGCGTCCGCGTCCGCTGGGCCCCGCGGCGCACCGGAGCGATCACCGACATCGCCTGCTTCGAACCCTGCCCGCCCGGCACCGCTCCACCCGCGGGCCCACCCGTCCCGCACGACGGCGTCTTCACCGACCCCGTCACCACCCTCACCGCACCCGCCCGCCTCGACTACACCTACACCCCCGGCCGCGCCCTCGGCCGCCACCTCGACGCCCTCGCCGAGCGCAGGATCACCGGCGAACGCTGCCCGTCCTGCCGCAAGGTCTACGTGCCGCCCCGCGGCGCCTGCCCCACCTGCGCCGTCGCCACCCGCGAACAGGTCGAGGTCGGCCCCCGCGGCACCGTCACCACCTTCTGCGTCGTCAACATCAAGGCGAGGAACGCCGGGAACGCGGCCCTCGACGTGCCGTACGTCTACGCCCACATCGCCCTGGACGGCGCCGGCCTCGCCCTCCACGGCCGCATCGCCGGCATCCCCTGCGACCAGGTGCGCATGGGACTGCGCGTCGAGCCCGTCTGGACCGAGGGCGCCCGCCACCCCGACCACTACCGCCCCACCGGCGAGCCCGACGCCGCCTACGACACCTACAAGGAGCTGCTGTGACCGGGCCGTCGCGGCCCGGCCCGGCCGCCGCCCGCGAGGTCGCGATCGTCGCCTTCGCGCAGACCCGGCACCGCCGCGCCACCCCGGAGCTCTCCGAGGCCGAGATGCTGCTGCCCGTCCTGAGCGAGGCCCTCGACCAGGCCGGACTGCGCCCGGGCGAGGCCGACTTCACCTGCTCCGGATCGAGCGACTACCTCGCCGGCCGGCCCTTCTCCTTCACCATGACCCTCGACACCGTCGGCGCCTGGCCGCCCGTCGCCGAGTCCCACGTGGAGATGGACGGGGCCTGGGCGCTCCACGAGGCCTGGGTGAAGATCCTCACCGGCGAGGCCGACACCGCTCTCGTCTACGCCCACGGCACCTCCTCCTCCGGCGACCTCCGCGACGTCCTCACCCGCCAGCTGGACCCCTACTGCACCGCACCGCTGTGGCCGGACCCCGTCGCCCTCGCCGCCCTCCAGGCGCAGGCGCTCATCGACGCGGGCGAGACCGACGAGGACGCCCTCGCCCGCATCGCCGCCCGCAGCCGCACCGCCGCCGAGGCCAACCCGTACGCGCCGCTCAGCGGCCCCGTACCGGCGGGCGACTACGTCGTACGGCCGCTGCGCGCCGGCGACTGCCCGCCCGTCGGCGACGGCGCCGCCGCCGTCGTCCTCGCCGCCGGCGACACCGCCCGCCGCATGCGCGCCCGGCCCGCCTGGATCCGCGGCATGGACCACCGCGTCGAACCCCACGCGCTCGGCGTACGGGACCTCACGGACTCCGTCTCCACCCGCCTCGCCGCCGAGCGCGCCGGCGCCTTCGACGCCCCCGTCGACACGGCCGAACTCCACGCGCCCTTCACCTCCCAGGAGGTGGTCCTGCGCAAGGCGCTGCGGCTGGACGACGGTGTGGTCGTCAACCCCTCCGGAGGGCCCCTGGCGGCCAACCCCGTCATGGCCGCCGGACTGATCCGGCTCGGCGAGGCGGCCGCCCGCGTCCACCGGGGCGAATCCGACCGCGCCCTGGCGCACGCGACCTCGGGGCCGTGCCTCCAGCAGAACCTCGTCGCCGTGCTGGAAGGGCCGGAAAGGCCGGCAAGGCAGGAAAGGGGGCCGAGGTCATGAGCGGCAAGGAACCCGTGGCCGTCGTCGGGATCGGCCAGACCCACCACGCCGCCGCCCGTCGCGACGTCTCCCTGCCCGGCCTCGTCCGCGAGGCCGCCCGCCGGGCGCTCGACGACGCGGAGCTCACCTGGGCCGACGTGGACGCCGTCGTCCTCGGCAAGGCGCCCGACTTCTTCGAGGGCGTGATGATGCCCGAGCTGTACCTCGCCGACGCCCTCGGCGCATCGGGCAAACCGGTCCTGCGGGTGCACACCGCGGGATCCGTGGGCGGCTCCACCGCGCTCGTCGCCGCGAACCTCGTCGCCGCCCGCGTCCAGCGGACCGTGCTGGCCCTCGCCTTCGAGAAGCAGTCCGAGTCCAACGCCATGTGGGGGCTGTCCCTGCCCGTCCCCTTCCAGCAGCCCCTGCTGGCCGGCGCCGGGGGCTTCTTCGCCCCGCACGTCCGCGCGTACATCCGCCGCACCGGGGCCCCCGCGGACACCGGCG
Organism: Streptomyces albireticuli; assembly: GCF_002192455.1. Lineage (NCBI taxonomy): Bacteria > Bacillati > Actinomycetota > Actinomycetes > Kitasatosporales > Streptomycetaceae > Streptomyces > Streptomyces albireticuli. The sequence goes on from NZ_CP021744.1 coordinate 6,722,638, forward strand.
TCCTCGTCGCCCACAAGGACCGCGGCAACGCCCTGAAGAACCCCTACGCCCACCTCCACGAGCACGGCCTCACCCTGGAGAAGGTCCGGGCCTCACCCATGCTCTGGGACCCGATCCGCTACTCCGAGACCTGCCCGTCCTCCGACGGCGCCTGCGCGCTGGTCCTCACCGACCGCGCGGGCGCGGCCCGTTCCCCGCACCCGCCCGCCTGGGTGCACGGCGGCGCCATGCGCAGCGAGCCGACGCTCTTCGCCGGCAAGGACTTCGTCTCGCCCCGCGCGGGCCGGGACTGCGCGGCCGAGGTCTACCGCCAGGCCGGGATCACCGACCCCCGCCGCGAGATCGACACCGCCGAGCTGTACGTCCCGTTCAGCTGGTACGAGCCGATGTGGCTGGAGAACCTCGGCTTCGCCGTCGAGGGGGAGGGCTGGAAGCTCACCGCGTCCGGTGCCACCGCGCTCGGCGGCGAGCTGCCCGTCAACCCCTCGGGCGGGGTCCTGTCCACCAACCCGATCGGCGCCTCCGGCCTGATCCGCTTCGCCGAGGCCGCCCTCCAGGTGCGCGGCAGGGCCGGTGCGCACCAGGTCGAGGGCGCCGCGAAGGCCCTCGGCCACGCCTACGGGGGAGGGGCGCAGTTCTTCTCCATGTGGCTGGTGGGAAGCCGGCCGCCCACCTCCTGACGGTGTGTGACGCGGCCTGTCCGGCTCCGGCCGTGCTCGCTAGGGTGGGCCGGGACGACGACCGGGAGGAGCTACGGACGTGGCGGAGAGCACGACTGAACGACCGGCGGGCGAGCTGACGCCCGACCTCGACCTCGCGAACGCCGCCTGGCAGTCCGGGACGCAGGGGCTCGGCGACGTCCAGATCGCCTTCGTCGAAGGCTTCATCGCGATGCGGCACGGACGCCGGCCGGACCGTCCGGCGCTGGTCTTCACACCGGCGGAGTGGCGGGCGTTCGTACTCGGGGCGCGCGAAGGGGAGTTCGACCTGACGTAGCGGATGTCCTCGGGCGCTGGGCGGGCCGGCGGATTCCGGCCCGCCCAGCGCCCGAGGAGCGAAGTCCGGGGCGGGGCCCCGGGGGTTCAGCGCGCCGCCACGCCCTCGGTCAGCAGCTCCGCGTGGTAGCGGCGGGCGACCTGGGGGTGCGCCCGCAGCCACCCCTTGATCTCATTGCGGCCGTACTCCGCGAACAGCGGGTTCGTGGAGTCCTGCGTGACGCCCGGCGCCTGGTCCGCGTGCGCGAACGGCACGGGCTCGATGCGGGCGTCCAGCCGGGGGTTGTAGAAGAACGGCACGGAGTAGCGCTCCCGGTTGCCGGGCGGGCTCACGACCCGGTGGTTGGTGGCCTTCAGATAGCCGTTGGTGGCCACCTCCAGCAGCTCACCGAGGTTGATCACGAACGCGCCGGGCACCTTCGCCACGTCCAGGAACTCCCCGTCCGGCCCCTCCACCTGGAGGCCGCCCACCTCGTCCTGGAGCAGCAGCGTCAGGAAGCCGTAGTCCTTGTGGGCGCCCACGCCCTGGGCGGCGCCGTCGGGGGCGCTGCCGGGGTAGCGGACCAGCTTCAGGTGCAGGTGCGGGCGGTCGGCGAACGCGTCGTCGTAGAAGTCGGCCGGGGCGCCGATCGCGGCGAGCAGCTCGTGCAGCAGGCGCTCGGCGACCGAGCTCAGCCGGTCGATCCAGTGCAGGGCGGCCGTCCGCAGCTCCGGGAGGGAGTCCGGCCACTGGTTCGGGCCCTCCAGCCACCAGTAGCCGGGCTCGTCCGGGCCGGGCACGTGCGGCGCGCGCTCGGCGCCGATGTCGAGCTGGTCGCGCCAGTCGCGGCTGCCGCCCGTGCGCTCGTCGCCTATGCGGGTGTAGCCGCGGAAGTGGGGCGAGTTGAGGTTGCTCACGGCCAGCCGCTCGGCCTCCGGCAGCGCGAAGAAGGCGCGGAGCGTGCGCATCAGGTCTTCGGTCTCGGCCTCGGTGACGCCGTGGCCGGTCAAGTGGAAGAAGCCCACGTCACGGGCGGCGGAGTGGAGGTCATGACGGAAGCGTGCACGGGCGTCGGGGTCACCGTCGGCGGCGGAGAGATCGAGGACGGGAAGCTGGTTGCTCATGAGGGTGTCCACAGCTGTGAAGGCCCGGTTCCGTACGGCGATGCGCCGGGCGGCCGTCTGTCGGAGCAGGGTATGCGACAGGACAGACGGGTGACCGGGAAACGGCGGGAAGATAAGGAGAAAACAGGCCTCGGCCCGAAGAAGGGGGCCCGGCGGGAGAGGGTCAGCCGAAGCGGCGACAGGACATGCTCGTGACGCGGAGGAGGTCCACGTGGCGGCGTTTCACGAGCATGGTCACCTCGTCATCGTATACGACCGCGCGTGGAACCGGCGTACCGGCCGGTAGGTGCCCGGTACCGGCCGGGTACCCGGGCCTGGACGGGGCGCCCGGCCGGGGCCGCCCGCAGCGGGCGGGGGCCCGTTCGCTGGTGGCCCGGGCGCAAACGTGGACCCCTTCTTTTCGCGGCTCTTCGCACCCGGAAACGCAGGAATCCCCCTTCCTCGGGGCCCGTGCTCCCGAGGAAGGGGGAAATTCTGTGGATCCGGCGCGAGCCGACCGTCAGTGGCCGTGACCGCCGTCGTGGTGGCCGAAGCCGCCGTGGCCGCCGTCGTGCCCGTGGCCCCCGTCGTGGTGGCCGAAGCCGTGGTGGCCGAAGCCTCCACCGTGGCCGAACTGGCCGCCGTGACCGCCGCTGCCGCGGTTGCCCGAGCCGTTGCCCGAGATGACCGGGATCTCGTCGAGGATGTGCGACAGCGGGTCGTCGCCGTCGTCGATCGTCGAGTTGTCGGTGCACTGCTGCTGCTGCTGCGAGGTGAGGATCGGCACGTCCTGGACGCCGATGTTGATCAGTGCGATCAGCGACTGGATACCGATCTTGCCGATGCCGAGGCACGGCTTGTTGAGCGTGCCCTGGATCAGGCTCATCTGCGGGCTCTGCTCACCGCCGGTCTTGGTGTTGCCGTAACCGGTCTTCGAAGCGTTGCCGTTGGCGACGTCACTGTCGTTGCCGATCGCCATCGCGGGGCCGGCGATGGTGCCGACGGCCGAAGCCGTCATGGCGGCCGTGGCGAGTACCTTCTTGAGCACGTCTGTGCCTTTCGATCGATTAGCGCCCCTCTCAGGGAAGCGACCTGAGTAACTCGACCCCATTTGCAGAAGTTTCGGGCATTCACTCATTTGCTCCATCGGATCGCCGGAGCGGAATTCCGGTGCCGGATTCCGCTGGTAGCGTGCGGGGCGCGGCGGTTCGCGGGCCGTCGGCCCCGCCCGGACAAGCGCCCCCACAAGCCGCGTCCGGGCGGGCTCAGCGCCGCCGCCGCTCCGGGGCGAAGGGTACTTTGCTCGACAGGCCCCGGGCGGCGACCACCAGGGCCTCGCCGAGGAAGCTGACCCCGATGTTCAGCTGGACCGGGCGGGCGCTCGCGTGCGTCCCCGCCCGGGCCGCGAGGAAGCCGAAGCCCGCCATCAGCACCAGCGAACCCGCCGCCACCGCGAAGGACTTGCCGGTGTAGCGCTGCCAGAGCACCCCGCCGCGCTCGAAGACCTCGATCGTGGCGCCGCGCGCCGCGCCGAGTGCCACGCCCAGGACGGCGCCGGGGATCAGCCACCCCAGGTCCGCCCCCGTGACGTCCTCGGCCTTGACCACCGACGCCACGCCGATGCCGATGAGGATCAGCGGCGGAGCCAGCAGGTCGCGGGCGTTGACGGGCTCTCCCCTCAGACGCTTGACCACCACCACGATCAGCACCACGGCGATCACCGCCGCCAGCACCCAGCCGTTCACTTTCCTCGGACCCCCTATTTAGCACGTCTATGCCAAATCGGATGGTAGCTCGATCGTGCTATAACGACAACATGCCGAAGATCGTCGATCCGCGGGCCCGCCGCAGGGCCGTCGCCGAGGCCGTCCTCCGGGTCGTGGCCAGGAGCGGCCTGGAAGCCGCCTCGCTCCGCAACGTCGCCGAGGAGGCGGGCCTGGCCATCGGCTCGGTCCGGCACTACTTCGGTGACCACGACGAACTGGTCGTCTTCGCCATGCGGCACCTGGTGGACCGCGTCGACCAGCGCGTCCGCGCGCACGTCGACCACCTCCGCGCCCCCGGGTCCGGCGGGGGGCGACGGGCCCGCGCCGAGGAACTGCTGGAGGAGTTCCTCCCGCTGGACGACACCCGGCACGAGGAGGCCGTCCTCTGGATCGCCCTCGCCACCGCCTCCCGGGTCCGCCCCGGACTGCGCCCCTGCGCCCTGGAGCTGCACGGGAACACGCTCCTCCTGATGGAGCACGTCCTCCGCGGCGGCCGGGAGTCCGGCGGCCTGCCCGCCGGACTCGACGTCGCCACCGAGGCCCGCCGGCTGACCGCCCTGGTCGAGGGGCTCACCTTCCAGGCCGTGCTCCAGCCCGAGGCCTACCCTCCGGACGAGCTCCGCCGGCTGCTCCACCACCACCTGGAGACCCTGCGCGAGAAGGCCTGACCGGCCGCCGCACCACGACTCTCCCCGGGGTCACGCGACGGCGCCGGGCACGTACGATGTGGGCATGTCGTTCCTCCGCCGCCGCAGCGCAGCCACGCCCACCGGGCCGGACTTCGACGTCCTCGCCATGGACCCGGGGGACTGGCCGGGTGACCTGGGAGCCGGGCTGCTGCCCGCGCCCGATGGCAGCTGCCAGGGCGTCTTCCTCCGCTATGACCTCTTCGGCGGGCGCGGCCCGGCGATGATCATCGGCAATCTGCCCGAAGGATCCCCCGCGCGCGAGGTGGGCGAGGGCCAGGTGCCCTTCGAGGTGACCCAGCTCCTCGCCGCGCTCGGCAACGAGGAGCCCGTCCACGTCCTGGAGACCGAGGACATCCCGGTCATGCACGAGGACAACCTGCTGATCGTGCGGCGTGTGAAGTGCTCCGAGGGCCGCATCTCCTGCACCCAGTTCGACCGCAGCGATGGCGTCCTCGTCACCATCGCCAGCTGGGACCGGCCCATCACCGACGAGCTCTACCAGCTCCTCAAGCCGCTGCCCGCCGAGATGTTCCAGCAGGCCTGACCCCCGCTCGCACACCCCGGAGCCCGGTACGGACCGCCGTACCGGGCTCCTCGCACGTCCAGGCCCCGCCGTCCGCCGGGGCGCCTACTGGTTCGACGGGCGCACGGTCACATCGGCGGCCTTCACGAAGGCCACCCGGTGGCCGAACTGGATCTCGTAATAGACGTCCTTGCCCCGGACCAGCCTGTGACCCGCGGGGTCGAACGTCTTCGCCCACAGATACTCGCTCGTCAACCGCTGTCCCAGGGCGTACTCCTGCCCCGCCAGAAGTTTGTACGGCAGCGGGGTCACCGCCTGCACCGGCACCTCCGGCGGATACGCCGCCTGCTCCGGATAGGCGCGTCCGTAGACCGGAACGTCCGCGGCGCCCTCCTTGGGGGTGACGACCGAACCGAAGGCGTTGACGGCGGCCGGCCGCCACCAGGGGTTGTGGAACCACGCCTTCTGCCCCAGGTACCAGATGGCCGTCCAGTCCCCGCGCCGGTCGGCGACCGCGAACTGCTGACCCGTGGAGGCGCGGGCACCCGTGTCGTTGACATCCGTCGTCGACTCGCCGCCGTCCGGGCGCAGGCCGATGTCCTTCACCAGCGGGGAATTCTCCCTCGGCGCCGTGTGCAGCCGCACCGCGCCCGAGCCGTGCGCGGCACACGCCTTGCCCGGCTCCGCGCAGCCGGTGTAGGCGGGCTTGTGCTTGTCGTAGTCCGGACGGATGGTGACCATGCCGCCGAACACGCCGCCCGTGGGCCGCAGCGGCTTGCCGATCAGCTCGAAGTAGTGCGCCCAGTCCCAGTACGGGCCCGGGTCGGTGTGCATGCCACGGATGGTCCCCGGGGTGGTGCCCGGGACGTTGTCATGGCCGAGGATGTGCTGCCGGTCCAGCGGGATGTCCAGCTTCCGCGCCAGATGGGCCACCAGGCGCGCGGACGTCCGGTACATCTCCTCCGTGTACCAGGCGTCGGGCTGGGCCAGGAAGCCCTCGTGCTCGATGCCGACCGACTTGGCGTTCACGTACCAGTTGCCCGCGTGCCAGGCGACGTCCTTCGTGGGCACGTGCTGGGCGATATGGCCGTCCACCGAGCGGATGGTGTAGTTCCAGGAGACGTACGCCGGGTCCTTGACCAGCTTGATCGTGGTCTCCCACGACCCCTCCGTGTCATGGATGACGATGAAGTCCGCCTTCTGCGACGCGGGACGGTTGCCCAGATCGTGATTGCCGTAGTCGGCGCCCTCCAGCTGCTGGTACGGCGCTGGGATGGACTCGCACGCCACCGTGGTGGGGCACTCGACGCCGTCCTCCTGGGAGACCGGCAGGCCCAGCCGCCGCACCTGCTCCGGGCGGACCTCCAGCCGGGGGCTCGCGGGGAGCGCCACCCGCTGACCCGCGTCGGTGGTGCGCCGCTCACCCGAACGGATCACCTCGAAGACGTCCTTGGCGAAGGTGGCCGCCGTGGCGGAGTCACCGGCGCCCGGATAGCCCGCCACCGCGCCGTACCAGTCGGCGGGGTCGGCGCTCAGCGGCAGGCCCAGCCGCCGCTGGCCGTCGGCGAGCAGCGCCGCGCCACCCTGGACGTTCGCCGCGGGATCCCGGCGCAGAGCCCCGGCGGACAGCCCGGAGAGCTTCGCGGCCCGCTCCAGGGTGCGCAGCCGCGCCGGGAGCTCGGCCGGCACGGGCGCCGCGCCCCGGGCGGAACGGGCGGCCGGGAGCGGCCGGGCGCCGTCGCCCCGGGGATCCTCACGGCCGTCACCGTGGTGCGGGGCCGCGGCCAGGGCCGTGGCGGCGTCGGTGAGGTGCATCGGGCCGTAGCCGCCGGTGACGCTGGGCGCGCCACCGTGGGAGTCCCAGCGGGACTGGAGATAGGAGACGCCCAGCAGCACGCTCCGCGGGACGTGGTACTTCGCGGAGGCCGCGGTGAACGCCTGGAGCAGGGCGCCGTCGGCCGGCTGTCCGGCCGTGGCCGTCGGGGCAGTGGCGACCAGGGGCAGCAGCAGGGCCGCCGAGGCCACGACGCCCGCCGCACGGAGCGGGCGGCGTCTTCGCAGGGACGGGGAAGCGGTGGTCCGGGGTGCGGAAGCGGATCCTCGCAATGCGGCCTCCTCGGGACGGATGTGCCACGCGCTGGGGACGGTCGGGGAAGAGCTGCGTCGGAACGGTGGGCGCGCGTGCGGGGCGTGCGGTACCGGACGTACCAGAGGTAGTCGCTGGATGACGATCCGTCAATCATGCTGGTGTCGCCGATGCTGCGCATGTCAATGCCCGTGCCCGGAGACTACTCCGCGCGGGCGTCCGCTTCACGGTGGCCCATTGGGCCGAAACGGTGAACGCCGAGGCGCCGCGCGGGAGTGCGCGGCGCCTCGGCGTGGGGTCGGCCCGGTCAGCGGGTGCCCACCGCGGCCCGGACGGCACGCCTGGCGAGCGCGCAGTCGTCGTGCAGCCGGCGCAGCAGGAGCCGCTGCTCCTCGCCGGACTCGGCGGCCCCGGGTGCCGTGGGCGCGGGGTCGTGCATGGCGCGCTGTACCGCCGTCTCGTACGTACGGATCTCGCGGGTGAGGACGAGCATCAGATTCACCAGAAAGGCGTCACGTGAGGCGGGGCCGGCCTGCTGGGCGTACTGGCTGATCTGGCGGCGGGCGCCGGGGGCGTCGCCGAGGACGGTCCAGAGGGTGGCCAGGTCGTAACCCGGGAGGTACCAGCCGGCCTGGTCCCAGTCGACCAGCACCGGACCGGCGGGGGAGAGGAGGATGTTGGAGAGCAGCGCGTCACCGTGGCAGAACTGCCCCTGGACATGGGCCAGGCCGTGCAGCAGCTTCTGGAGGTCGCCCAGGTCGCGGTCGGTGAGCAGGCCCAGCTCGTGGTAGCGGGCGATGCGCTTGCCGTAGTCGAGCGGCATGTCGAACATGCCGACCGGGGGCCGCCAGAGGTTCACCCGGCAGACCGCTCCGAGCGCCGCCCGGACGTCCGCGCGGGGCGGCGAGTCGGCCGGGTGGCGCTGGGTGGCGGCCGGGCGGCCCGGCATCCGCTCGATGACCAGCGTGCAGTTGTCGGGATCCGCGGCGATCAGCCTGGGCACGCGCACCGGAGGGCGGTGCCGGACGAACGCCCGGTATGTAGCTATTTCGTGGCGGGACCGCTCGGCCCAGGCGGGGGAGTGATCCAGTAAACACTTGGCCACGGCTGTGGAGCGACCGGTGGAACCGACCAGCAGGACCGAGCGTCCGCTCCGCCGCAGCACCTGGACGGGGTTGAACTCCGGGCAGATGCGGTGCACGGCGGCGATAGCCGTCCGCAGCTGGGCGCCCTGGGGGCCGGACAAGTCGATTCTCCCGCTGAGCGGTTGGCCGCCGAGCCCCGGGGACCGCCGGGCCCGTCCGCTTCCGAAGGCAGCTCCCGCGGCGTGGGAGGGGTCGAGGTACGGCCCGCCGCCGGCGTGCTGCGGACGGAGCTGCCGGGGCGGGGCGGACACGGAGGACGAGGCTGCATACATGTGCGGAACAGATCCCTTCGTGTGCCGACGAATGCGACGCTCCCCGGTCCCCGGGCCGAGGAGCACCCTGGGGAATGCGGTCCGGCAGCCGGGTGGCCGGGGTGGCGCGTTCCTACATGACACCCACCTGCGGGTGGCACACCATCTGGCGCACCCTGGCGAACCCTGGCGAATACTCGCCTGGCCCCTGAGCGCCCGCTACCTTCAAGTCAGCCGAGAACCTGGGGGCTTGACGTGACAAGGGAACCCAACACCCGCCTAGCGGATCTGTTCGGCCTGGCCGGCTGGTCCAAGGGCGAACTCGCGAGACTGGTGAACCGGCAGGCGGCGGTCATGGGCCATCCGCAGCTGGCGACCGACACCTCGCGGGTACGGCGTTGGATCGACATGGGGGAATCCCCGCGTGATCCCGTGCCCAAGGTGCTGGCAGCCCTCTTCACCGAGCGACTCGGTCGTGTCGTGACCATCGAGGACCTCGGGTTCGGCCGGCGAGGGCGCGCGGGTAAGGGGCAGTCCGCGGACGGACTGCCCTGGCCGCCCGAGCGGACCGCCGCGGTCCTCACCGAATTCACGGGAATGGACCTCATGCTCAACCGACGCGGCTTGGTGGGCGCGGGCGCCGCGCTCGCCGCAGGCTCAGCACTCAGCAGCGCGATGCACGACTGGCTGCACTCCGATCCGGTTCTCGCCTCCGACGCCCCCCGTTTCGACGACCTGCGGATGGACACCGCACACGCCGACCCCGCCGGCCTCGACCGCTACGAGGCGGCGCCGGTGGGCTCCACGGAGATCGACGCACTCGAACGCTCGGTCGAGGTCTTCCGCGCCTGGGACGCCGCCCGCGGCGGCGGCCTCCAGCGCAAGGCCGTCGTCGGCCAGCTCAACGAGGTGGGCGGCATGCTCGCCTACCACCACCCCGAGCATCTCCAGCGCAGGCTCTGGGGGGTCGCCGCCAACCTCGCGGTGCTCGCCGGCTGGATGTCCCACGACGTGGGCCTGGAGCCCACGGCGCAGAAGTACTTCGTCATCGCCGCCCACGCGGCCCGCGAGGGCGGCGACCGCCCACGGGCGGGCGAGGCGCTCTCCCGCGCCGCCCGCCAGATGGTCCACCTGGGCCGTCCGGACGACGCGCTCGACCTGATGAAGCTCGCCAAGTCCGGCGCCGGCAGCGAGGCCCTGCCCCGCACCCGCGCCATGCTGTGCACGATCGAGGCCTGGGCACAGGCGTCGATGGGGCGCGGCCAGGCGATGCGGCGCACCCTCGGCGAGGCCGAGGAGCTGTTCGTCTCGGACCGTGGCGATGTGCCGGCGCCCAGCTGGATGCAGAAGTTCGACGAGATGGAACTCCACGGGATGCAGGCGCTCGCCTACCGCACCCTCGCGGAGCACGACCCCGCGGCCGCGGCCATCGCCCAGCGGCACGCGAAGGAGGCGCTGGAGCTGCGCGGGGTCGAGACCCTCCGGTCGAAGATCTTCGACTACATCTCCATGGCCTCGGCGTGCTTCATCAGCAACGACCCCGAGCAGGCGGACACCTACGCCCGGCTGGCGCTGGTCTCGATCGGCGAGACCTCCTCGCACCGGACCTGGGACCGGCTGCGCGAGATGTACCGGCTCACGGGGAAGTACGCGGGCTTCGCCCGGATCGAGGATCTCCGCCAGGAGATCCAGCGGGCGCTGCCCAAGGCACCGCAGGGGAAGGGCGGCGCGGCCAGAGGCGGGAGCGCGAAGGTGTGAGGGCCCGGAAAGGCTCTCCCGGGTCCCAGGGGCGCTCGCCCATGTGGTTCCCGTCGCTGTGGTTCCCGTCGCGCTACGACGGCATGCCCGTGCTCCGAAGGCTTCACGGGACCGAAGGCTCCATGAGCCCCCGTGGTCCCCGACGCCCCCGGTCCAGGCGGCCGCGGTTCCCACGAAGGCTCCTACGAGCCGTGATCCCTACGAGGGGACGCGGGCGACCAGCACGCAGGCGTCGTCCTCACGGTCCTTGCCGCCGAACTCCTCCAGCACGGTCCGCACGCACTCCTGGGCGCTCCTCGCCGCGGCGAACCGCGCTGCGTGGCTCAGCAGCCGCTCCAGGTCCGTGTCGATGCCCGGCTCCGCGCTGTGCGGGACCAGGCCCTCGGTGTGCAGGAGGAGCAGATCGCCCGGCTCCAGCTGCTCCTCGGCCTGGGCGTAGGTGACGTCGGGGACCGCCCCGAGCAGCACGCCCTCGGGCGGCTGGAGCGCCCGTCCCCTTCCGCTCCGGAAGAGCAGGGGGGCGGGGTGGCCGGCCTGGGACCAGCTGAGGACGCGGGTCGTGGGGTCGTAGCGGCAGCAGACGGCGCTGCCGAGGGCGGGCTGGGCGGAGGCGTCGAGGAGGTGGTTGAGCCAGCCCATCAGCGGGCCCGGCTCGGCGCCCGTGACGGCCATCCCGCGCAGCGCGCCGAGCAGCATGGCCATGGTGGAGGTGGCGGTCACACCGTGGCCGGTGAGGCCGCCGACGCTCAGCAGCGTCCGCCCGTCGGGCAGCTGGAGGGCATCGAACCAGTCACCGCCGATGAGGGCGTTGCTGGAGGAGGGGAGATAGTGCGCGGCGAGGTCGAGGGCGCCCCGGGCGCCTTCGGCCTCGGCGGTCTGCGGGAAGCGCAGGGAGCCGCGCCACGGTGGCAGCACGGCTTCCTGGAGCTCGACGGCGAGGCGGCGCTCGGTCCGGGCGATCTCGCGGTGGCGCTGGAGCGAGTCCCCGGTCTCGTGCACCGCCCGGCGGCTCCGGCGCTCCTCGCTGACGTCGCGTAAGACGGCCCACATGGAGGCCGTGGCGCCGTCGGCGTCGAGCACGGGCTCGCCCATCATGTGGACGGTGCGCGGGGAGCCGTCGCCGCGGACGATCCGGAACTCCCCGTCGATCGGCTTGCCGTCCACCAGGCAGTCGGTGACCATCGCGGTCAGCAGGCCGCGGTCCTCCTCCAGGAGCCAGGACGGGAGCTCGTCGAGCGTCAGGGCGCCGTCCTCGGGGCGGCGGCCGAAGAGCTCGAAGAGCTCGCTGGACCAGGTGGCCTCGTCGTTGAGGAGGTTCCACTCGGCGCTGCCGGCCCGGCCGAGCGGGGCGTCGGCGGGCTGGGCGAGCGGAGGCACGAGCGGGAGCGCGGCCGGGGAGCCCGGGGCCTCCTCGGCGCCGGTGAGCTCCGGCAGTCCGGCGCGGAGCTGGTCCAGGTGCTCGCCGAGGTTGTCGAGGTGGTGCACGGCGAGGTCGCACAGGGCGCGCTGCCAGCGCAGCTGCGGATCCTCGGACAGCTCTTCCCTCACCGTCCCGCGGCGCACGGCGTCGACGCCACCGCGCAGCCTTCGGGTCTGGGAGATGAGCGCGTCGACCGTGCCGGGCTCGGATGGTCGAGCGGCGGGGCGGTCCGCGTGCAGGGGGGACGGCATGTCGTACTCCGATACCGGCGCGGCGCGGCCGGCTCCTGGGTCCGGGGAATGGGCCGGTAACGACTGTTGCACAGGGAGCGAGGGCTCGTAAGTGGTTTGGCAACACCCGATCCGGTGGTGTCGTAGGCACATGCCAGAGGCATTCCGTGAGCACCGTGGAGGTGAGGCGTCAAGGGCGGCACCGGGCGGTCGGGACGGGCGGGGAGGGGCTGCCGGGCGGTGCCGGACCGGGTCCTGGAACGGGAGGGGACGGAGGTGCGGGAGTGAAGGCCGTGCCCGGGGGAGAGCGGGGCTGTGCGCGCCTTGGCCGGCATGCGGGGGTGCGCGGCCGGGGGAGCCGAGGAGGGCGAGGGGGCGGGAAGACCGCGGGGAGGCGAGCGAGGGGGCGAGTGGGGCAGAAGGAGGCGAGCGGGGGCGAGAGGGGGAGAAGAAGGGAAGCGAGGGGGCATTTCGGGCGCAGCTCGGCGGAATGCTTCGCTCCAGGTAGGCTGCGGGCGCTTGGAGGATCCGGAGTTCCCCCTGTTCACCAGGCATAGCCCCGATGGACACCGGCAAGAATGCCGGACGACGGAAATCCCGTTGCCAGCCGACTCCCCGCACCGGATGCTGACCCCATGTTCGATCCAGACATAGCGCCCAGCGGCACCCTGCTCGGCCTCCTCCAGCGAGGCCGCGGCGACGGGACCCTGTATGCCCTCGCGGCGCCGCGGGCGGAGGCGCTCGCGGCGCTGCACCACTGCGTGCTGCGCGACCCCAGGCGGGACTGGCAGGTCGAGAACCGCTCGCTCTATTACGCACGCCTGTGTCTGGACCTCGACGCCGGGCTCGGCGAGATCGCCGAACACCTCTTCCACGCGGACGACGTCCTGGACACGGGCGAGGAGCGCACGGGCCTCGCCCTCGCCGTCCTCGGCCACCTCGCCTCCTACGGGCGTGCGGACGCCCTGCTGCTCCTGCGCCGCTACGCGGTCTCCGGCACGAACTGGGCATGGGCCCTGGACGAGCTCGCCCTGCGCGACGACGACGCGGGCCTCCTCGCCCTCGGCGCGAGCGTCCTCGCCCGGTTCCCCGCGACACCCGAGGGCGAGCGCGACCTCGCCGCGTCCGTCCGCGACGCCTTCGAGCCCCGTCCCTGGCGGCTGTGGGCCGACGAACAGCTCTCGCCCGCGACCGCGGGCCGGGTGCGTGCCGCACAGGAACAGGGGTCCTTCGACCGCTGGCAGCGCCAGCTCCGTCCCTCCGGCCCCCGGCCGGGCTGGAGCGTGCGGGAGGTCCTGGACTGGGCACAGCAGGGCCTCGACCTCCACCCCACCCAGCTGCGCCACGTCCCCGCGACCCGCTGCCTGACCGCCGTCGCCGGCCCCGAGGACCGGCTGGAGATCATCCAGGCCGCCGCCCAGGGCCCCGAGGCCGCGCGGGCGACCGCCCTGCGCTATCTCGCCGAGCACCACGACCCGCAGGCGCTCGACCTCATCGAGGGCGCCGCCGCCGACCCGTCGGCGCTGGTCGCGGAGGCCGCCGTCACGGCCTTCGAGCGGATGCGCAGCACGGCCGCCCTGGAGCGGGCCCGCGCCTGGATCCACCGCGGTGACGCGCTCGGCGCCGCCGCGGCCGGGATGCTGGCCTGCCGGGGCGCGCAGTACGACTCGGCGCTCGTCCTCGGCGCCCTGCGCCGGACCGTGCGCGCGGAGGGGCCCGACGCGCCCGTGCTGTGGGACCTCGTCCAGGGGGCCGGGCGGCTGGCCATCGGCTGTGCCGCGCCCGTGCTGCGCCACGTCTACCGCGAAACGACCTCCTCGCAGCTGCGCGGCCGCACGGCCCGCGCCCTCGCGGCCACGGATCCGTCGTTCGCCAGGGGCTTCGCCGTCGAGTGCCTGTGGGACTGCGAGGAGACCACCCGGGAGCTCGCGGCGCATCACGCCACCACGGCCGACGCCCGGGTCGTGGAGCAGCTGCGCAGGCTCGCCGCCGATCCGGCCGAGGAGGCGGAGGTGCAGACCGCCGTCCGCAGCCGCTTCGGACCCGAAGCCCCGCAGGCCGGCTGAGCGCCGGGTGAGTGCGAAGATCGTGCGATGAGAGCGAAGATCGTATCCGTGGCGCTGTCCGGAGCGCTGCTGCCCGTGGTGCTCACCTCGATACCCGTGGCCGGTGCGGTGGCGGAGGCCCGCCCCCGGCCCGCGGCCGCCGTCCCGAGCGGTGCCACTGCCGTCGTGCGGATCACCGAGGGGCAGGTGGCGGAGGCCCGTCCGGGCGCCCCGATCCTCTACCCGAGCGTGACCAGCTGCCTGACCGTGACCGTCCGGCTGGCCGGCGGCGGCAAGGTCGGCGCCCACGCCAGCCTGTTCCAGGTGCCCGGCGAGTACCGCTCGGACGGGATCCTCGCGGCGCTCAAGGGCCGGGTGGGGAACCGGGCGGTGCGGGCCGTGGAGGTCCGGGGCGCGGTCGGCGCCTGGCACCCCGGCTATTTCACCAAGGCGATCGAGGCCTACGGGGACGGCGAGGCCGTGCCCTACCCCACGGCGCCGGACCCCGAGGGGATCGCGCGGGCCGTGGCCGGCGGGCTGGACCAGCCGCGCGCCCGGGTGACGGTCCAGGACGTCCCCGACGGGGACATGACGGTGACCTGACATGCGGTCGGGCCGGATTCCGGCCGGACTACCGATGGGCGGGCGCCCGTGCGAAGCTTTGGCGACGCCCGCCATGACCAGGAGGTTTCGATGACGGACAGTACAGCGCCCCAGGACACGCCGCAGGACGCGGCCGGGGACGACACCGAGAACGATGTGAAGCGCAAGTTCCGGGAGGCCCTGGAGCGCAAGCGCGGCCAGGCGGCCGACGCCGCCGGCAACGGCCGGAACAGCGACGGGTCCAAGATCCACGGCACCCACGGCAAGGCGGGCGGTCAGCGCTCCTTCCGGCGCAAGAGCGGCTGACCGCCGCGGGGGCCCGGGCCGCCGGGGTCAGGACCGCCGGCGCCTGAAGGCCTTCCGCACGAAGTGGACGATCAGCGCGATCACCACGATCGCCACCACGACCAGCAGGATCAGGACCACGATCATCACCACGCCGAGCTTCTTGAAGAAGCCCTTCTTCTTCTTTTTCTTCGGCTTGGCGACCGTGGACTTGCGGTCCTTGTCGGCCTGGTAGCGGTGCGAGGTGTCGGCGGCCGACCCGGCGTCGGAGGCCGCCGGCACCGAGGCCGCGTCCGTGGCGCTCGCGGCCGCCACGGCGACCGCGGCGGGCCGGGCCGGGCTCTCCGCCGCCGCGGGCGGCACCAGCAGCGCGGCCGCCAGCGCGAGCACCGCGGCCACCACCGCCCGGCGGCCCCGGCGCCGTCGGGTGCCGCCCGCCACCGCCCCGGCCCCGTGGCCCTCTCGCTCGTCCTGGTTCAGCTCAGCGCTCATGCACGCCCCCATGGTTCGGGTGTCACCTGCTCGTACGTACGCACCCGGTCGGCATGACCCTGACATATGTCGGGCCGACCCGGCGCGGCCCCCATTATGGGGGTGGCGGCACCTCTCCCAGCAGGGCGCGTGACGGCTCGCGCCGGAGTGACGGGGCTTATGGAGCTTTGTCCTCCGTTTCCGGGTGCCGCCCCGGAGTCCCGGCCCGGGCTCCGGGGCGGCGGACGCGCGCTACCCCCGTACCGGCACCCCCAGGAGCTCCTCCTCCACCCGCGGGTCCAGGCCCAGCGCCGGGCGGTCCGGGCGCTGCGGGGCCCGGCCGCCGAGGGCCGTCAGCCAGGACCAGGTGTCCGCCACCGTCTCCGCGGCGGGGCGGCACCGCAGGCCGCTCGCCAGGGCCTTGTCCACCGCCCCCTGGTGCAGCGTGTCGTAGAGCTCGCCCCGGGGGACCCAGACCGGGAGGTCCGTCCACGGGCGGACACCCGCCGCGAGGATCGGCTCCGGGTCCGTCCAGCGCAGCTCCGCGTCGGAGCCGGTGGCGCGCACGCAGGCCTCCAGGAGCTCGCCCGTCGTGGTGTGGCCGGGCGGGCTGATCAGGTTGTACGGGCCGGCCAGGCCGCGCGCGACGGCGTCCAGGGTCCACTCGGCGAGGTCGCGGGCGTCGATGTACTGAAGTCCCAGGTCGCGCGGGCCGGGGGCGAGCACCGGGCCACCGCGCGCGATCCGGTTCAGCCACCACGGCAGCCGGCCGATGTTCTCGCGGGGGCCGAGGATCAGCCCCGCCCGGACCAGCAGCGCCCCGTCCTCCCCGAAGGCCGCGGTCGCGGCCAGCTCCCCGCCGCGCTTGTCCCGCGCGTACTCCACCGCCCCCGCGTCGGGCGAGCCGTCCACCACCGGGTGGCTCTCGTCGTGCCCGGCGGGGCTCGGGTAGGCGTAGACCGAGCCGCTCGACACGTACGCGTACCGCCCCGCCCGCCCGGCCAGTGCCCGTGCCGCGTCCCGGACCGCGGTCGGCGCGCCCGACCAGGTGTCGACGACGGCGTCCCACTCGCCCGTCGCCAGGGCCGTGAGCCCGTCCGCCGCCGTGCGGTCGCCGTGCAGCGCCGTGACGCCCGCGGGGGCGGCGTGGTGGCCGCGGTGGAAGACCGTCACCTCCCAGCCGCGTGCCAGCGCCGCCTCGGTGACGGCGTATCCCACGAATTCGGTCCCGCCCAGAATCAATAGCCTCATGCCGCACACCCTGCCCTCCCGTCAGGGGCGGGCGGAAGCGCTGCATGCTCTCAGCAGAATCGCCCGCTCCTCTCCGGGCGCGCCCCGGCGGCGAATTGGAGGGCAACCTTACTTAGAGGGGGGTGAGTTGGTTCCGGTTGCGTGCCGGGCCCCGGAACGTCCGGCGAAGGCGCGCGGACCCCGTCCGACGGGTGGGCGGAAGTATCCGCTGATTGCCGGATGCAACAGGCAAGCCGGACAGCCTTCATCAGGCCGATCTCCGGACGCCCCGTTCTTCGAGTGACCCCTGTGGTTCCGGGAGGAGCGTACGGGTCCGGCAACGGTGTACACCAATGTCGCTACAGGTCACCCCGCGGATGCCCGTCGTGCCCCCGGGGCGCGGGGGTCGCGGGGGGTCCGCCGGCGGCCCGGCAGAATCCGGCCAGACTGCCGAGAACCGCCGCGTGGCTCCTGGCCATCGAGCCAGCAAGACCTTCGGGCATGGCGCACTATATGGCTGGGCGGTCGAGAGGCTGAGGGTGCCTCCCGACGCCGCGGCACACGTGTGCCCGGCGGCTCATGACACCACCGCGCGGTCTCGGCTCCGGCCGTGCGGCTCAGGCGCGGACAGCGGTGTCCGCGCCGTGGGGGAGGAGCGGCGGTCGCCGGGGAGGTGCGACCGCGGGTGGGGGCCGTGCCTTTGGGGACCATTCGATGTGCGGGTCGGTACCGGGTCCCGGTGCTGCGCGTACACGTCATGACCGGACGGCGGCGCACGCGTGCGCGGGGCCGTTCTGGGGGGAGAAAGCTATGGGTCGTACGACCCGTCTTGCCGCGGCGTGGGCCGCCGGCGTCCTGCTCACCGTGGCCGTTCCGGCCGGCGGCGCCCATGCCGCCGACACCACGCCGAGGATCGACCTGCGCCTGCTCGTCGTCGACGACGGCGGCCCGGCCACCGAGGCGATCCGCGCCGAACTCGCGGAGGCCGGCACACCGTTCACCCAGGTGGACCTCACCGAGGCGGGACGCCCGCGGATCGACGAGGCGTTCCTGAGCGACACGGCCGACGGCAGACCGCGCGCCAAATTCCAGGGCGTGGTGTTACCCAACGACAACCCCTTCGGGGCCGGTTCGCCCGAGATGGCGGCCCTCGCCTCCTACGAGAAGCGCTTCGGGATCCGGCAGGTCGACGCCTACACCTACGCCCGCCCGGCCGTCGGGCTCAACACCCCCGCGGACGGCGGCTACAGCGGACCCCTGGACGGCAAGTCCGCGCAGGTGACCTCCGCCGGCGCGGCGGGACCGTTCGGCTATCTGAGGAAAAACGTTCCCTTCGAGGACAACGACACCGCTGTCAACGAGAGTTACGGATATCTGGCCACCCCACTGGAGAAGCAGGCCGACGGCGCCACCTACACCAGCTTCCTCGACGCCCCCGTCCCGGGCGGCAGCGCCCGCGGCTCCCTGATCGGCGAGTACACCCACGACGGGCGCAGCGAGCTCGTCGTCACCTTCGTCGCCAACCAGTACCAGACGCAGTTCCGGCTGGTCTCGCGCGGCATCGTGGAGTGGCTGACCCGGGGCACCCACCTCGGTGCCGCCCGCAACTACTTCGGCGTCCACGTCGACGACGTCTTCGCGGCGGACGACCGCTGGGACACCAAGCTCAAGTGCACCCCCGGCGACGTCGACTGCCCCGGCAACCCCAACCCGGAGAGCCCCGCGATCCGGATGAAGGCCGCCGACGCGCAGTACGCCAAGCAGTGGTCCCAGAGCCACAACCTCACCCTGGACCTCGCCTACAACGGCGTCGGCAGCGAGGAGTACCGGGCGGAGCACGGCGGCGCGGCCGACCCGCTGCTCCAGCAGCTCGTCGCCGACCAGAAGTCCTACCGCTGGATCAACCACACCTTCACGCACGCCTTCCTCGGCTGCGAGCAGAACACCTCCGTCGTGCCCTGGAAGTGCGCCACCGACCTCCTCGGCCGGACCCGCTGGGTCAGCCGTCTGAAGATCGGCGGCGAGATCGACGGCAACGCCGCCTGGGCGGCCAAGCAGGGACTCGTCCACGACAAGGACGAGCTCGTCACCGGCGAGCACTCCGGCCTGCGCACCCTGCCCCAGCAGACCGAGGACAACCCCGAGCTCGCGCCCGTACTCGGCCAGAGCGGCGTCCGCTGGATCGCCAGCGACAACTCCCGCGAGCGGCGGCAGCGCGCCATCGGTTCCGCGCTGACCGTGCCCCGCTACCCCATGAACGTCTACTACAACGTCGGCACCGCGGCCGAGCAGACCGACGAGTACAACTGGCTCTACACCAAGAAGGCCGACGGCGGCAGCGGCACCTGCGAGAAGTTCCCCGAGACGACCACCTGCCTGAAGGCCCCGCTCGACACGAAGACCGGCTTCGCCTCCTACATCGCGCCGCTCGAGTCCCGCATCGCCCTCGGCCACGTCCTCGCCAACGACCCGCGCCCGCACTTCATGCACCAGTCCAACCTCTCCGAGGAGCGCATCGGCTACGCCGTCCTGGAGAAGGTCCTCGCCGACTACAACGGCCTCTTCGCCGACAACACCCCGCTGGTCAACCTCCGCATGCGGGACATCGGCACGGAGATGGGCAAGCGCGCCGCCTGGCAGGCCGCGGTCGCCGCCGGCAAGGTCACCGCCTACCGGATCGGCAACGCCGTCACCATCAGCGCGCCCGACGGGACGCAGGCCGCCGCCACCCTGCCCGAGGGCACCGTGCAGACCGGTCCGAACGGATCGGGCTCCGCCTTCGGCGACGCCTACGCGGGCGCCCGCTCCGGCTGGACCACCGCCGGCACCCAGGCCCCGGCCACCTTCACCCTGCCCGGCGCCGCCGTCTCCGCCGCGCACACCCCCGGCGCCACCGCCGCCCGCGTCCAGGCACCGGCCGCCGCCCTCTCGGTCCCCGAGGGCGTCGCCCACCGCGTCCCCTACGGGCCCGCCGACGCCGCGCACACCGCACGCCGCTGACCGGCAGCACCGCATCGAGCCGCGCACTCTCTGGAGAGAACCGAATTTTCATGCACGGACCGCTTGCCGAGACAGCAATCGACACTCCCTCGGTGACCCTGCTCACCGAGGGGACCTATCCGCACAGCCACGGCGGAGTGAGCGTGTGGTGCGACCAGCTGGTCCAGGGCATGCCCGACGTCGACTTCCGGGTCATCGCGGTGACGGGCACCGGGCGGGAACAGCTCGCCTGGGACCTCCCGCCGCACGTCCGGAGCGTGGCATGCCACCCGCTGTGGGGCCCGCCGCCGGGCGGCCGCGCCCCGCGCGGCAAGCAGCTGCGGGCCCTGCTCACCGCCTACGAGCTCTTCCTGCTGACCCTCCTCGACCCGGCGCACGAGCACCACTTCCCGAGGACCTTCTACCGGCTGGCCGAGTACGCCGCGGCCGGCACCCTCGCGCCGGCCCTGCGCGGCGAGGCCGCGGCCCGCACCCTCGTCCGGGTGTGGAACCGCCCCGGCCTCGCCACCGCCGGCGCGCGCCCCACCCTCCACGACGCCCTGCTCGCCACCGACCTGCTGGAACACGCGCTGCGCCCGCTCGCCGCCGACCCGCCCGCCGAAGGGGTCACCCACGCGGTGAGCGGGGGGCTGGCCGCGCTGCCCGGCCTGATCGCCCACCACCGCCACGGCACCCCCTTCCTCCTCACCGAACACGGCATCTACCTCCGCGAGCGCTACCTCGGCTTCCGCGCCGAGCCCTACCGCTGGCCCGTCAAGGCGCTGATGCTGGGGCTGTTCCGGCTGCTCGCCGTGGAGAGCTACCGGGTCGCCTCGCTCGTCACCCCCGGCAACCGCTACAACCGGCGCTGGGAGGAGCACGGCGGCACCCCGCCCGACCGGATCCGGACCGTCTACAACGGCGTCGACCCGGCCGCCTTCCCGCCCGCCGGACCGGAGCCGGAGACCCCGACGCTCAGCTGGGCCGGGCGCGTCGACCCCATCAAGGGCCTGGAGACGCTGATCCGCGCCTTCGCGCTCGTACGGGCCGAGATCCCCGCCGCGCGGCTGCGGCTCTTCGGCGGCACCCCGCGCGGCGGCGAGGGCTACCGTACGGCCTGCGAGAAGCTCGCCGCCGAGCTGGGGGTGGCCGAGGCCGTCGTCTTCGAGGGCCGCGTCGAGGACATCCGGGACGCCTACGCCGCCGGCAACGTCGTGATGCTCTCCAGCATCAGCGAGGGCTTCCCGTTCACCCTGATCGAGGCCATGTCGTGCGGCCGCGCCACCGTTTCCACCGATGTGGGCGGGGTCCGCGAGGCCGTCGGCGACAGCGGCCTGGTCGTACCGCCCCGGGATCCCCAGAGCATGGCGGAGGCCGCCCTCACCCTGCTGCGGGACGCCGGACTGCGGGCCCGGATGGGGGAGTCGGCCCGGCTCCGGGTGATCGAGCAGTTCACCCTCCGCCAGACGATCAGCGCCTTCCGCGACATCTACCGCGACCTCGACGTCCGCACCCGGCAGCCGTCCGTCGAGCGCCCCTGGCGCCGCCGGCAGCGCGCCCTGGAACAGCAGCAGGAGGCCGTGCCCGTCATGGCCATGGCCGCGGGCGGTGCGGGATGAGCGGCTTACTGCGCCTCGTACCGGACGAACCCGAACCCGCCCACGACCTCGCGGCCACGGCCGGCCCGGCCCGCCCGAGACCCCGGCCGCGCTGGGCGGCCGACCCCGTCGACCAACTGGCCGAGGAACTCGCCGAGGTGTGCGCGGCGGCCGTGCACCCCGACGAGATCGCGGCCGTCCTGGAGGCCGACGGCCTCACCGGTGAGCAGATCACCGAGCGCTACGGCCGCTCCGACGCCTTCGAACTGGCCGCCGAGCTCTACGCCCGGGTGCCCCGCAGCCACCCCGAACCCGCCCCCCGCGCCGACCCCTGGAAGGCGCACCCCGGCCGCTTCGCCCTCCGGGCCCTGGTCTTCACCCTGCCCGGCTTCGGCTACTCGCTGGGCGCACCGCTGATGACCGGGGCCCGCGACGGCTACGGCCTGCCCGCGGGCACCGCCGGCCTGGTCTCCTCCGCCCTGTTCGCCTGGGCCTGGAACCAGGGCCTCGCCCACCGGGCGTACGTCCGCCTCGCGGCGGGCGGCCGCCCGGCGGCCGGCCGCTGCCTGCGCCTGGGCGCGCCCCTCGGCGCGCTCCTCGCCACCGCCGCCGCGCTCCTCGCGCCCGGCCCGGCGAGCCCCGTGGGCACCACCTGCTTCGCGGCCGGCCAGGCGCTCTACCTGGCGGCGGCCACCGTGCTGCTCGTCCTCGGCCGCGAGCGGCTGCTGCTGCTCACCCTGGCGCCCACCGCCGCCGGGGGAATCCTGCTCCTCTTCTTCCAGTCACCGTCCGCCCTCCGCGTCCTGCTGCTGCTCGGCACCCTCGGCGGTGTCCTCGGCGTGGCCGCCCACCAGATCCTGCGCACCCGCGAGGACGGGGCACCGGGCGCCGCCCCGTCGCCCCTCGCCTCGCTCCCGTACGGCCTGTTCGGCCTGGGCTGCGGCGTCCTGACGACCCTCGCCGCACTCGGCGACGTGCTGCGCCGCAGCCCGGGAGCGGCCACCGCCGGCGCCGCCGTCATCGCGCTCACCCTCAGCATGGGAGCGGCGGAATGGCTGCTCTACCGCTGCCGGGGCACCGCCCTGAAGGCGCTCGCCCGCGCCACGACCACCCGCGGCATGCTGCTGGGGGCCGTCCGGGTGCTCGCCCTGTGCGTGGCCGGATATCTCGCCGCGCTCACCGTTCTGGCGTTCGCCACCGCGCTGTTGTGGAAGGATGGCCCACCCTTGACCGCCCCGCGGCTCATCGCCCTGCTGGCGCTCGGGGCGGTCCTGTGGACCGGGCTGCTGCTCCAGGCGTTCGGTGTCGCATGGACCCCGGCCGCCCTGTGTCTGGCCGCCGCGGGCGCCGAGTCGGCCGCGCTCGCCCTGCGGATCTCCACACCGGCCACCGTCCAGCTCCTGGTCTGCACGGGCGCCGCGCTCGCCCTGCTCACCGTCGCCACCGCCCTGCTGGGCCGGCTGACGACCCACCGCTGACGTCCCGTCATCACGGCACCACCCGCTCGCCGTTCCGTCCCCGAGGGAGATCCGCCATGCCCGCAACCGCACCCGTAGCCGTCACCGGCGCCGAAGGATTCATCGGCTCGCACCTGGTCGAGGCGCTCGTCGCCGCCGGCCACCAGGTCCGCGCCATGGTGCAGTACAACTCCTTCTCGTCCTACGGCTGGCTGGAGTCGCTCTCCGACGAGGTGATGTCCCACGTCGACGTCGTCCTCGGCGACGTCCGCGACCCCGGCTCCGTCCAGGGGCTGGTGACCGGCACCGAGGCCGTCTACCACCTCGCCGCGCTCATCGCGATCCCCTACTCCTACCGTGCCCCGCACAGCTATGTGGAGACCAACGTCACGGGCACCCTCAACGTCCTCGAAGCCGTGCGCCACCTCGGCATACCCCGCCTGGTGCACACCTCCACCAGCGAGACCTACGGCACCGCGCAGACCGTCCCGATCTCCGAGGACCACCCCATCAACACCCAGTCGCCGTACGCCGCCTCCAAGGCCGGCGGCGACCGCCTCGCCGACAGCTACCACGCCAGCTTCGGCGTCCCCGTGGTCACCCTGCGCCCCTTCAACACCTTCGGCCCCCGCCAGTCCATGCGCGCGGTCATCCCCACCGTCATCGGACAGGTCGCCGCCGGAGAGCGCGTCATCACCCTCGGGGACCTGCGCCCCACCCGGGACTTCAGCTACGTCGCGGACACCGTGGCGGCCTTCCTCGCCGTCGGCACCGCCCCCGCCGACGCCGTCGTCGGCCGCACCTTCAACTCCGGTACCGGCGAGGAGATCTCCATCGGTGACCTCGTCTCCCTGATCGGCAAGATCATGGACGCCGAGCTCGACGTCCGCTCCGACGAGGAGCGCGTCCGGCCCGCCGCCTCCGAGGTGATGCGGCTGGTCTGCGACGCCTCGCGGCTGCGCGCCGCCACCGGCTGGGCCCCCGCCCACACCCTGGAGACCGGCCTCGCGCGCACCGTCGACTTCTTCCGCGACCCGAACAACCTCGCCCGGTACAAGGCCGGCATCTACAACGTCTGACGCGAGGGCACCGCTCGCCCGTCACGTCACCCACGCAGAGAGGACGGCATCATGCACGTAGTCATACTTGCCGGAGGCAAGGGCGTCCGGCTCCGCCCGTACACGACCGCGCTCCCCAAGCCCCTGGTGCCCATCGGCGAGGAGCACGCGATCCTGGAGATCGTGATGCGCCAGCTGGCCGGGGCGGGCTTCACCAGCTGCACCCTGGCCATCGGCCACCTCGGCCACATCATCCGCGCCTACGTCGGCGACGGCTCCCAGTGGGGCATGAAGGTGGACTACACCACCGAGGAGAGCCCGCTGGGCACCATGGGCCCCCTCCTCACCATGCTCGACAGACTGCCCGAGCACTTCCTGGCGATGAACGGCGACATCCTCACCGACCTGGACTTCGGCGACGTGTACCGCTCGCACGTGACCTCCGGGGCGCCGCTGACCATCGCCACGTACGCCCGGCAGGTCAGCATCGACTTCGGGGTGCTGACCACCGACTCCGGCCGGGTCGTCGGCTTCGCCGAGAAGCCCAGCATCGACTACCGCGTCTCCATGGGCGTCTACGGCGTCTCCCGCTCGGCGCTGTCCCGCTACACCCCGGGCCTGCCGCTGGGCTTCGACGAGCTCGTGCTGGACATGCTGGAGGACCGGACCCCGCCGCACGCCTACGAATTCGACGGCTACTGGCTCGACATCGGCCGTCCCGACGACTACGACCGGGCCAACAAGGAATTCTCCCTGCACCGCGACATGCTGATCAAGGGAGCGTGACCGGCCCGCATGCGCATCCTCGTCCTGGGCGCCACCGGCTTCCTGGGCCGGCACGCCGTCGAGAGCCTGCGCGCCCTCCCGGGCGCGCGGGTGATCGTCGGCGGCCGCACCCCGGCGTCCGGCCCGCCCCTCGACCTCACCGCCGACCCGGCCCAGCTGGCCACCGCGGTCCGCGCGGCCGCCCCGCACGCCGTCGTCAACTGCGCCGGCGCGGTCGGCGGCGGCGCCACGACCCTCATCGGCGTCAACGCCAAGGGCCCCGCGGCCCTCTGCGACGCCCTGTCCGAGGCGGCCCCCGGGGCCCGCCTCGTCCACCTCGGCTCCGCCGCGGAGTACGGCGCGGCCGACGGCGAACGGCCCGCCGCCGAGACCGGCCCCGCACGGCCGCTCGGCCTCTACGGTGTCTCCAAACTGGCCGGCACCATGGCGGTGACCGGATCCGGCCTCGACGCCGTCGTCCTGCGGGTCTTCAACCCCGTCGGCCCCGGCGCGCCGCGCGGATCCCTGCCCGGCCGGCTCGCCGCCGAGCTGCGCGCCGCCGGCCCCGGCGGCCGGGTGCGGGTCGGTGACCTCTCCGCGCACCGCGACTTCGTCGACGCCCGCGACGTGGGCGAGGCCGTCGCCCGCGCCGTCACCGCGCCCGGCCCGCTGCCCCCCGTCCTCAACGTCGGCAGCGGCACCGCCCGGCCCGTCCGGGAGCTCGCCCGGGGGCTCGTCGCCGCGGCCGGCTTCGACGGCCGGCTGGAGGAGGACGGCGACGGCTCACCGCGCTCCGCCGCCGTGCCCTGGCAGCGGGCGGACCTCGCCCTCACGGCCCGCACCCTGGGCTGGACCCCGGCCCGGCCGCTCGCCGAGTCCCTCGCCGACCTCTGGGCCGAGACCCTGGCCGGGTCCGACGGGCGCGCGCGGTGATCCGCCCGGCCCCGGCCGCCGGAGCCCGGCGGCGCGGCGGTCTGCTCGTGCCCCTCTACGTCCACCCGGCGACCGACCCCGGCGCGTGGGCCGCGCTGCCGGCCGTCGCGCCCCGGCTCCGCGGTGTGGTGCTCAACGCCGCCGACGGGCCGGGCCGGCTCCCCGACCCGGCGTTCGCCGCGGCCGCGGCCGGGCTGCGGGGCGCGGGCGTGCCCGTACTCGGCTACGTCGACACCGCCTACGGACACCGCCCGGCCCGCGAGGTCGCCGGCGACGTCCGCCGGCACCGCAAGTGGTACGGCGTCGACGGCGTCTTCCTCGACCAGGCGGCGGCCGGCCCCGGGTCGCTGCCGTACTACCGCCGCCTGGTCCGGCTGGCCCGGGCGCTGGGCGCGGGCACCGCCGTCCTCAACCCCGGCACCCACCCCGACCCGGGCTACGCCCACCTGGCCGACGTCCTCGTCACCTTCGAGGGCGACTGGGAGACGTACCGGAGCGCCGGCGTCCCCGCCTGGACCGCCGACCATCCGCCGGAGCGCTTCTGCCACCTCGTCCACGGGGTGCCGGAGGAGCACACCGCTCTGGTCGCCCGCACCGCCGAGCGGCGGGGCGCGGCGGTGCACTGCGCGGTGCCGGGGACGGGCGCCAACCCGTGGCGGAGCGTGCCGGGGGCCGCGCGGACGGATCCGGGAGCGGCACGGGAGACCGCTCCGGGGCCGGCACCCGGAACACCGGGAGCACCGACAGCACCGGAAACAGCGACAACACCGGGAACACCGGGAACACCGGAAACACCGGAAACACCGGGAACAGCGACGGACAGAGCACCGGCGGCCACGCCGGAAAGGGAAGGTGCGCGGTGAGCGCGACACGTCGACGAGGGCGGGGAGCCTGGGCGGTGGCCGCGCTGCTGCTCCTCGCGGGCTGCTCCGCCACGGACTCCGGGGAGCCCGAGCAGCCGGAGCCGGACCGTACGCCCTCGGCCGGGGGCTCGGCACCGCCTTCGGCGGGGGGACGCACGCCGGCCCCGGGCCGTACGCCCTCCGGCTCGCCCCCGGCCGCCCCGTCGGGCCCGGCCGCTCCTTCCTCCTCCGGCTCCACGGAGCCGGACCGGGCCGGCCGCTGGCAGCCCCGTCCCGGCACCCGCTGGCAGTGGCAGCTCGACGGGAAGGTCGACACCGGCGTGGACGTCCCCGTCTACGACATCGACGGGTTCGAGAACTCCGCCGAGACCGTCGCCCGGCTGCACGCCGACGGCCGGAAGGTGATCTGTTACATCAACGCCGGTGCCTGGGAGGACTTCCGGCCCGACCACGACGCGTTCCCGAAGGGGCTGCTGGGGGCGAACAACAAGGGCTGGGACGGCGAGAAGTGGCTGGACATCCGCCGTCTGGACGAGCTCCGGCCGATCATGGCGGCCCGGTTCGACATGTGCCGGAAGAAGGGCTTCGACGCCGTCGAGCCGGACCTCACCGAGGGCTACCGCAACCGCACGGGCTTCCCGCTGACGGGCGCCCACCAGCTCGCGTTCAACCGGATGCTCGCGCGGCTCGCCCATGAGCGCGGCCTGGCCATCGGCCTGAAGAACGACCTCGACCAGATCCCGGAGCTGGTCCGGGACTTCGACTTCGCCGTGAACGAGCAGTGCGCGCAGTACGACGAATGCGGGCGGCTCGCCCCCTTCACAGAGAACCGGAAGGCGGTTTTCCATGTCGAGTACGAGCTGAAGCCGGGCGAATTCTGCGGCACGGCCGGGAAACTCGGCCTCAGCTCGATGCGCAAGAAGCTGGAGCTGGACTCCTGGCGGCAGCCCTGCTGAACGGGCCGGACGGAGCCGTTCCCGTCCGGGGCCCCGCCGCCCCCTGCCGTCTTCCGCCGTCTTCCGCCCCGCCGCGCCCCCGGGCGGAGGCGGCGGGGCGGAGCGGGCACAATCGGAGGGTGTCCAGAAAGAACAGCCCACGCCCGCGACCGGCCGCCGTCACGGAAACCTCGCCCTGCCCCTGCGGCCTCGAAGCCACCTACGGTGACTGCTGCGGCGGCCTCCACCGGGGGGTGCGGACGGCCTCCACGGCGGAGCGGCTGATGCGCTCGCGCTTCAGCGCGTTCGCCGTCCACGACGCCGCCTATCTGCTCCGCAGCTGGCACCCCTCGACCCGCCCGGAAGAGATCGACTTCGACCCGCGGCTGCGCTGGACCCGGCTGGAGATCCTCGGGACGACGGACGGCACGCCGTTCCACACGGAGGGCACCGTCGAGTTCCGCGCCCACTACACGGTGCGGGGCGAGGAGGGCTCCCAGCACGAGAACAGCCGCTTCGCGCGGGTGGACGGCGCCTGGGTCTACGTCGACGCCATGGAGTGAGGCTCCCGGGGGCCCGCCGCCGGGCCCCCGGGTGGTGGGCCCGTCAGCGGGCCGCCGGGATGTACGCCATGCCGTGCGCGCCCGCCTCGCCGGCCCGCTCGACCTCCAGCGTGGTGACCACACGCATCTCCCGCAGGTCGACGACGGTCACGGTGCTCGACACGACGTTCGCGACATAGCCCGTCGCGCCGTCCGGCGAGGACGCGATCGTCAGCGGGAACCGGCCGACCGGCACCTGGCCGACGACCTCGAAGGTCTCCGGCGCGAAGACCGTGAGCACCCCGTCGGTCTGCGCGCCCAAGGCGCTCCCGCCCGGCGCCACCCGCAGCTCGCCCGCCAGCACCAGGCCGGTCGCCGTGGTGTGCACGGGGAAGACGATGCCCTCGGTGGGCAGCGTCCGCACCACCTCACCGGTGGCCGCCTCGATCACCCGGACGCCCGGTCGCGCGACGGGCGCCGAGCCGAAGTCGCCCTTGGGCGCGGCCACATGCACATACCGGCCGTCCGGCGAGACCGCGAGCCCCTCGCTCCCCGGCACGGGGATCCGCCCGGCGAACTCGTCACGCTCCAGGTCGAGCACGGACACGAACGGCGCCTCCTTGTTGGTGGACCAGCCGCGCCGCCCGTCGGGCGAGACCGCGAACCAGTGCGGCCCGTCGGCCATCACCGGGATCCGGTCGATCCGCTCCAGGGTCCCCGCGTCGAGCACCACCACACCGCCCGGCTCGGTGTCCGTCGCCTCCACGCTCACGTACAGCCGGTTCCGCGCGCCGTCCAGGGCGAGCCCGTGCGGGGCGTGGTCCGGCGCCAGGTCGACGACCGCGACGGTCTCCAGGGTGTCCACGTCGATGACGGTGAGGTCGCGGGCCCGCCCCTGGTGGGCGTGGTAGTAGCCGGAGACGTAGGTGCCGGCGCAGTACAGCCGCCGCCGGGCGGGGTCGAAGCACAACTCGTGGGGCTGGGCGGGGACATCGAGCACGGCGAGCCGCTCATGGGTGGCGGCGTCGAAGAAGGTGACGGTCGGGCCGCTCTGGCTCACGACGGCCAGCAGGTCCAGGTGGCTGAAGTTCCTCAGGTCGCTGTTCATGGCCCGGATCCTCGGCGCCCGCCGTCCCCGGTTCCAATGCGCCGCGGTCAAGGCATTCTTGCCCCAGGCGCAATGCCGCTGGTGGCGACGGCCGATGACGGTCCGGCGGCACCCCGCGGACGTGGCCCATCTCACGCCGCGCCGGCCGCCCGGGCGCGGCCCGCTCCACGTGGTGTCACCGGCCGCCGCCGTACGGGCGTACGGCCGGCCTCGGCAGGCCGGGAGAGAGGGGCCGGGCGCGTTCCCTCCCGCACCGCGCCCCGGCGGGAGCCGCTCGCCCGACTCGCCCGTACGGCTGGCGGCACCGCGCGGACCCCAGGATGATCGGAGCCCGACGGCGACCACAGGAGGAGTTCCGTATGCCCGGTTCCCGCAAGCGCGCCCGGTCCCCGCTCGCCTCGGCGCTGGCCGCCCTGGTCCTGGCCCTCGTCCCGGCGGCGGGCCCCGCGACGGCGGCGACGGCGAAGCCGAAGGCCCCCGCGGGCTACGACCACCACCGGTGCGGCAACACCTCCGGCCGGGTGCTGCTGACCCTGGACGACTGGTCCTACGGCGACAACGACCGCGCCGTCACCGTGGGCAGATCCCTCCAGCGCCAGGGCATCCGCGCCGCGTTCTTCCTCGTCAACTCCTACGCCTCCCGCTACCCGAAGGTCGCCGCGGCCCTGCACGCCCAGGGCCACTGGGTCGGCAACCACACCTATTCCCACCCCCACCTGCGGCAGCTCTCCGAGCGGGAGGCCCGTGCCGAGATCCGGCGCGGCGTGGACAGCACCCTGCTGCGCCCGCCCTACGGCGACTTCGGCGACCGGGAGACCCGTCTCGCCCAGGAGCTCGGCTACCGCATCTGCACATGGACGGTCGACACCCGGGACTGGGAGGGGCCCGACGGGACCTTCCCCGGTACGGCGGCGCTCCGCGCGACCGTGCGCGACGCCCCGGCCGCGGACAAGCGGAGCGGTGTCGTCCTGGGCCATCTCTTCAGCCACTTCCCCGAGGCCCTGCCCGGCATCGTCGCCGACCTCAAGGCCCAGGGTTACCGCCTGTGCCGCAACACGGGTCCCACGACGCACGTCATCCCTTACCCGCTGAACTGCTGAGACAGAGCTCCGGACGGGCCCGGCGCCGGTCGTGCCCGGCCGCTGCGGGCGGGACGACCAGCACGGGGCAGGGCGCGTGCCGCAGGCAGTAGCGGCTCACCGACCCCATCACGAAGCGGTGCACCGCGCCGTGCGAGCCGCCGCCCACCACGAGCAGGTCGCCCTCCCGGCACGCGGCCGCCACCAGCAGCGGGCCCACCTGCCCGCGGGCCACCACCGGCTCGCAGCGCAGATCGCCGGGGAGGCCGCCCAGGGCACGCTCGCAGGCGTCCGTCAGGGTGGCCCGCGCCCGGTCGTCCAGCTCCCGGGCCATTTCAGGATCCGGCGGCCACATCAGGTCGGTGTAGTCGCCCTCGGGGGAGGAGTGGACGAGGACCGGGCGCAGCCGGGCGAGGTGCCGGCGGGCCTCCCCGGCGGCCCTGCGCAGGGCCTCCAGGCTGCCGTCCGATCCGTCGACCCCGACCACGACACGTCGTACTGCGTTCCCCATTTCCCTTTCCCCTTTCCGCTCCGCTTTCCGTTCCCGCGTTTTACCGTCGGCGGCCCTCCCGCCGGGTGCCGGACGGCCGATTTCCACGCTAGGCGGCGGCCCTTTCCCGGGGCGTCCCCCGACCGGTCCACCGGGCGGGGGAAAAGCCCTCCACCGATCGGCCCGCGGCGGGGCGCCGGGAGCCCCCCGCGGTTAACGTCGGAACCGATGACCACCCGGTGGCGTGAGCAGCAGCTCGGCGAGATGATCGCGCAGTCCTCGCGCTATGTCGCCTGGAGCCGGCTGCCGTTCTTCGTCCCTTTGTTCATGGCGGGACAGAACCCCTCGGCCGACTATTTCCACCGCGAGTGGTTCGACGCGCTGCTCGGCGTCTATCTGGTCTGGTCGCTGGCCCGACTGGTGTGGGTGTACCGGCGGCCGGTCACCTCGGTGGGCAGCGCGGTGGCGGCCCTCGTCGTCGACCTCCTGATCATCACCGGCCTCGCGGTCACGGCGGGCGGCCAGGACTCGCCGGTCCGCTACGCCTACTTCATCTGGCCCCTCGCCAGCGTCCTGTGGCAGATGCCCAGGATGACCGCCGCGCTCGGCGTCGTCTGCATGGCGGCGTACGCCGCCATGTCGCTGCCGCACCTCCTGGCCGACAACGAGGAGGAGAGCTGGCCGGTCGTCGTGGACGAGGTGTACGTGCTGTGGATCATGGGCGTGTGCACCCTGATCGCGATGCTGCTGGGCCGCCGCACGCGGACCGTCTCGGACCTGCTCGACACCCGTGAGCTGCTGCTCGACGACGCGCTCGCCGCCGAGACCCGTGAGCGCGCGGACCTCGCGGACGCGCTGCACGACGGCGCCGTCCAGACGCTGCTCGCGGCCCTCCACGACCTGGAGGAGGTCGAGGAGGTGGAGGCGGGTTCCGGGCCGGAGGGCGGGTCGGCCGCGCTGCGCCGCGCGCAGACCGAGGTGCGCAGGACCGTCACCGAGATGCGGGAGATCATCTTCGATCTGCATCCGCAGATCCTGGCCGCGGCGGGCCTGGCCGCCGCGCTGGAGGCGGCGGGGGAGCGGTTCGCCCGGCGCGGCGGCTTCACCGTCCACTACGACCTGCGGCTGCCCGGCCGCGTCGGCCACGAGGCCCTGCTCTACTCGGCGGCCCGGGAGCTGCTGAGCAACGTCGTCAAGCACGCCCACGCGTCCCAGGTGTGGATCCGGCTCGCCGTCGACGCGGACGAGACCGTCCTGACCGTCCGGGACGACGGCACCGGGTTCGACCCGGGTGTCGTCCAGCGCCGCCTCAAGGAGGGGCACATCGGCCTGGCCAGCCACTATGTGCGGGTGGAGAGCGCGGGCGGCCGGTTCTCCGTCGACAGCGGGCCCGACGGCACGACGGCCGAGGTCCGGCTGCCGTCGGAGGCCGCTCCGGGGGCGCGGCCGACGTCGGCGCCGTGACGGGCCGGGCACGGGCGCGCCGCCCGGGCCGCCTTCCCGGGTTCGTACCGCCCGGGTTCGTACCGCCCGGGCCGTGCGCCGGCAACTGCCGGGACACCGGCGCGGGGCCGAACGACGACGGAGGGCGACGGGGCCGCAGGGGGTGCCCCGGAATGCTGCCGGATATTTGCGGGCGGGGATTCGGAGCACCTGGCACGGGAGCGGCTCCCGCCCGTAAATATCCGATTCCGGGGCACCTCCGGAGGCCCCGGCGCCCGGCCGCCCCCGGGTTGCGGCCCGCCGCCGTTCACCTAACGTGAGGAATCACCATGATCCGCCCAGCTCCTCCGTACCCGCGCCCCGCTCGCCGCCCATGGCCGTGACCGCGCGTCTCCGCCGGTTCCTCGGGCGCGCGGACACGCGCCGCGCCGCGCGCCGCGCCCTGTGGGTGCTCGTCGCGGGCTGCCCCGGCTTCTACGTCTTCCGCTACGTCACCGGCGACGACGTCATGGCCCTCTACTCCCTCTTCGGCGCCCTGCCCCTGGCCATGTTCTGCGAGGTGCCGGGCGACGCCCGGGAGCGGACCCGCACCCTGCTGGGCGCGCTGCCGGTCGGCTGGGTGCTCGTCACCGCCGGCACCCTCCTCGCCGTCCGCTCCTGGGCCGCCGCCTGCGGCATGTTCGTCGTCGGCTTCGCCATCTCCTACTGCGGGGTAGGCGGCCCCAGGGTGGCCGGCCTGGCCACCGCCTTCCAGCTCTTCTACGTGCTCCCCTGCTTCCCGCCCTACGCCCCGGACACCCTGGACTCCCGGCTCGCCGGGCTCACCCTCGGCATCGTGCTCGCCGCCCTGGCCGAGCGCCTGCTGTTCCCGGACCCCGACCCGGTCCCGTACCGGATCCGCCTCGCGGACGCGGCGGCGGCCGTCGCGGACCGCGGCCGGGCCGCCGCCGACCGCCTCGCGGCCGGCGCGGACGGCCCCGACACCACCCGCGAGCCCGCCGAACGAGCCGTGGAAGCCGCCCGGCTGTCCCGGGTGCCCACGGCGGAGCGCCCCGCCTCCCCCTCGGCCCACGACCACGCCCTCAACCACGTCCGCGCGCTCCTGCGGCAGGCCTCCGACCAGCTCGACCGGCTGTTCACCGACGCCGCCGCGCCCCACCCGGCCGCCCCCGCCACCGTGTCCCTGCTGCGGCACACCGAGGACGGCCTGCGGGCCGCCGCAGGCGCCCTGCGCGCCGGCATCCTCCCGGAGCGGCCCGGGACCCTGCCCGCGGCCCTCGCCGCGTTCGACGCCGCCCGCGCCGGCACCGTGCCCGGTGCCCCGGCCGCCCGGCTGCGGCAGGACGCGGTCGCCCGCGCGGCGGCCGTCGCCGCCCTGCTGGCGGGGAAGGCCACCCGGATCGTCCTCGGCGAGCGCCCGGCCGACGACCGCGCCGGCTTCTTCGGCTACGCCACGACGCCCGCGCCCGTCCTGTGGTGGTGCCGGCTGCGCCTGCACCTCACCCCGCACTCGGTGCACCTCCAGAACGCCCTGCGGATCGCCGTCGCCCTGGCCGCCGCCCGGCTGCTCGTCGGCGGCCTCGACCTCTCGCACGGCTTCTGGGTGCTGCTGGCGACCCTCAGCATGATGCGGACCTCGGCCGCGGACACCCGCGCCACCCTGGGCCCCGCCTTCGTCGGCACGCTCGCCGGCGCGGTGGCCGCCGCCGTCCTGCTCGGCCTGGTCGGGGACGTGCCCGCCGTCTACGCGGCGCTCATGCCCGTCGTCATCCTCGTCGGCTTCACGGTGGCCCCGCCGCTCGGGCCCGCCGCGACGCAGGCCGTCTTCAGCCTCACCTTCGTCCTCGCGTTCACGCAGTTCGTCACCCCCGAGTGGTCGCTCTCCGGGGTGCGGCTCGTCGACGTGCTCATCGGCGGGGCCGTCGGCGCCCTGGCCAGCCTGCTCGCCTGGCCCCACGGCGGGCACGGCGAGCTGCGCCGCGACGTGACGGCCTTCCTCACCGAGGGGGCCGCCGCCTGCCGCACGGTCATCGCGCTGCTCGGCGACGGCCGGACCTCCCGTGCCCCGCTGCGGGCCGCCCGCCAGGCGATGCTGCTCGCGGAGGCCTCGTACCTCCAGCACCGGATGGAACGCGCCGGACGGCGCCACGCGGCGGAGCCGCCGTGGGGGGCCGCCCTCGCCACGGGCTACGACCTGGTGCACGGCGGGGAACTGCTGCTGACGGGGCGGCACGGGAGGGGGACCGGGCCGCTGCCGGAGGCGGCGGCGGGGGAGCTGGCCGCGCTGGCCGGGCGGGTGGCGGACGGGACCCGGCGCGCCGCGGCGGCCCTGCGGGCCGGGGACGGGCCGGGAGGCGCGGCGCCCCCGGGCGCCGAGGCGCCGTGTCCGGCGGCGGAGTCGTCGCCGCTGCGGCACGTGGCGGGGCTGCCGGCCGGGGTCACGGGGGCGGACGCGCTGCTGGTCGCGGACGCGGAGGCGTGGCTGACGGGGGTCGCGCGGGACCTGGCGCGCTTGCGCTGAGGTTCCCTGCCCGCCCCCGCCGCGTCTGATACGTGTGGTGGGGGACCTCCCCTGGCGCCTTGGCCCCGAGCGCCGCCGGGCCGGTCCCGCGAGAGCCTGCCCGCCCGTCGTGTCCGACGAGAGTGACGGGGACCTTCCCTCCGGCACCCTGGCCCCGGCCCACGCGCGGCCCAGCCTTTCGCCGCAAGCCCAGGGGACCCCGTTCCGGCCCGTCCGGTGCCCCGGCGGGGCCTACTTCTCCTCGTCCGGGTGGACGACCAGCACCGGGCACCGCGCGTGCCGCAGGCAGTGCCGGCTCACCGAGCCGAAGAGCAGGCGGTGCACCGAGCCGTGCCGTCCCGCGCCCATCACCAGCATGTCCGTGTCCCGGCGCGCGCACGCGACCAGCGCCGGGCCGGGCTGCGCCCGGACCACCCTCGGGCGGACCACCAGGCGGCGGGCGTCCGCGCCGAGGGCCTGGTCGCACGCGGTCATCAGGCGGTCGCGGGCGGTCCGCTCCCATTGCGCGCGGACGTCCGCGGGCGCCGGGTACATGGCGTCGGCGGCCTCGCCGCCCGGCGGCACCCAGGCGATCACCGGGCACAGGGCCGCGTCGTGCCGCTCGGCTTCCTGGGCGGCCTGCCGCAGGGCGGAGACGCTCTCCTTCGAGCCGTCCACACCGACCACCACGCGCTGTACGACCTCCGACATGACCTCCGCCTTTCTCCGGGCGCGCTCTTCAGAGAGCTGCGTTTCGTCCGCTTTTGCTACCTTTCGCCTTCGAGGTTAGGTGCCGGTGCGTGCCTCGGGGATCCCGCCTTCGGCCGACCCGACGGGCGACCCCGCCTCCGCCGATCGGGGGAGGCCGCCGGAGGCCGCCGGGCGGTCGGCGTGCCCCGCCCGGCCTATCGTGGATGCCAGGACCAGTACGGGAGGACGATTCCTGTGACGGATTCCGGAGCGCGGGTGACGGTCGTGGTGGCGGACGACCACCCGGTCTACCGCGAGGGCATCGCCCGCGGGCTCCAGCTCAGCGGGCGGATCGAGGTGCTCGCCGAGGTCGGGGACGGCGCCGAGGCCCTGGAGCTGATCCGTGAGCTCACGCCCCAGGTCGCCCTGATCGACTACCGCATCCCGACGATGGACGGCATCGCCGTCGTCCACGCCCTCGCCCGGGACCACCTGCCGACCCGCGCCCTGCTGCTGTCGGCCACCACCGACGCCGCCGTGGTCTACCGCGCGGTGCAGGAGGGCGCCGCCGGATACCTGGCCAAGGACGCCAAGCGGTCCGAGATCGTCGACGCGGTGCTGAAGGTCGCGAACGGCAAACAGGTGGTCTCCGAGGAACTGGCCGGCGGGCTCGTCGACGAGATCCGGATGCGCGCCGACCGGGACCCGGCCGTCCTCTCCGAACGCGAGCGGCAGGTCCTGCGCGGCTTCGCCGAGGGCAAGAGCATCCCCCAGCTGGCCTCCGAGCTGTATCTGGGCGCCAGCACCGTGAAGACCCACACCCAGCGGCTGTACGAGAAGCTCGGCGTCTCCGACCGCGCCGCCGCCGTCGCGGAGGCGATGCGGCGCGGGCTGCTGGAGTGACGCCCCCGGCGCCCGCCCGCCCGTACCGGGGCTACACCGGGACCTCCGCCCCGGCCAGCTCCCGCGCCACCTGACCGGCCTGCCGCACCACATTGCCCAGCAGGTTCGAGAACGGCACGCGGACGTGCGTGCCGACGCCCACCACCCAGATCCGCTCCGGCGGCGCCCCCGGCCCGCGCCGCACCCGCAGATCCGCCTCCAGGTGGTCGACGGCCGCGCGCGCGCCGGGCGGCGCGTCCAGGTACAGGCCCGTGCCGTCGTGGTTCCAGCACAGCGCCGGCGGCAGGAAGCCCGTCGCGTTCACGGCGTAGTCGAAGCGCTCCGGCGCGGCACCCGGGCGCTCCACCCGCCAGGCGCCGTCCTCGAAGGCCACCAAGCCGGGGTACGAGCCGGCCAGCCGCAGCGCGCCCGACTCGGCGTGCGCCAGCAGCCGCCGGGCGTTGCGGGAGGTCATCGCCGTGACGTAGCGGCCGGTCAGCCGGGCGAAACGGGACAGCAGCGCCTCCGTGCGGCCGGGCGGGAGCGACGGCCCGAGGGCGATGAGGGCCTCCATCAGCGCCACCATGATCCCCGGCCACCACAGGGCGTCCCGCTCCACCAGCGCGGTCTCCTCCCGCAGCCGCTGGAGCGGGTCGGCCGCCCGGGACGTCTGACGGCGCAGCGGCACCCGGCTCAGCAGCCGCACCGACTCCACCGCGCAGCGCAGCACCCGCTCCTCCAGGAGCGGGTCGGCCGGGTCGAGCCGGGCGAGCCGCTCCAGCGGCGGGAACGCCCGTACCGGCGCGGCCAGCGACACCCGGACCGCGGGCAGCAGGCCCGACGGCGAGGTGAGCGTCACCCGGTGGCCGTCGCGGCACAGCAGCAGCGCCGCGTCGATCGCCGACTGGTGGCTGCCGAGCACCAGCACCGTCGACCCGGCGGGCAGCCGCTGCCGGATCCGGGCGGCGGGGTACGGGCTGTCCAGGTACCGGGGATGGTCCTGGAAGGCGGCGAAGCCGTCCGGGACCCGCGGCCGGTGGACGCCGGTGGCGACGACGACCTCGTCGGCCCGCAGCTCTTGGCCGTCGCCGAGCCGCACCCGGTGGCCGGCGGCCCCGGTGGTCACGGACCCGGCCGTCCCCCGGACGTGCCGCACCTCGACGCCCAGCTCCCGGGCCCGCGCGCGGGCCCGGTCGAAGCGGTCGTGGCAGTACGCGGCCATCCGCGCCCGGGGCACACAGTCCAGCGGGCCCGCCTCCAGGCCCTGTTCGCGCAGGTGGTCGATGAAGTCACCCGGCCGGTCCGCCAGCAGGGAGTTGATCTCGGCGGCGGTGTTGCACAGCAGCAGCGGGTCGCGGTCCCCGAACGCCAGGCCCCAGCCCGGCGGGTTGGGGTCCACCAGGCGGACCGACCGGATCCGGCCACCGGAGGGAGGCCGTCCGCCCCCTGCCCGGTCCCGTGCGCCCAGTAACTCCCGCACCAGCTGCACCACGAAGCTCGTCCCGGCGACACCGCCGCCGATGACCACCACGTCCCGCCCGGGGCCCGGCCGCTCCCGGAGCTCGCCGGCACACCCCCCGCCGTCGGATTCGGCCGTACGTCCCACAGGCACCCCCTATTTCCTCTTTCCCCGGGGCAACCTGCCCAGTCGGCCGTACACCGGAACCCCCGCCGTCCACAGCGGCGCAAAAGTCCCGCTCGCCGCCGTACGGGCCACGGGATGCGGGCCGCCGGGGCCCGGGTTAGGTTCCCCCACGTGGACCCTGTCTCCTCCGCGGGCCCTCCCGGCCCGAAACCCGTGGGTTCCGCTCGCTGGGGGATGCTCGCCGTCCTCTGCGCCAGCCTCCTGCTGGTCGCCATGGACGCCACGATCCTCAACGTCGCCCTGCCGTCGCTGATCACGGAGATGCGGCCGGACGCCCTCGAACAGCTGTGGATCATCGACATCTACGGTCTGGTGCTGGGCGGCCTGCTCGTCACCGCCGGTGCGGTGGGCGACCGGCTGGGCCGGAAGCTCCTCTTCGTCACCGGCTTCGCGCTGTTCGGCGCCGCCTCCGTGCTCGCCGCCACCGCGGGGTTCGCCGACAGCGTCCTCCAGCTGATCGCCGGCCGGGTCCTGCTCGCCATCGGCGGCGCGATGGTGATGCCCTCCACGCTGTCCCTGATCCGCACGATCTTCACGGACCCGCACGAGCGCACCCTGGCGATCGGCATCTGGGCCGCCGTCGCCGGGGCCGGCGCGGCGATCGGCCCGCTGGTGGGCGGCGTCCTGGTGGACGCGTTCTCCTGGTCGGCGGCCTTCTGGGTGAACGTGCCGGTGGTGGCCGTCACCCTCGTCGCGGCCGTCCTGCTGCTGCCCGAGTACCGCAGCCCGTCGCACCACGACCTCGACCTGCCGTCCGCCGTGCTGTCCGTGGCCGGGGTCATCGCCACCGCCTGGGGCATCAAGCACCTGGCCGGCGGATTCCGCCCGGCCGACCTGGCCGTCCTGCTGGTCGGACTGGCCGCGCTCACCTGGTTCGTCCGCCGCCAGCTGGTCGCCGCGGATCCCCTGCTGGACGTCCGGCTGTTCGCCAACCGCCCCTTCCTGGCCGCCGCGCTGGCCACCCTGATCGCCATGATGGCCATCGGCGCCGCCCTCTTCCTGCTCTCGCTCTGGCTCCAGTACGTCCAGGGCCACGACGCGCTCCAGGCCGGGCTGCGGACGCTGCCGGTGGCCCTCGCCGCGCTCGCCGCCGCCCTGCTGACCCCGTGGCTCCTGCGGCACACCGGCGTCCGGCCGGTGCTGACGGCGGGTCTGGCCGCCCTGCTCTGCGGCTTCGTCCTGCTGGCCGCCGCGCCCCAGCCGCTGGGCTACGGCACCGTGGTGATCGCGCTCGTCACCTTCGGCCTCGGCGACGGCCTGGCCATCACCGCCTCCGCCGCCGTGATGGTGGCCGCGGTCCGGCCCGAGCGGGCCGGGCAGGCGGGCGCGGTGTCGGAGAGCGCGTACGAACTGGGCATCGGCTTCGGCGTGGCGCTGCTCGGCAGCGTCCACAACACCCTCTACCGCTCCGGGATGACCGGCCTGCCGGAGGCCGTGCGCGGCGGAGAGCTGGAGAGCGCCCGTGAGTCGGTGGGCGGCGCCGAGCAGGTGGCCCGGACGCTCGGCCACGACACCGAGGAGGGAAGGGCGCTCCTGCTGACGGCGCGGTCGGCGTTCGATGACGCCCTGACCGCCACCTCGTGGGTGTCCGTCGGCATCGTGGCGGTGGCCGTCGTCCTGGCGGCCGCCCTGGTGCCGCGCGGCTTCCGGGCCGACTCCGCCCACTGAGACGGCGCGCCCTCCCGCCCGTACCGCCGCCGGTCCGTCAGCCGGCGTGGAGCGTCGGCCTGGGCGCCGGGCTGGGCCGCTCACCGGGGTGGAAGACCAGCACCATCAGGCGGGCCCGGGGCGAGGCCAGGGGCTGCGCGCCGCACAGCGACACCCAGCCGGGCCCCTTCGTCGCGTGCAGCAGGGGCCGTTCGTCGCCGTCCGGATGGATGTACGCGCGCCCGCCCGCCTCGTACAGCGGGCCGGCCACCGGGTCGGCGAGGATGTCCGCCTCCAGCTCGGCGAGGGTCTCGTCGTGCGGCAGCGCGGCCACGGCGGCCCGCAGCTGCGGCAGGATCATCGGCGCCCAGCGCTCCCGCCAGCCCGTGAGGACCGTCCGGGCCTCGGGGTGCAGCGCCATCCAGCGCATGGTGTTCTCCGGCACCTCGCCCCGGGGGAACAGCTCGGCGAACGCCTGGTTGTGCGCGAGGACCCGCCAGGACTGGTCGTTGAGATAGGCCATGTGGGACAGCCCGTCGACCACGTCCTGCCACGCCCGCGACACCTCCGTCCCGGAGCGCTGGTGCAGCGGGTACGGCGGGTCGCGGTGCACGGCGTACAGCCACAGCGACGTCCACTCCTGCTCGGTGAACTCCAGCAGCCGGGCCACGTCGCGCAGCAGCTCCTCGGGCGGGTTGGGGTACGCGCCCGTCTCCAGCCGGTTGAACGTGCCGTAGGTGCGGTGGAGCAGCTGGTCGATCTGGCTCTGCGTCAGCCCCGGCGCGCGCCGCCCCTGCCGCGAGGGCCGGGCCAGGCCGTGGTCCTCCGGGGCTATCCGGGCCCGCCGGCCCCGCAGCAGATCCTGTAGTGCTTCCTTGTCCACGGTGCACCCCTAATATCACGACCGGCACCGCAGAGGAAGCCGATTTCATAGGAGAATTTTTCCAATGAAAAGTTCTCGACAGAAATGATCGCATCCTTGCTGCATGATCTACGTACGGGTCAGCAGTCACGGGGGTGCCGCTGACCTGATCAGCGTCGACCCGGCCGGGACGGCGGCGAAGGGAGCACCGCATTCGTTCGCTGACCGACCGTCCGGGCCGGCAGCGGACGGGGAACATCCGCCGCCAGCTGCCCCGCGCGACGTTATGGACCACGGGGCGCGAGGGGTGCCGGTCTCGGCCGAACGGGCGGCGCGGGAACCCGCGCCGGGCTGTCCCCGTCCCTCCCGCACCGTCTGCTGATAGATCCGCGGTATGGGCGACGAGGAGCGGCGGACCGCGGTGCCGTCGGCCGCGGCGGCCGCCGTACGGATCGGCGCCGCCTGTGCCGGCGCGCTGCCCGCCGTCGCCGTGCGGCTGAGCGGGACCGGACTCGCGCCCGGCTGGGCGGTGGCCGTCTTCGGGCTGGGCGTGCTCTCCGCGGCGCTCCTGCTGATGTGGGCCGCCGAGACCGCCCGCGCCGACATGGCCGGAGCGCTCGCCCTCGCCCTGCTGGCCTTCATCGCGGTCCTGCCGGAATACGCCGTGGACCTCTACTTCGCCTACGCCGCGGGGTCGGACCCGTCCTACGCCGCCTACGCCGCGGCCAACATGACCGGCGCCAACCGGCTCCTCGTGGGCGTCGGCTGGCCGCTCGTCGCCCTCGCCGCGGCGCTCGCCCTGCGCCGCCGGGGCGCGCCGCCGGTCGGCATCACCCTCGAACCGCACCGCCGGATCGACGTGGCCTTCCTCGCGGTGGCCGCCGTGCTCGCCTTCGTGATGCCGCTCACCCGGGAGATCGCCTGGTACGTGCCGCTCGTGCTGATCCCCTGGTACGGCTACTACCTGTACCGCATCGGCAAGTGCTCCTCGGGGGAGATGGAGGAGCTGATCGGGGTGCCGGCCCGGCTGGCCGCGCTGCCGCGGACCACCCGCCGGGTGACCACGGCGACGCTCTTCGCCGGCGCGGCGGCCGTCGTCTTCGCCTGCGCCGAGCCGTTCGCCGACGGCCTGGTCGAGGCGGGGGCCTCGCTGGGCATCGACCGCTTCGTGCTGGTGCAGTGGCTCGCCCCGCTGGCCTCGGAGGCGCCGGAGCTGCTCGTCGCCGTCGTCTTCGCCTGGCGGCTGCGGGCCGGCGACGGCCTCGGCGCTCTGCTGTCCAGCAAGGTCAACCAGTGGACGCTGCTGGTGGGCTGCCTGCCCCTGGCCCACGCCGCCGGTGGCGGCGGGGCCGCGCTCCCGCTGGTGACGAGGCAGGTGGACGAGGTCGCGCTGACGGCGGCCCAGACGGTCCTGGCCGTCGTGGTCCTGCTGGACCTGCGGTTCGCGCGGTGGCAGGCCGGCTGCCTCTTCGTGCTCTTCGCCGTGCAGTTCGCGCTGCCCGGTGAGTCCGCGCGCCTCGTCCTGACCTATGTCTATCTGGGCCTCGCGGCCCTGCTGCTGACCACCCGGCTGCGCGAGCTCCCGGCCACCGCCCGCGCGCTGGGCGGGCGGATCGAGGAGGATCCGCACTACTGAGCCCCGTGCGCGCGGGCCCGCCGGGCCCGGCTCACGGCTCGGTGATCAGATCCGTGAGCGCCCTGATGCCGTCCGACGCCAGGACGCGCCGTTGCCGGTCCGCCGGGGTGCCTCGGCGCAGCAGCCGGTGGACCAGGGAGCTCACCTGCCGGGTGTCGCCCGACTCCTCCAGGGCCTGTCCTATGTGGGTGAGAAGGGTGAGGACCACGGCGTCGGCGCCCCGGCGCCTGCCCTCGGGGTCCACCAGCACGCCGTCCAGCCCGTACCGCGCCGCGTGCCAGTTCGAGGCGTTGAGCAGCTCGGGGGTGCAGGGGGTGAGCAGCGGGCCCGTCTTCTCGTCCCGGATGGCCGTGGCCACCAGGGCCCGGACGATCCCGGCGAACATGACGGCGTCGTCGACCCGCAGCTGGACGTCCAGACAGCGGACCTCGATCGTGGGGTAGCGGTCGGACAGCCTCGCCTGCCAGTAGAGCTGCCCCCGGTCGGTGATCGCGCCGGCGACGAACAGCGCCTGGATTCGCTCTTCGTAGTCGGCGAGATCGGTGAAGTGCGGGGGCGGGCCGCTGACCGGCCAGCGGCTGTAGACCACCGTGCGCCAGCTGGCGAAGCCGGTGTCCTGGCCGTGCCACATGGGGGAGTTCGCGGCCATGGCCACCAGGACGGGCAGCCAGGGCCGGACGCGGTTGAGTACGCCTACGCCCACCTCCCGGTCGGGGATGGCGACATGCACATGCATCCCGTTGACCAGCTGCTCGTCGACGAGCTGCGGTGCCACGGAGTGCATGGCCAGATAGCGGGGACTGCGCGTCACGGGCACGGGGGCCAGCCCGGCTCGCGGCGCGGTCCCGCTCGCGGCGATGCGGCACCCGGTGCGCTTCGCGGCGGAACTCACCGCGTGACGCAGCCGCAGCAGATGCCTGCTCGCCTCCGCCAGATCCGAGCAGACCGGAGTGGCAACTTCCACTTGGGCCTGCAACAGTTCCGGCTGAATCTCCCGCTCGTGGACGACCGGCTCCAGGTCCACCGCCGCACAGACCTGTTCTGCCATCGGTACGGGCAGCGCGGTGGCCGGGTCGAGCAGAAGATACTCCTCCTCGATCCCTAGGGTGAGCATGCCGTATCGCTACCCCCGCGCCCTCCCGGCGAACCGCGCACGGGGGCCGTCCCGGGTTTCTGTCGCAAAGACGCCGGACCCTTCTGCGGATACCGGCTCCGGGGTGCGTCGGGTGACGCGATTTCGGTCTCCGGGCATCTCGGCAACTTCCTTGCGAGAAAAGGATTTACGAGGTCCGTGTGGTGCGAAAACATACCCCGGTTCCCTGAATGGCCGTGAAGTGAAGAAGTTCACAGAAACCCCTCCCGGCGCCGGATTCCGGCATTCCGTGATGCAGGATCTTGGATCGAACACAAGATCCCGTCACCGAGGCGGGCGACCCGGGCGGACGCCGAGTCCTGCCGCCGTACCGGGTGCGGACAGATCGAAAAGGATCGGCAGGAGCGGGAGACCCAAGCACGGCGGACCACGATGGCGGTGGTC
The DNA here is from genome assembly GCF_002192455.1 of Streptomyces albireticuli. Classification (NCBI taxonomy): domain Bacteria; kingdom Bacillati; phylum Actinomycetota; class Actinomycetes; order Kitasatosporales; family Streptomycetaceae; genus Streptomyces; species Streptomyces albireticuli. The sequence continues at coordinate 6,765,867 of NZ_CP021744.1, forward strand.
CTTGGGGTGAAGTCACTCAGGTGACCGGGCAACTTCGACAGCCCGAACCCGACAGGTCATCTTTCGCAGGCGGATGACGAAGGGTTTTGTCATGTCTGCGATTCCTGGCATACCGGCGCTCAAGTCCCGGGCCGTGGCCGCGTCCGTCCTCACCGCGGCCACCGTGACCGCGTCGATGCTCCTGCCCGGTGTGGGATCCGAGGCCCAGGCCGCGACGCCCGGTCAGACCGCCGTGAAGGTCGCGGCCTCCAAGAAGGGCTCGCCCTACCAGTACGGCGCGGCCGGCCCCAACCGGTTCGACTGCTCGGGCCTGACGCTCTACTCCTTCAAGAAGGCCGGCAAGACGCTCCCGCGCACCGCCGCCCAGCAGTACAACAAGACCCGTCACCTCTCGGCGGGCTCCCGCCAGGTCGGCGACCTCGTCTTCTTCCACTCCGGCAGCAACGTCTACCACGTGGGCATCTACGCCGGCGACAACAAGATCTGGCACTCGCCCAAGCCGGGCGCGTCCGTCCGCATGGAGAAGATCTGGAGCAGCGGCGTCTGGTACGGCCGCGTCAACTGACGGCCCGTACGGTGCCACGCCACGGCGCGGCCCCCGGCTCTCCGTGAGGAGCGCCGGGGGCCGCGCCCGTTCCCCGGGGCGGCACGGAGCCCCGAGGGGTCACGGGAGCTGTGCCCCGAAGGCCCGGAGGGCGTCCGTCACCGGCTGGAAGAACGTCTCGCCGCCGGACGAGCAGTCACCGCTGCCGCCCGAGGTGAGCCCGAGCGCGGTCCCGCCGTCGAAGAGCGCGCCGCCGCTGTCGCCCGGCTCGGCGCAGACCGTGGTGTCGATCAGACCGTCGACCTGGCCCTCCTCGTAGTTGACGGTCGCGTCGAGGCCGGTCACCTCGCCGCCGCTGACGCCGGTGGTGCTGCCGCTGCGCCGCACCGGCTCGCCGACCGTCGCCTCCGCGGCCCGGGTGATCTGCTGGCTCCCGCCGTTGTACAGATTGACGGCGCTGGGGTGGGCGACGGAGGCGGTGTAGCGCACGAGGGCGTAGTCGTGGCCGGGGAAGGACGACTGCTCGGTCACCCCGATCACGGGGCCGCCCTGGGTGGCGGACCACTGCGCCGAGGCGTTGCCGCAGTGTCCGGCGGTGAGGAAGTACGGCTTCCCGCCCTTGGTGATGTTGAAGCCGAGCGAGCAGCGCACCCCGCTGCCCCAGATGGCGTCGCCGCCCATGAGGTACGGGCGGAAGGTCCCGGACGTCCTTCTGAGCGCGGCCCTGTCGCCCAGGCCCGCGACGACCTTCTCCAGCCGGGCCAGCCGGGCGCCCCCGACCGTGCTGTCGGCGGTGACCACGACCTTGTTGCGGCGCGGGTCGACCGACCAGGCGGTGCCGGGTATCGCGGCGCGCTCCTTCAGGGTGCTCCGGGCCGCCGCGAGCTCGGTGGCCGAGTGCCGGACGAGCCGGGCCTCGGCCCCGGCGGCGCGGACCTTCGCGGCGGTCGCCCGGTCGAGGACGCCGACGACCAGGGTGCGGGCCGCGGCGTCGTAGTACGCGCCGGCCGTGTCCGCCGCCGGCAGGCTCGCGGTGAGGTCCCGCGCGAGCCGGCCCGCGCTCCCGGCGGAGAGCGTGGCCGGGCCGGGGGAGGCGTGGGCGCTCGGCAGGGTGAGCGCGGTCGCGGTCAGGACGGTGGCGGCAGCGGCGGCCAGGGCCGCGCGGCGGGCAGGGGTGCGGGAACGGTTCACTCGTGCCTCCTGTGGGGGAGTGCCCGACATCGATGTCGGGCGTGGAGGTCGTGCGTGAGGTGGGGGCACGGCGCGACGGCCGATGAAATGGTCGCGTCCATGTCAATTGACCTCAGTGTCACCAGAGGGCCGGGCGGCGTTCAAGGGCGACATCCGGTCGCGCGCCCGGACGGCTCACTCGCCCTTCCGTCCCCACGGACGGAAGGGCGAGTGACCCCTGTCAACAGGAGGGACGCGTAAAGAGGTTCGCCCACCGGTGAGCGGACGGGCCGGACCGCTCCTGTCCGGTAGTCGCTCCCCTTGGCGTCGGCGAGACGCTCTCTTTGCCCGCTCTTGGGGGCCGGCGCGGCCGTCACGGCGACCGGCGCCCGGCGGGCCGGGCCCCCGCGCCCGCGCTCCGCGCGCCCGCGACGGGCTTCACGCTCCCGCCCGTTCCACCTGTACGGGTGACACCCGCTCCGGAGCGCCGGAACCGGCGGCCGCCGGTGCCAGGCTGCTCCGCATGCGTCGCCGTACCTTCGTCGTCTCGGCCGCCGGAGCGGCTCTCGCCACGACCACCCCCACGGGCGCACCGGCTCTCGCGGCCGATCCCCTGCCGCCCGCGCTCGGGGCACGCTTCCCCGGGACCGGCAGGGGCTACTGGCGCGGCGGCCGGCCGCGGTCCGCCTTCCACCGTCACCTCGACACCCTGCGCGCCTACGGGGTCGGCCTCGTCCGCGTGGACGTGTCCTGGCCCAAGAGCGAGCGCAGGCGCGGCCGGGCGCGCGCCGGCCACCCCTACAACAGACGCCTCGGCGCCGTGCTCGACGCGGCGGCGGAGCGCGGCTTCGGCGTCCTCGTCACTCTCCACGACTCACCGGCCTGGGCACGCCCCGGCGCCGCCTCCCGCGACCCCGCCGCGCGCTTCCCCGAGGACCCCGAGGCCGTCCGCCCCTGGGCGGAATGGCTGGGCTCCACCTACGGCGACCGCGTCCGCGCCTGGGAGGTGTGGCACGAGCCCAACCTCCCCGGCACCACCGGCGTCACCGATCCCGGCGAGCGGGCCGCGCGCTACGCCGCCCTCCTGCGCGCCTGCTCGGCCGGCCTGAAGGCGGGACACCCCGGGGCCGTGGTGGTGCTCGGCGGCCCCCGCCACACCGACCACCGCTTCGTCCGTGACGTCTACGCCGCGGGCGCCCGCGACCACTTCGACGTGCTGGCCCTCCGCCCCCGCCAGGACCCCGGGGCGCCCCCCGGCATCGGGCAGGTGGCCAACTTCCCGGCCGTGGCCGAGGCGATGCGCGCGTACCGCGACGGCGACAAGCCCGTCTGGTGGACCGACTTCGCCGCCGCGGCACCCGCCCCCGAGGACCCCGGCGCCCTCGTCCGCGCCTTCGAGCTCGCCCGCCTCGCGCACCCGCAGATCCGCCTCGGCGTCCTCGCCCCGGGTGTCGCACCGCCCCAGCTCGCGGCCCTGCGGGACTACTTCCAGCGGCACGACGGGCGCCGCCCGCTGCTCTGACGCCCGGGGCCCCGGCGGCACCCTCCGTCAGACCCCCGGCAGCCGCCGGTCCGACGGCCGCAGATAGACCGCCCACGTCAGCACCAGGCAGACCGCGTACGCGGCGAGGAAGGCCAGGTAGGCCGCCTCGCCGTTGCCCGAGGCCAGGAAGGACTGGCGGAAGGCGATGTTGACGAGGACGCCGCCGAAGGCGCCGACCGCACCCGCGATGCCGATCAGCGCCGAGGCGCGGCGCCGCGACCGCTGCTCGGCCGCCTCCGGATCCGCGCCGGACGCCACCTCCGCCCCGGCCTTGGCCCGGAAGATCGCCGGAATCATCTTGTACGTCGAGCCGTTGCCGATCCCGCTGAGCACGAACAGCGCCACGAACCCGGTGACGAACAGCGGCAGCGAGCCCCGCCGTGACGCGGCCAGCACCGCCGCCGCGCCCGCCGCCATCGCCGCGTAGATCCACACCGTCACCCTCGCCCCGCCCCAGCGGTCGGCCATCAGCCCGCCCACCGGGCGCACCAGCGAGCCGAGCAGCGGTCCGAGGAAGGTGACGCCCGCGGCCTTCACCGGGGTGTCGAAGTGGTCGTGGAACTGCACCTGGAGCACCTGCCCGAAGGCGAAGCCGAAGCCGATGAACGAGCCGAACGTGCCGATGTAGAGCACCGACATGATCCAGGTGTGCGGCTCGCGGCAGACGTCGCGCATGGCCCGCCGGTCGCTGCGCAGCGCGGTGAGGTTGTCCATCCGCAGCGCCGCGGCCAGGGCCGCGAGGGCGATCAGCGGGATGTAGACGAGCGGCAGCAGCCGCGGGCTGCCCGTGCCCGCCACGGCCATCAGCAGCAGGCCGGCGAGCTGCACCGCCGGGACCCCGAGATTGCCGCCGCCGGCGTTGAGGCCGAGCGCCCAGCCCTTCAGGCGCTGCGGGTAGAACGCGTTGATGTTCGCCATCGAGGAGGCGAAGTTGCCGCCGCCCACCCCCGCGACGCACGCCACCGCCAGGAGCGTGCCGTAGGAGACGCCCGGTTCGAGCACGACCCCGGCCAGGACGGTGGGGACCAGCAGCAGGAGCGCGCTGACGACCGTCCAGTTCCGGCCGCCGAACACGGCCACCGCGAAGGTGTACGGCAGCCGCAGGACCGCGCCCAGCGCCGTCGGCAGGGCGGTGAGCAGGAACTTCCCGGCCGCGTCGATCCCGTACTCCGGCCCCAGGAAGAGGACCAGCACCGACCACAGGCTCCACACCGAGAAGCCGATGTGCTCGGAGAGCACGGAGAGGGCGAGGTTGCGGCGGGCCACGCGGGCACCGGTCTCCCGCCAGAAGCCCGGGTCCTCCGGCCGCCAGTCGTCGATGTCGTGCCGCCGGCGCCCGCCGGGCACCGCGCGCGCGGAGCCGTCCCCCGTCTGGTCGCCGGTCCCCTTCCCGTCGCCCTCCGCCTTCCTGCGCACCGGCCAGACCGGCACCTCCGCCGCGCTCCCGTCCGGGGCGGTCGGCTCGTCCAGGCAGCTGCCCGTCCGCAGGTCGAAGGCCTGCTTGTACATGGGGGAGCACACCACCGGCACGCCCTCCCGGCTGCCGAGGATGCCGCGCGAGAGGACGAACGCCCCGCTGAACGGATCGCGGTTGCCGACGGCGTACACCGCGCCGCCGCGGTCCCGGAAGACGGCCACCTGCTCCTCGCCGACCAGCACCGCCACGCCCCGCCCGGGGACGAGCGCCTCCCAGTCGCAGACGGGCCGCCAGCCCGTCCCGTCGTGGATCTCCACGGTCATCGCGTACGTACCTCCAGGGTGGCGCCGGCGACCACCGGCGGGGCGGGGCGGATCTGGTCCCGCTCGGGGACGAAGCGGACGGTCGGGTCGGGGGTGCCGGGGGCGTTGGCGAAGGAGGCGAAGCGGCGCAGCCGGTCGGGGTCGGCCAGCGTGGCCGCCCACTCGTCCTCGTACGTCTCGATGTGGCGGGCCATCAGCTCGTCCAGGTCGGCGCAGATGCCCAGCGCGTCGTCCATGACGACCGCCCGCAGATGGTCCAGGCCGCCCTCCAGGCGCTCCAGCCAGGGGGCGGTGCGCTCCAGCCGGTCGGCGGTGCGGATGTAGAACATCAGGAACCGGTCGATCGTGCGGATCAGGGTCTCCCGGTCGAGGTCGGCGGCGAGCAGATCGGCGTGGCGCGGCGCCGTGCCGCCGTTGCCGCCGACGTAGAGGTTCCACCCCGCCGAGGTGGCGATCACCCCGAAGTCCTTGCTCCGCGCCTCGGCGCACTCCCGGGCGCAGCCGGACACCGCGGACTTCAGCTTGTGCGGGGCGCGCAGGCCCCGGTAGCGCAGCTCCAGCTCGATGGCGAGGGACACCGAGTCCTGCACCCCGTAGCGGCACCAGGTCTCGCCGACGCAGGACTTCACGGTGCGCAGGGCCTTGCCGTAGGCGTGCCCGGACTCGAAGCCGGCGTCCACCAGGCGCCTCCAGATCAGCGGCAGCTCGTCCACCCGGGCGCCGAAGAGGTCGATCCGCTGACCGCCGGTGATCTTCGTGTAGAGCCGGAAGTCACGGGCGATCTCCCCGATGACGATCAGACCCTCGGGGCTGATCTCACCGCCCGGCACCCGGGGCACGACCGAGTACGAGCCGTTGCGCTGGAGGTTGGCCAGGAAGTGGTCGTTGGTGTCCTGGAGGGCGGCCTGCTCGCCGTCCAGGATGTGGCCGTTGCCGAGGCTCGCGAGGATCGAGGCGACGACGGGCTTGCAGACGTCGCAGCCCTCGCCGGTGCCGTGCTCGTCGACCAGCCGGGAGAAGCCGGTGATGCCCTTCACCCGGACGATCTCGTACAGCTCGGCGCGGGTGAGCGCGAAGTGCTCGCACAGCCCCCGGGAGGTCTCCATGCCGCCCGCCGCCAGCTCCTCGGCGACCACGGTCTCCAGCAGCCGCACGCAACTGCCGCAGCCCGTGCCCGCCCTGGTGCACTTCTTGACCTCCGGGACGGACGCGCGGCCCCGGTCCCGCACGGCCGCCCTGACCTCGCCCTTGCTCACGTGGTGGCAGGAGCACACGACCGCCTCGTCGGGCAGCGTCACCGGCCCGGCCGGGGCGCTCGCGGCGGGCAGCACCAGCCGCTCGGGCGGTGTGGTCAGCGGGGTGCCGCTGACGGCCAGCGGGCGCAGCGTCCCGTACGCCTCGGTGTCCCCGACCAGCACCCCGCCGAGCAGGGCGCCGTCGGCGCCGATCACCAGCTTCTTGTACACGCCCTCGCGGCTGCTGGAGTACAGGACGTCGAGCGCGCCCTCGGTGGTGCCGTGCGCGTCGCCGAAGCTGGCCACGTCCACGCCCAGCAGCTTGAGCTTGGTGGAGGTGTCGGCCCCGGTGAAGGAGCCCTCGGCGCCCGTGAGTTCGCGGGCGGCGGCCTCGGCCATCGCGTAACCCGGGGCGACGAGCCCGTACACGCGGCCGTCGGCGGCCAGCGCGCACTCGCCGATGGCCAGGACGGCGGGGTCGGCGGTGCGGCACCGCTCGTCGACGACGATCCCGCCGCGCTCGCCCACGGGCAGCCCGCAGGCGCGGGCCAGTTCGTCGCGCGGGCGCACCCCCGCGGAGAAGACCACCAGACCGGCGGCCAGCTCCGTGCCGTCGGACAGCGTCAGGCCGCGCACCCGGCCGTCGTCCCCGGTGTCGATCCGCCCGGCGCCGGCACCGGTGTGCACGACGACGCCCAGTTCCTCGATCTTGCGGCGCAGGACCGCGCCGCCGCCCTCGTCCACCTGGAGGGCCATCAGCCGTGGGGCGAACTCCACCACATGGGTCTCCAGCCCCATGGCCCGCAGCGCGCCGGCCGCCTCCAGGCCGAGCAGCCCGCCGCCGATGACGACGCCCACCCGGGCGCCGGTGGCGTCGGCCCGGATCGCCTCCAGGTCCTCCAGGGTCCGGTAGACGTGGGTGCCGGGGGCGTCGTGCCCCGGCACCGGCGGCACGAAGGCGTACGAGCCGGTGGCCAGCACCAGCGCGTCGTAGGGCAGCCGGTGCCCGGCGGCGGTGGTGACCGTCCGGGCGGCCCGGTCGACGGCGGCGGCGGGCTCGGCCAGCCGCAGCTCGATGCCGTGGTCCGCCATGAACCCCTCGGGGCACAGGGCGAGCTCCTCGGCGGAGGTCCCCGAGAACCACGAGGTCAGCTGGACGCGGTCGTAGGCGGGCCGGGGTTCCTCGGCGAGCACGGTCACCCGCCATCCGGCGGTGCGCCCGGCCCCGTCGGCCCCGTCGGCCCCGTCGGCCCCGTCGGTCCGTCCGGTCCGTCCGGTCCGTTCGGCCAGGGCTTCCAGGAAGCGCTGGCCGACCATGCCGTGGCCGACCAGGACCAGCTCCTTCGTCGTCATCGGGACGCTCCTCGGGTGATCAGCAGGGAAAGGGGGTCCACGGGCAGCGGGTCGTCCCGCTCGTAGACCCGGGAGAGGGCGCAGGCCGCGGCCGGGTCGCCCAGGAGGATGCCGCCGACGAGCCGGTCGCCGCGCAGCACGAGCTTCCGGTACGCGCCGCGGGTGGCGTCGGCCAGCCGGAGCACGTCGAGCCCCGGGCCCTCACCCCCGGTCTCGCCGAACGCCGCGTACTCCAGGGGCCGGCCGTCAGCCGGGCCAGCGGGCGCGAACCGCGGTACACCGCGCCCGGATCGGCGCCCGAGAGCCGCGCCGCCAGCACGTCGGCCTGGTCCCAGGCGGCCAGGGCCGTGCCGTGCGCGACGCCCCGGTGCTCGGCGCAGTCGCCGATCGCGTACACGCCCGGCGCGCAGGCCAGGGCGTCGTCGACCACGACCCCGGTGCGGACCGGCAGGCCGGCCGCGCGGGCCGGGCCGGTGCGCGGCCGCACCCCGCAGGCCAGCACCACCAGGTCCGCGTCCAGCACGCGGCCGCAGGCCAGTTCCACGCCGGTGACCCGGCCGGTGCCGCGCAGGGCGCGGGCCCGGCTGCCGGCGCTGACCGCGACGCCCAGCGCGGCGAGCCCGTGCCGCAGCAGCGCGGCGGCCTGCGCGTCGAGGTGCCTTTCGGCCAGGTGCGGTGCCAACTGGACGATCTCCACGGGCAGCCCGCCGGGGAGCCGTCGCCCGCGGCCCGGCACCGTCAGCGCGCGGGCCGCGCTCACCCCGAGCACCCCGCCGCCGATGACGACCGCGCGCTCCGCGGACGCCGCGGCCCCGGCCAGCCGCCGGCAGTCGTCGAGGGTGCGGAAGACGTGCACGCCCTCCCGCAGGGAACCGTCCGGGCCGCGCAGGCCGCGCACCGGCGGCAGGACCGGCTCGGCCCCGGTGGCCAGCACCAGCGCGTCGTACGCCGCGCGCGTGCCGTCCGCCAGGCGCAGGACGCGGGCGCCCGGGTCCACGGCGGTGACCTCGCAACCGGTCCGGGCGACCGCCGCCCCGTACGGCAGGGTCAGCGCCTCCGCGCCGTACCGCCCGGTGAGCACGTCCGTGAGCAGCACCCTGTTGTACGGGGCGGCCGGTTCGGCGCCGTAGAGGGTCACCTCGCCCCGGCCGCCCAGGGCGTGGAACCGCTCGGCGAAGCGGGCGGCGGCCATGCCCGTGCCCACCACGGCGACGGCGCCCGCAGCGGGGTCGCGGTCGCGCCTCACCGGTCCGCCTCCGCGGCGGCCGGCTCCACGCGCACCGCGCACACCTTGAACTCGGGCATCCCCGACACCGGGTCGAGGGCCGGGTTGGTGACCGAGTTGGCCCGCCCCTCGCCGCCCCAGTGGAACGGCATGAAGACCGTGTCCGGCCGGATGGCGTCGGTCACCCGGGCCGGGGCCACCGCCCGCCCGCGCCGGCTGCTGACGGTCAGCAACTGACCCTCCGCCACCCCGAGCCGCCCGGCGAGGGCGGGGTGCAGCTCCACGAACGGGCCGGGCGCGGCCTTGTCGAGCTCCTCGACGCGGCGGGTCTGCGCCCCGCTCTGGTACTGCCCCACCACCCGGCCCGTCGTCAGGAACAGCGGGAAGTCCGCGTCCGGCTCCTCCGCCGCCGGGCGGTGCGACACGGCGGCGAACCGCGCCCGGCCGTCCGGGGTGGCGAAGCGGTCCAGGAACATCCGGGGCGTGCCCGGGTGCGCCTCGTCCGGGCAGGGCCAGAACACCCCGTCCTCGGCGCCGATCCGGCCGTAGCTGATGCCCGCGTAGTCCGCCGGGCCGCCCGCCGAGGCCCGCCGCAGCTCCTCGAACACCTCCTCCGGGTCCGCCGGGAAGCCCTCCGGCACCCCCAGCCTCCCGGCCAGCGCGCCCAGCACCGCGAGGTCGTCGCGGACGCCCGGCGGCGCGTCGACGGCCCGCCGGCGCAGGATCACCCGGCCCTCCAGGTTGGTGAGGGTGCCGGTCTCCTCCGCCCACTGGGTGGACGGCAGGACGACGTCGGCCAGCCGGGCGGTCTCGGAGAGCACCGGGTCGGCGACGACGAGGAGGTCCAGCGCCCCCAGCCGCTCGGTCACATGCGCCGCGCGGGGCGCGGACACCACCGGGTTGGAGCCCATCACCAGCAGGGCCCGCACCCCGTCCGCCCGGCCGAGGCGGTCCAGCAGCTCGTAGGCCGACCGGCCGGGACCCGGCAGGTCACCGGGGTCCACGCCCCACACCGAGGCGACGTGGGAGCGGGCCGCCGGGTCCTCGATCGAGCGGTACCCGGGCAGCTGGTCGGCCTTCTGGCCGTGCTCCCGCCCGCCCTGGCCGTTGCCCTGCCCGGTGAGGCAGCCGTATCCGGACAGCGGCCGCCCCGACCTGCCGGTCGCCAGGCACAGGTTGATCCACGCGCCGACGGTGTCCGTGCCCTTGCTGTGCTGCTCGGGGCCCCGGGCGGTCAGCACCATGCCGTCCGGGGCGGCCGTGAACATCTCCACGGCGGCGGACAGCGCCGCCGCCGGCACCCCCGTCAGCCGTTCCACCCGCTCCGGCCAGTGCGCCATCGCCGCGGCCCGGGCCGCCGCGAAACCCGTCGTGCGCCGGGCGATGAACTCCTCGTCCAGGTGCCCGTCCGCGACGACCAGGTGCAGCAGCCCCAGGGCGAGCGCCAGATCGCCGCCCGGCAGCGGCTGGAGGTGCAGATCGGCCAGCTCGGCCGTCCGGGTCCGGCGCGGGTCGACGACGATCAGCCTGCCGCCGTTCTCCCGCAGCTCGCGGAAGTAGCGCAGCGCCGGCGGCATCGTCTCGGCCGGGTTCGAACCGACCAGGATCACACAGCCCGTGCGGGCGATGTCCGCCATCGGGAAGGGCAGGCCCCGGTCGAGGCCGAACGCCCGCCGGTGCGCGGCCGCCGCGGACGACATGCAGAACCGGCCGTTGTAGTCGATGTTCGCCGTCCGCAGCGCCACCCGGGCGAACTTGCCCAGCAGATACGCCTTCTCGTTCGTCAGCCCGCCCCCGCCGAACACCCCCACGGCGTCCCGCCCGTACCGGTCCCGCGCGGCGGCCAGGCCCGCGGCGACCCGGTCCAGCGCCTCGTCCCAGGACGCGGGCCGCGGCTCACCGCCCCGTACGTCGCGCACCAGCGGCTCCACCAGCCGGACGCCCGGCCGCAGCACCGCCGCGGCCGTCCGCCCCTTGCCGCACAGCGCCCCCAGGTTCACCGGGAACTCCGGCCGCTCCAGGACCTCGACCGGGGCCGCGCCGGCGTCCGTGGTGCGCAGCCGCATCCCGCACTGGAGCGAGCAGTACGGGCAGTGGGTGTCGGTGGTCGTCATGCCCAAGAGCGTCGCCGCCGTCCGTGTCATGGCCGATTCGGCGGTGTTGCCGGCACGGAACACACCGCTCACACACCGGCCGGACGGGCGTGGGCGGTACGACATCCTTCGTAACGCCGGCCGGGGTTTCGCTAACCCTCGTGTGACGGGGGCGCAACGAGGCCGAAACCGTACGGGCGGACGATGCGGTGCATGGGAACAGGCGCCACCACCGCAGAGGCCGGTCCACTGACGGGCTTCGTGATCGGGGTGACCGCCGACCGGCGCCGCGACGAACTGACAGCACTGCTCGAACGCCGGGGCGCCCGGGTCACTGGGGCACCCGCCATGCGGATCGTCCCCACGGAGGACGACGTGGCCCTGCGCCGCGCCACCGAGGCGTGCCTCACCCGGCCGCTCGACTACGTGGTGGCGACGACCGGCGTCGGCTGGCGCGGCTGGATGAGCGCCGCCGAGGGCTGGGGGCACGGGGCCCGCCTGGCCGAGCTGTGCCGGGCCGCGACGGTGCTCAGCCGGGGCCCCAAGGCCACCGGCGCCGTACGGGCCAGCGGACTGGCGGAGACCTGGTCGCCCCGCACCGAGGGCTGCGACGAACTGCTGTCCTGGATGCTCGCCCGGGGCGTGCGCGGCCGCCGGATAGCCGTGCAGGAGCACGGCGCGCCCGCCGACGGCTTCGCCGCCGCGCTCCGCGACCACGGCGCCCAGGTGATAGAGGTGCGGGTCTACCGGTGGGCGCCGCCGCCCGACCCCGAGGCGGTGCGCCGCCTGGCCGAGCAGACGGCCCGCCGCGAGGTGCACGCCCTGACCTTCACCAGCGCCCCGGCGATCGGATACTTCCTGGAGGCCGCGCGCGTGGCGGGCCTGCGCGAGGAGGTGCTCACCGCGCTGCGCGGGGCTGTGGTGCCGGTGTGTGTCGGACCGCTGTGCGCCCGGCCGCTGGAGGACCTCGGGGTGCCGGCCGTCCGGCCGGAGCGCGGCAGGCTCGGCGCCCTGGTCCGTACGCTCACCGAGACCCTGCCCGCCCGGGGCCGGCGGGAACTGCGGGCCGGCGGCCGGGACATGGCCCTCCAGGGCAGCGCGCTCCTGGTCGGGGGCGAGAGCATCTGGCTGCCGCCGGTGCCGGCCGCGCTCCTGCACGCCCTGGCCGAGCGGCCGGGCCGGGTGCTCAGCCGCCCCGATCTGCTGCGCCGGGTATGGGCGGACTCGCCGCCGGACGAGCACGCCGTCGAGGCCGCCGTGGCCAGGCTGCGGCACGGGCTCGGCGCGTACGCGGGCCTGGTGCGCACCGTCCCGAAGCGGGGGTACCGGCTGGCGGTGGACGGCTGAGCCGGGCCGGGGGAGCGGGGACAGGGCTGAGGCCGGCCGCCCGCGCGCTCACGGCGCGCGGACGGCCGGCCCGTTCGTGGGGACGCCCGTCCGGAGGCGGCGGGCCGGCCGCCGGGGGTGCGGACCGGCCCGCCGTTCCGGAATGCCCGTCACGCGCGAGGCGTGCCGGGCGTGCCGGTTGGGCCGGGCGCGCCGGGGCGCCCGACTCGGCGTCTCTCGTGGCTCATGTGCCGAACTCCGCGGTCAGTTCCGCCCGGGTGGCCTCCAGCCGGCCGTGGACGGCGTCCACCACGTGCGGCCGGTACGCCGCCGGGGAGAAGTGCCGCACGGCCCGGTCGAGCACGGCGCCGGACCGGTCGAGTTCGCCGAGGCGGGCGTGGGCGCGGGCGAGGCGCCGCATCGCGAGGTCCAGGGTGATGTCGTCGACGCCCCGCCCCCGCAGGGAGGCCTCCACCACCGGTGACAACTGCCGGACGCCCTCCGCGGCGTCGGCCGGACGCACGCTCACCCCCGTACCGCCGGGGGCGATGCTCTTGAACTCGCTCTCCGCGTTGAGCCCTTTCACCAGCCGGGCGTGGACGGCCAGCCGGTGCCGCGGATAGCGCTCGACGACCTCGTCGAACGCGTCGTTGCCGGCCCGCAGCGAGGGCGCGTCGGAGCCGCGCAGCGCGAGGAGCGCGCCCTGCTCCTCTCCCGTCATCAGCTCGGCGACGTGTTCGTCGGCCTCGGACAGCGGGTGCCTGACGACGATCCGCAGGGCGGGCGAGACGACCCGGGAGCCGTCCGACGCGACGTGACGGGCGCGCAGCAGGTAGGTGCCCGGCTGCGCGAAGTGGTGCCCGTCCTGGCCGTAGCCGATGTACGCGCTGGTGCGGACCGAGGGCCGGTCCGCGTCGAGGCGCACCGTACGGCGCTCGTCGACGCAGCGGCGCAGCAGCGGCCGGTGGAGCACGGTCCGCCCGGAGGGCTGCCGGATGAGGACGTCCGTCATGTCGTCGTCCGGGTGGAGGAAGGCGTGGGTGGAGCGGCCGCGCGGGTCGGTCGTGGCGAGCTCCAGTTCCACGACGACCGGCTCGCCGTAGGCGAAGGCGCTCCTGGCCCGCAGGGTCAGCCGGAGCCCCGACTCGTCGGCCAGGGGCGGTGCGAAGAGTTCGGCGTCGGCGGAGCCCGTGGTGAAGGGGCTCGCCCCCATGACCACATTCCGGTAGAAGCCGTGCCGCAGGTGCAGGATTTCCTCCGGGGTGAACTGGAAGGGGAAAGCCGCCCAATAGGCGGCGGTGCCCGAGGGGTCACCGGAGCCGGGGTCGTAGTTCTGCGGATAGTTCATCCAGGAGAGGTCTCCCAGACCGCCGTTCGGGCCGAGCGGTGCCGGGGGGCGGGCGAGGTTCTTCTGCCAGGAGTGCAGCAGGTTGAAGGAATGGCCGAGCTCGTGGACATATGTGCGCAGCTGTGCGCGCCGGGAGGCGGCGTCGGCACCCTGGATCTGGTCGTGGAACACCGCGCAGCCCTGCCGCTGGAAAGCGTCCCGGGCGTCGAACATGATGCCGCGCACACCCGCCATTTCCGCGTAACTCCCGGCCACCAGCAGCCATACCTTCCACTGCGGAGCATTCCGCCACATGCTGAAGCGGCTCTGCATCGCGGCGTGGAGTTCGCGGTCGGTCCAGCCGTCGGGGCTGTCGGCCACGACGTTCGCGCCGCCGGACACCCGCAGTTCGACGCCCGCCTCGGCGTACGCCCCCGGCACCGTCAGCAGGCGCGGCGGGCTGCCCGCGGGCCGCGGCAGGGACCCGGTGTCGTACGACACGAAGGGGGCCTTGCCCGCCACCGAGTCCTGCTCCCACTCGACGGTGCGGAAGAACGGCGACTCGTACGCGCAGCTGTAGACGGTGCCCGGCGCTCCCGTGGCCCGGGCGAACCGCACCTCCGCGGCGGCCGGCGGCCGGTCGGACGGCTGCCGGGGGACGGTCACGCGCACGACCGGGAAGGCCACCGGCGCGGTGAAGGTCCCCTCGCCCTCGATCACCACCTCGGACGGCGACCAGGTGACGGCCGGGGCGTGGACGACGAAGGAGCCCGCGTAGGCGGTGGTGGCGCCGCTGGTGCCGAAGAAGTCGCCGCTCACCTTTCCGAGCGGCCGGGCGCCGTCGACGTCCACCCGCAGTTCCAGCCGCCGGGTGCCGGAGCCGCCGCGGTAGCGGCCGTGCACGGGGTGCGGGGCGACCGCCGGCGCCCCGGGGAGCGCGCCGGATTCCGGGGTTTCCGCGGCCGCCACCGGTGAATCGGAGAATTCTGTTCCGGATATCCCGGACGCTTTCGGTACCGCCGGGCCGGCGGTGGGGTCTCCCGTGGCTGACGGCATCCTGACGAACCCCCCGATCGCCTCGAATACGCCTCGCGGCGCGCCCTTGTGCAAGGGACATTCCCAGCGGCGCCCACCATGTGTCAATGCATGCTTCTGTTGATTTTTTCGGCCCCCGAGTAGAAATAATTTTCCCCTCGGACCCTGCTTGACCGGCAGGTTGGCCGGGAGTAGAAAGCGAGGTGTTTCGCGGCGGCCGCCACGCCGGTCGGCAGCCGCTGTTCCGCTTTTCCGCCCGACCGGTGAATTGCGCGAGGGGGAAATCCATGGGAATCCGTGTGGTCGTCGATATCTTCTCCGGCCGCCCCAATCCGTCGTGGGAGATCCACGACGCCGACGAGGTGCGCGAGCTGCTGGAGCTCGTCGCGCGCAACCGGGCCGCCGTCGCCGAGGTGGCCAGCGGCTACACCGGGCTGGGCTTCCGGGGCGTCCAGGTGGAGCTCACCGACGACCTGGACACCGCGGGGCTGCCGCCGAGGTTCGAGCTCGCCGGCGGCGGTGGCCGGGACCCCTACGCGGGCGCGGAGATCGCCGAACGGCTGGTGCGCACCATGCCGACCGCCGCGGGGCCCTCGGAGCCGGGGGACACCGGGGACGCCGGTGGAGCGGCCGGCTACCCGGAGGAGTTCCTGGAGTCCGTCTGCGAGGAGATCCGGCGCACCGCGCGGCAGGGCGCGGGCGGCGCGACCACCGTCGAGCCGCACGACGAGGACGACGGGAACGGCCCGGTCGAGGCCGAGGGCCAGATAGCCTCGCTGGGCGACGGGGCGGCGCTCGCCTGTGCCTACGACGTGACCCCGTTCAACCCGGCCTTCTGGAACAGCCCCGACACCCAGCCGCACAACAACTGCTACAACTTCGCGGTCAACCGGCGGACGAACACCTTCGCCCAGCCCGGCCGCGCCCACGGCTACACCATCCCCGGCACCGTGCGCTGCAACGAGGTGGCCACCGGCGCCCTGCGCGACGGCCTGCGGGTCTGGGGCAACTGCCAGCCGCCCGGCTCCCTGCGCTACGTCCTCGCGCTGGTCACCGGCACCTTCCCGGGCGGCTTCCGCGACTACCACTGGTACCGCCTGCACCCCGGTGGCATCTGGGCCCACAAGCCGGGCGGCACCCCGGCCCGTAACACCGACAACTCCGGCCGCGTCATCACCGACCCGTACACCTGTGACCGCAGGCCGTACAGCGAGTGGTGCGGGCTCTTCCAGACGCACAACTCCGTCGTGATCCGCTGATCCGGGGAGTGGGCCGGCTCATCCGAAGGATGTAGTGGGACGCGGCGCGCCGGGCGGGAATCTCGCCCGGCGCGCCGATTTATCCCTCGCCGGACAGATCTACCGTTTTGGGTATGACGACACCGAACGGCCGTGAGGGCCGGGGAGGTCGTATCCACCCCGGTCACCGGCACAGCCCCGCTCGCGGGGGCCGGACCGGCCACGCGGACGGACCACCGGTCTGGAGGGCGCTGGCCGTCCCCCTCGGCGTCAACGTGGTCCTCCCGCTCGCCGTGTTCTACGGCCTGCGGGCCCAGGGGGTCGGCCAGCTGCCGGCCCTCACCCTCAGCGGCGCGGTCCCCGCCGGGCGGGTGCTCTGGACGCTCGCCCGGCGGCGCGAGGCCGACGGCTTCGACCTCTTCGTGATCGGCATGCTCACGGTCCGCGTGGTCACCTCGCTGCTCAGCGGAACCCCACGGGTGCTCCTGGTCAAGGACGCGAGCCTGTCGGTGGCCGCCGGGATCTGGATCCTGGGCTCGCTCCTCGCCGCCCGGCCCTTCGCCTTCCAGCTCGCGCAGTACTGGTCCACCCCGGCCGCGGCCGAGGGCCGCGAGGCCGCCTGGCACACCTCCCCGGCGCTGCGCCGCGGGCTCACGGCCCTGACGGCGCTGTGGGGCGGTGCCCAGGTGCTCGACTGCGCGATCGGCGTGCTCGTGGCCCTGACCTGCCCGGTGGAGGCCGTTCCCGTACTCAACCGCGGCAAGGGGCTCGCCCTGCTCGGCCTGGTCGTCGTCGTCACCCTGCTCTACAGCCGCTTCCGCGCCCGCCGGTACGGCGTGCCCCTGTTCGGCACGCGGCCGCCCGCGCCAGCTGCCGCCCCACGATGAGAGAGCGAGGCCCCCACCATGACGGACCATCACCCCGGCACCCCGCTGCCCGCACTGCTGGCGGAGCTGCGACGGCTCGCCGCGCTGCCCCTCGAACGCGGCGAGACCCTGCCGCCCGAGGCGTACACCTCACCCGAGTGGTACGGCCGCGAGGTCGAGCGGATCTTCCGGCGGGAGTGGCTGTGCGTGGCCCGGGCCGACGAGATCCCGGAGCCCGGCGACTACCTCCGGCTGGACGTGCTCGGCGCGCCCCTGGTGATCACCCGGGACGAGGACGGCGAGCCGCACGCCCTCTCCCGGGTGTGCCGCCACCGGTTCATGGACCTCCTGCCGCCCGAGAACACCCCCGGGAAGGGCAGCCTGAAGCGGCTCGTCTGCCCGTACCACACCTGGACGTACCGGCTGAACGGGCAGTACGCGGGACAGCTGGCCGGAGCGCCGCTGATGCACGGCGTCGAGTTCGCGCGCGCTTCCTGCCGGCTGCCGGCGTACCGCCTCGCCGTCTGGAACGGTTTCGTCCTGCTCAGCCTCGATCCCGAGGCGCCCCCTCCAGGCGCCGGGCTCACCGGCCTGGACGCGGTCCTGGCCGGCTACGGCCTCGCGGACTGGGAGAGCGTCGTCAGCCGCGTCTGGGAGGACGTACCGGCCAACTGGAAGGTGGCGGTGGAGAACGGCTCCGAGAACTACCACCACATGGGCACCCACGCGGCCACGCTGGAGCCCGTCCTGCCGGGGAAGGACACGCGGGTCGACGAGTGCGACGGCCGCTGGTTCACGATGTTCACGCCCTTCGCCGCCGCGCCCGGGCAGGCCGCCCCGGCGGAGGGCGAGGAGGAGCCGGGGATGCTGATCGCCGGTGTCTTCCCGCAGTTCGTCCTCGCGGTCCTGCGCGACAGCGCGGTCTGGATCAGCTGGCTGCCGACCGGGCCGACGAGCCATGACGCCCGGCTGACCGCGCTGGTGCCGCCCGGCGCCGCACGGGCGCCGGGCTTCGCCGACTCCCTGGAGGAGGTCGGCCGGCAGCTCACGCTGATCCAGGAGGAGGACCTGGTCGCGATCCGTGGCGTCCAGCGCGGGCTGAACTCGCGTCCGGCGCCGTCGAACGGGCGCTTCTCCCACCTGGAACGTCCGTTGTGGCAGTTCCAGCGGTACCTGGCGGAGCGGATGCTGTGACCGGGGCTCTGCCACGCGGCGGGAAGGGGGGAGGCCCCGCCCGCCCACGACCCCGCGCACCGCTACCCTCCCAGCCCGCCGTTCACCTCCACCACCTGCCCCGTCACGTACCCCGCCCGCGCCGACACCAGGAAGGCCACCACGTCCGCGACCTCCTCCGCCCGGCCCGCCCGCCCCAGCGGGATCTGCCCGAGGTGGCGCCGCGTCACCGCCTCCGGCAGCGCCGCCGTCATGTCGGTGCTGATCAGGCCGGGGGCGACGACGTTCGCCCGCACCCCGTACCTGCCGCCCTCCTTCGCGAGGGAGCGGGTGAAGCCGATGATCCCGGCCTTCGACGCGGCGTAGTTGGCCTGCGCCGCGTTGCCGTGGAGCCCCGCGACGGACGACAGGGTGACGATCGCCCCCGCGCGCCGCCGCATCATCGGGAAAACGGCCGCGCGGCAGACGTGGTACGTGCCGTGGAGGTTGGTGTCGATCACCTCGTGCCACTCCTGATCGGTCATCAGGGGCAGCGGCCGGTCCCGGGTGATGCCCGCCGAGGTGACGACGGCCGACAGCGGCCCCAGCTCCCGCGCCGCCTCGGCGACGAAGCCGCGGGCCTGGCCGGCGTCCGCGACGTCGGCCCGCCGGGCGAGGACCCGGGCCCCGGCGGCCTCGGCCGCCTTGGCGGTGGCGTCGGCCGCGTCGGAGTGCGCGCGGTAGCAGAAGGCGACGTCGAACCCGTCCTCGGCCAGCCGCAGGACGACGGCGCCGCCGATGCCCCGGGAGCCGCCCGTCACCAGGGCGACCGGCCGTCCGGGCGCCTCGCCGGCCCGCGCGCTCATGCGGCGGACCGCCCGGCGACCCGGTCCCGTACCAGCTCGCTCACCCTGCGGAACGAACCGAGTCCGGCGAGCTCCGCGTCGTCGATCCGGATGCCGAAGCGCTCCTCCACGCGGACCGCTATCTCCAGCGAGATCAGCGAGTCGACGTCGAGGTCCTCCTTGAAACGGGCGTCGTCGGTGACCTCCTCGACGGGCAGTTCCAGCGCGCCGGCCACGACGGTCCGGAGCTCCTCGACGTCGAGGACGGGGGACTGGGGCTGTACGGACATGGGGACTCCTCATACATCGTCAGGTGTTCGGTCGGTGCTGTCGGAAGAGGTCTACGCGCACGGTCTCCGGGCCGGGAGGCCTCAGCCGTGGCTCCGCGGCCGGTCCCGCGCGTCCGTCAGGAGGAGCGCCGCGACCGCGTCGTCCCCCGTACGCCCGGCGGTGGCGAGCACCGCGCCGTCACGGCCGCCGTCGAAGTGGGCGACCGCGGCGGCGCACTGGAGGACGCCCAGGGCGCCGGCGCAGAGCCCCAGGCGGGCCTGGAGGTCGAAGGGCTTCGCCCCGGAGGCGGGACCCTCGGCGGAGGGCGGCGCGCCGGCGCCGTCCGCCTCCCCCTCCGTGAGCCACAGCCCCGGCGACCCGGCGGCGCACCCGGACGTCACGGCCGCCACCGCCGTCGCCCTGTCCGCCGCGCGGGCGTAGCCGCCGATCGTGGCCCGCGGGCGCGCGCCGCGTGCCTCCGCGCCCGTACGCGACTCCAGTACGAGGGCGACGGCACCGTCGAGGACGGGGGCGCCCAGCAGCTTGGTGACGGCGTCGCCCGCGGGCTCCACGCCGATGACCACGGCGGTCTCCGCGCGCCCGGCGGCGATCGCGCCACGCGCCCAGTACACCGCGTCGAGCCCGCTCGTAGGGCCGTTGCACAGGGTGATGTTCGGCCCGCGCAGCCCGTGCCGCATGGCGACCGCGCCGGCCGTCACGTTGCTCGACGTCTGTGGCAGCCCGAGCGGGCTCAGCCCGGTGACGGTGTCCCGCGCGATGATGTCGGTGAACGCGCAGACGCTGTCCAGGATGCCGAAGTTGGAGGACACCAGGACGGCGGTCGCGTCCCCGTCGCCGCGGAAGCCGTCCTCGCCGTACAGGCCGGCGTCGCGCAGCGCGGGCTCGGTGGCGCGCAGGGCGAGCCGCGAGCCGCGGTCCTTGTGGCGCATCTCGCGGCCGGTCAGCCCGGTGCGCGGGTCGAAGCCGCCCTCGCGCGCGGCGCCGAGCAGTTCGTCCGGCAGCGTCAGCCCCGGGACGGCGAGCCCCACACCGGTGACGACGACCTCGCGGGCCGCACGCGGCCGCTCGTCCGTCCGTCCCGTGACCGTCCCGCCGCCGTGTCCGTCGCGCCTCATCGTGTCGCCTCCAGGATCGCCGCCGCGTTGATCCCGCCGAAGCCGAACGCGTCGACCTGGGCGATGCCGATCCCGGCGGACGCCGCTTCGTGCCGGACGAGCCGGAGCCCGGCGGCCTCCGGCACGGGGTCGGTGAGCCCGAGCACCGGTGGCACCGTGCCGTGCCGGGTGGCGAGCACCGCCATGACCAGGCTCAGCAGCCCCGAACCGCCCAGCGTGTGGCCCGTCATCGACTTGATGGCGGTCATCAGGGGGCCGGTGCACGGCTCGAAGATCTCCGCGAGCACCCCGGCCTCGGTCGTGTCGTTCTTCGGGGTGCCGCTGCCGTGCAGCATGACCAGGTCGATGTCCTCCGGCCTCACCCCGGCGCGCCGGTAGGCGTCCCGCAGCACGCGGGTGATGCCCGCCGGGTCGGGGGCCGTCGGGTGGTGGGCGTCGCAGTTCACGCCGACGGCCCGCAGCCGGGCGTGCGCCCGCTGCCCGGGGCCGGCGGCCCGCCGGACGACCACGGCCACGGCGCCCTCGCCCATCAGCATGCCCTTGTGCGACCGGTCGAAGGGGCGCAGCGCCTCGGGGACGTCGTTCTGCACCCGGTCCAGGGTGCCGAAGGCGCTCTCGCCGATGGCGTCCGTGCCCGCGACCACGACGGTGTCGGCCTCGCCCGCCTCGATCAGGTCCGTGGCCATGGCCAGCGCGTACAGGGAGGCCGCGCAGGCGTTGGCGAAGGTGTAGGTGCGGGTGGCGCCGAAGGTCTCCCGCAGCGCCGTGCCGAAGTGCAGGCCGGCGGTGTCCGGCGGGGTGCCCCGCCGCCACCACAGCTCGGCGCTGCGCTGCTCCTGGAGCGTGGTGCCGACGAGGACGGGCACGTCCGCGAGGTCGCCGGAGCGGCCCGCGTCGGACAGGGCCTGGCCGACGGCCTCCTTCAGCCACCTGGTCGCGCGGCCGGGCTCGTCGGTCCCGGGCCGGGCCCGGTCGTCGATCTCGTACGCCCGCTTCGCCCGGTACTTCGCGGTGTCGAAGGCGCGGAGGCCGGCCAGTCCGCTCCGGCCCGCGCAGAGCGAGCCGAAGATCTCCCCGGGCGTGGCGCCGATGCTCGCGACCGCCCCCATGCCGACGATGTCCCAGCTCATGACCGTCCCACCCGCTCCCGGAGCCGGTAGGCGGCCAGCTTGCCGGTGGCCGTCGCGGGCAGCACGTCGACGAACTCGAAGCGGCCGGGGCGCTTGTAGGGCGCGAGCCGGGAGCGGACCGAGGCGCGGATGGCCCGCCGCACGGCCTCCTGGTCGGCGCCCGGCGCGGTCACGGTGAAGGCCACGGAGTGCTGGAGCCCGTGCCGGTCGGGGGTGCCGACCACCACGCAGTCCGTGACGCCGTCGACCGCGCGGACCACGTCCTCGATCTCGGCGGGCACCACCTTGTAGCCGCCGAGGTTGAGGATGTCGTCGGCGCGGCAGAGGTAGACGATGCCGCCGCCGGGGTTCCGCCGGACGACGTCGCCGGTGTACGCGCCGCCGTCGGCGAACGTGGTGCCGTCGGCCTCGGCGCGGTCGAGGTAGCCGAGGGAGACCGTGGGCCCGCTGATGTGCAGCCGGCCGTCCGTGCCGTCGGGGACCGGTACGCCCCGGTCGTCGCGGACGGTCACGGTCACCCCGGGGACGGGCAGGCCCGCGAGGCCGTGCATGGGCGGCGCGGCCGGGGTGGCGATGGCGACGTGCATGACCTCGGTGGCGCCGAGGCAGTTCATCACCCGCGCGCCGAAGGCCTCCTGTATCCGCAGGCTGAGCTCGGCCGGGCAGTTCTCGCCGGCGGTCAGGCACAGCCGCAGCGCTCCGGACACCTCGGCGTCGGAGGGCGTGAGCGTGTCGAGGAGCCCCGCGTACAGGCGGGGCACCGAGCACAGGACGGTCGGGCGGTGCCGGCGCAGGGCGGCGGCGACCGCGCGCGGGTCGAGGGCACCGCGCAGGAGGACGGCGCCCGCCCCGGCGTCCAGGGTGCACAGCAGGGAGCTGCCGAAGCCGTAGCCGAAGGACATCCGGGCGGTGGACAGCACCACGTCGTCCGGGCGCAGACCCATCACCTCGCCGAACCCGTCGAGCATGGCGGTGATCCCGGCGGCGGAGTGGCGCACGCCCTTGGGCCGGCCGGTGCTGCCCGAGGTGTACTGGACCAGTGCCTCCCGGCCGGCGGGCCGCGCGGCGGCGGTGGCCGTGCCGCCGGGCCGGTAGGCGTCGGTCGCCCGCCCGGTGCGCAGCCCCTCCCGCACGCCCTCGCCCGTGAACCGGGGCAGGCCGGCGAAGGCCTCCTCCAGGGAGCGTTCCCGGGCCGCGCCGACGTCCAGGTGCACCAGGACCGCCGCGCAGTTCCCGGTGATGAACTCCAGGTCGGCGTCGGCGTGCAGCGGGCTCACCGGCACCGGCACACAGCCGTGCCACCACAGGCCCAGCACGGCCACGGCGGTGGCCACCGAGTCCTCGGCGACGATCAGACCGCGGCCGCCGGGCGGCACGCCGCGCGCCCGCAGCGCCTCGGCGTAGCCCCGCGCCGCCTCGTGGAGCCGCGCGTACGACACCTCGCCGGCGTCGGGGTCCACATAGGCGGTCCGGTCGCCGTGGCCCGCCGTAAGTGTGGCCCCCAACAGGCGGTCCACCAGCGAAAGATGTTCCGTCGGGGCGGCCGGCGGGTCCGCGGCGCCCCGGCGGGTCGCGGAGCCCGCCGGGGCGCCGGCGGCCTTCGCCGCCAGCAGGTCGGCCGCGTCCCGCACGCTGTCGACGGCCGCCGTCTCCTCGTCGGTGAGCGCGACGCCGAAGCTCTGCTCGATACGCGCGGCGATCTCGACCTTCTCCAGGGAATCCACCTTGAGCTCCTGGTGGAACGAGGCGTCGGCCGGTACGTCCCGCACATCCAACTCAAGGACGAACGCCACTATTTCGCGAAGCCGGTCACCGGCGTCGGATTTCCGCACGGGTGTACTCCTTATCGGGTGGTACGGCTACCGGTCACAGCATTCCGGAGCTCTCCGGAGGACTTTCCCGACACTAGCCAGACGGAATTCCGGTACCGAAGGGACGGCGGGGCAGTACGTCAGGTCCTCGGGCTCCCGCGGCCAGGAGCCGGGGCGGATCCCTCGCCCAGGGGCATCGCACCAGGTGGGAGGGGGCGAAAACGCCGTCGGACGAGCGGACTTGACGGGCTATGGGGCCGCCGATGGCCCCACGGGGCCCGGCGCGGATAACTTCACTTGTCGGCGGGCACCACCGGCGGACTGTCGGGTTCCGGAGCGGTCGGGAAAGCGACGGCGAAGCCTTCGTCACCCGAGATTCCGGAGCCCCGCGAAAGACGTGCCGAGGAGTTCCCGTAGCCGCGCGCTCCGCGATTCCGCGGTTCCGTGCGGGACTTCCCGTTCCGTACCGGACTTCCCGACAGAAGCCAGGTGAATGATGCCCCTCACTTCCCGCACCCTGCTGACCCCGGAGGCCCGCCTGAGCCTCGTGGACCACCCGGGCCTCGGCGGCGGCAACGCGTGGCGGGTGGCCGCCGCGCTCAACCCGGCCGCCGACCTGCCGCTGATCGCCGCCGACATCCCGCTGCTCAACACCGAGGGCTGGCAGCAGTCGGAGTTCAGCCTCCACCAGCTCGACGCGCTGGCCGACGCCTGGGCGGCCTGGTACCACGACCAGGGGGTCCGCCCCCGTGACCGCGTCGCCGTCTATCTGGAGGACTCCTTCGAGGACCACCTCCAGCTCGCGGCGCTCGCCCGGATCGGCGCCATCGCGGTGCTCATCAACGGCCGGATGAAGCCCGAACTCGCCCTCGGCCTCATCCGCCGCACCGCCCCCGTCGGCATCTACACCGACGCCCCCCGGCTGGCTCTCTTCGCGGGCCGTGAGCGCGAACTCCCCGTCGTCCGCTGGACCCGCACCCGCCAGGACGTCGGCATCCTCGGCAACCGCACCCTCCCCGCCGGCGCCGAGTACCGGCACGGCGCCGAGGACCCGGTCGTCATCTGCCACTCCTCCGGCACCACCGGCAACCCCAAGCCCGTGGTCTGGACCCACCGGCAGAGCGTCGCCGGCGCCCTCTACCGGCTGGCCCACCAGCCCGAGCCCGCCGACTCCCTCGCCCTGGCGGCCTTCCCCCAGTCCCACTCCAGCGCCATCGCCTTCACCTTCTACTCCCTCCTCGCCGGCCTGCCCACCGTCGGCTGGTCCGACCCCACCGGACCCGGCCTCGCCCGCGGCTGCGCCACCCACCGGCCCACCGTCGTCCTCGCCTTCAACGAGGCCCTCACCGACCTGGCGACCCGCAACCCCGACCCGGCCGCCTTCAGCTCCGTCGAGGTGTGGCTGAACCTCGGCGACTGCGGCCACGACGCCCACATGCGCAAGCTCATGCGGCTCGGCCGCACCCGCACCGGCGGCACCACCGTGCCCGGCTCGGTCATCGACGACGGCCTCGGCTCCTCCGAGCTCGGCTGGGCGGCGCTGCGCCGCGTGATCACCCCGGACAGCCCGCCCCGCGCCCGCCACCTCGGCCGGCGCGTACCGATCTCCGAGGTCGCCGTGCTGCGCGAGGACGGCAGCCACGCGGACCCGGGCGAGGTCGGCCTGCTCGGCGTGCGCGGCGACTCCATCGCCCGCGGCTACTGGAACGACTCCGACACCACCTACCGCTCGACCCTCGCCGGCTACTGGCTCTCCGGCGACCTCGTCCACCGCACCGAGGAAGGCGACTTCTTCCACGTCGACCGCGCCGTCGACCGGATCCGCACCGAGGCCGGGGACGGCTACTCCGCGCTGATGGAGGAGGAGCTCCTGCTCGGCCTGGAGGAGGTCGCCGACTGCGCCGTCGTCGCGGGCCACGAGGGCGACCGGACCGTGCCCGTCGCCCTCGTCCGCCTCTACGACGGCGCGGACGGCGGGACCGGTGGCGCGCCGCCGGCCCGGGACGCCGTGGACCTGCTGCACCGGGCCAACGCCGTCCTCGACCGGATAGGCCAGCCCCGCCTCGCCCTGCTGGAGATCGCCGCCTCACCGGCCGACCTCCCGCTCGGGCCGACCGGCAAGGTCCTCAAGCGGCAGCTGCGCGAGAAGTACGTCTCCCTCCAGACCTACCGCCCCGCCGACCCCAAGGCCGTCGCCACAGCCGCCGAGGCGCCCGCACCGGCGGTGCCCCGGTGACCGCCGCGCCCGCCGGCACCACCGGCCTCCGCCCCGCCCCGGCCGAGGACCCCGTCGCCTGGATCAACGCCGCGGGCGCCGACACCCTCGCCGGCCGGATGGGCATCACCTTCCTCGAAGCCTCGCCGCAGCGGCTGGTGGCCACCATGCCCGTCGCCGGGAACACCCAGCTCTACCGCATGCTGCACGGCGGCGCCTCGGTCGTCCTCGCCGAGTCGCTCGGCTCCATCGGCGCGGTGCTGCACGCCGGCGACGGGCACATCGCCGTCGGCATCGACATCAACGCCACCCACCACCGGGCCGTACGCGGCGGCACCGTCACCGGCGTCGCGACCGCGCTCCACCTCGGCGACACGGCGGCCAGTTACGAGGTCGTCATCTCCGACGACGGCGGACGCCGCCTGTGCACCTCCCGCATCACCTGCGCCATCCACGGGAGGAGACGACGCCCGTGACACCCCGCGGGCGCGCACCCCCGCCGCGGGACACGCCCCGGCCCCCGCCGGGGGCACACCGTGACCCACCCCCTCCGTCCACCCCGCACCGACCGACCACAGGTCCGCGAACCGCGCCGCACGCCCCGCGCCGGCGCCGAGGAGTCCCATGACCGACCAACTCGCCCCGCCCACCGTGGCGGGCAAGACCACGCCCCCGTCCCTGCGCACCGGCCCCGTCCTCCTCGTACTGCTGTCGGCCATGTTCTTCGCCCAGTTCGACTTCTTCGTGGTGAACGTCGCCGCGCCGTCGCTGGAGACGAGCATCCACGCCGGACCCGCGGCCCTCGAACTCGTCGTCGGAGGCTACGCCTTCGCCTACGCGGCGGGCATGATCACCGGAGGCCGGCTGGGGGACAAGTACGGCTACCGCCGGCTCTTCGTCATCGGCACGATCGCCTTCGGGGTCACCTCCCTGCTGTGCGGCATCGCCGTCAACCCCGAACAGCTCATCGTCGCCCGGCTGGCCCAGGGCCTCGCCGGCGCGGTGATGGTCCCGCAGGTGCTCGCCGTCGTGACGGCCGACTTCCCCGACGAGAAGAAGCCCCGCGCGATGGCCTGGTACGGCGCCGCGGCCGGCCTCGGCTCCATCGCCGGGCAGGTGCTCGGCGGCGCCCTGATCGCCGCCGACTTCGCCGGCCTGGGCTGGCGCACCATCTTCCTGATCAACGTGCCCTTCTGCGTGGTCATCGCCGCCGCCGCGATGCGCGTGCTGCCCGCCCGCACCCACACCCGGCGCGTCGGCCTCGACCCCGCCGGCGCCTTCGGCGTCTCCCTCGCCCTCGCCCTGCTCCTGGTCCCGCTGACCATGGGCCACAGCTCCGACTGGCCCGTGTGGACGTGGATCAGCATGGCGCTGGCCGTCCCCGTCGCCCTGGTGACCCTGCGCTGGGAGCGGCGGCTCGGGGCCCGGGGCGGCGACCCCGTGCTCGTCTTCCCGCTGTTCCGCAGCCCCTCCTTCCGCGGCGGCGTGGTCGCGAGCGTCGCGTTCATGGTCTACTTCGGCAGCTTCATGTTCACCCTGACCCTGCTCCTCCAGTCCGGGCTGGACCTCGGCCCGTTCGAGGCGGGCCTGGTCTTCTCCCCGATGGGCATCCTCTTCACGGCCACCTCCATGGTCGGCGGCCGGCTCACCGACCGGTGGGGCATGAGCGCCCTCGTCGTCAGCAGCGGGGTCATCGCCCTCGGCCTGATCGCCCTGGCCGCCCGGCTGTTCACCGCCGGCCCCGACACCGGGCTGCCCTGGATCGTGGCCTGCCTGTGCCTGATCGGCGCGGGCAACGGCGTGGTGCTCCCCGCCCTGTTCGGGGCCGCGCTGATGCGCGTACGGCCCCAGGACGCGGGCATCGCCTCCGGCATCCTCACCACCACCCAGCAGTTCGCCGGCGCCGCCGGCGTGGCCGTCATCGGTGCGGTGTTCTTCGCCGTCGCCGGCCACGCGGCCACCTCGGCGGACTGGGCCACGGCCATGGGCTGGGCCACCGCGATCAGCGTCGCCATGGTCCTCGTCGTGATGTGGATGACCTGGACGTTCAAGCGCTTCACCGGCCCGGGCGCCGCACCGGGCGCGGACGTCCCGGCCGCGCACGTCTGACCCACCGCCCTCCGGGCCCCCGCGGGGTGCGGCTCCTCGCCGAGCGGGGACCGCACCCCGTCCCGCACCCCACGTCCCCCACCCCAAGAGGCCGAGCGACAGGAGACAGCACGCCATGTGTGGAATAGCAGGATGGGTCTCGTACGACCCGGCGCGACCCGTCACGGCCGCCACGGCCGACGCGATGACCGGCACCATGGCGTGCCGCGGCCCGGACGCCCACGGCCTGTGGCGGGACGACCGCGTCGCCCTCGGCCACCGCAGGCTCGCCGTCATCGACCCCGACGGCGGCGCCCAGCCCATGACCTTCGCCCACGACGGGCGCACCCTCGTCTCCCTCACCTACAGCGGCGAGGTCTTCAACTTCCGGGAGCTGCGGGCCGAACTGGAGGGCCGCGGCCACACCTTCCGCACGAGCAGCGACACCGAGGTCGTCCTCCACTCCTACCTCGAATGGGGCGAGGGCCTCACCGAGCGCCTCAACGGCATGTACGCCTTCGCCGTCTGGGACACCCGCACCGAGGAACTCCTCCTGGTCCGCGACCGGATGGGTATCAAGCCGCTCTACTACTACCCGCTCGCCGACGGCGTCCTCTTCGGCTCCGAGCCGAAGGCGATCCTCGCCCACCCCGCGGCCCGCGCGGCCGTCGACGCCGAAGGGCTCGCCGAGCTCGTCGCCTTCACCAAGACCCCCGGGCACGCGATCTACAAGGGGATGTACGAGCTGCCGCCCGGCCACACCCTGCGCGTCGGGCACACCGGCAGCCGGCTGCGCCGCTACTGGGCCCTGGAGGCCCGCGAGCACACCGACGACCTCGACACCACCGTCACCCACGTACGGGACCTGCTGGAGGACATCATCGGCCGGCAGATGGTCGCCGACGTGCCCCTCGGCACGCTCCTCTCCGGCGGCCTGGACTCCAGCGTCATCACGGCGCTCGCCGCCCGCCACCGCACCGCCACCGGCGGCGGGCCCGTGCGGTCCTTCGCCCTCGATTTCGCCCGGCACGCCCAGGACTTCCGCGCCGACGACTGGCGGGGCACCCCCGACACCCCCTTCGCCGACGCCCTCGCCCGCCACGTGGGCTCCGACCACGGTGTCGTCACCCTCCAGCCGAGCGCCCTCCTCGACACCGCCGCCCGCGAGGCCGTGATGCGCGCCCGCGACCTGCCCTTCGACCTGGGCGACGGCGACACCTCGCTCTACCTCCTCTTCAAGGCGGTGCGCGAGCAGTGCACCGTCGCCCTCTCCGGGGAGTCGGCGGACGAGGTCTTCGGCGGCTACCGCTGGTTCCACCACCCCGGCTCCGTCGCCGCCGACACCTTCCCCTGGCTCGCCCCGCCCTTCGGCACCGGCATCTCCGGTCCCGGCAGCGGCCCCGGCGAGTCCCTCCTCGACCGCGGCCTCCTGGAGAAGATCGACCTCGCGGGCTACCGCGCCGACCGCTACCGCGAGGCCCTCGCCGAGGTGCCGCACCTCGACGGGGCGCCGCCCGTCGAACGGCGCATGCGTGAGATCGGGTATCTGCACCTCACCCGCTTCGTGCAGTGGATGCTCGACCGCAAGGACCGGGCGAGCATGGCCGTCGGCCTGGAGGTCCGGGTGCCCTTCTGCGACCACCGGCTGGTCGAGTACGTCTTCAACACCCCCTGGGCCATGAAGACCTTCGACGGCCGCGAGAAGTCCCTGCTGCGCGCCGCGACCCGCGACCTCCTCCCGCCCGAGATCGCCGACCGCGTCAAGGCCCCCTACCCGACGACCCGAGACCCGCACTACCTGGAGGGCCTGCGCACCGCCCTCAAGCGCGCCACCGCGGGGCCCGACGCGCCGGTCCGCGCCCTGCTCGACGGCCCGTCCCTCGCGGCGGCCACGGCGGACGAGCCGGAGCCGGGGTTCCGCACCGGTACGGAGCTGGTGCTGGCGCTGGACTTCTGGCTCCGCCGGCACGACGTCGCGCTGGAGATCTGAGGCGGGGCGGGGCCGTACGGGTGAATCTCCGAAGGCCGAAGATTTCCGGGGGTGATATGGAGAAGCGATTCTCCTAAAGCTGGACAACAGCTTTGAAGACAGTGTTCCCGAAAGTGTGATGATGGGCCGTGAGTCCACGATATTGACCCCTTGTCGTTCCTCGCGCGAAGCTCGCGCCAGGCTCGGAACACGGGCCGACGGGTAATCGGCCGAGCCGAGTCGGGAAAGGGGTCACGATGAAGGTCCTGAATTCTCTGGGTGTGCTCGGGGCGAGCGCCCTGCTCGTTCTGGGCGCCGCCGGGGGTATGGCCCCGGCCGCGTCCGCCGCCGCGGCCCCCGCCGCACACCCGGCCGCCGCGGCCGACTACGCGGACTACTGGGCCACGGACGTGGAGACGGGCCGGACCAGCACCGGAAGCGTCCCGGCCGGCGGCAGAGCGAGCGACGAGGTCCCCCCGGGCGACAAGGACCGGCTGGCGTGCCGGAACGGTCACTTCCCGACGCTTTCCTCGTTCCAGATCGAATGCGACGGGCCCCGCTGGCGCGTCTTCGTCGACTGCACGGACGACTTCCGGTATTTCTCCCCGGTCTTCTCCGGACGCTTCATCGTCAGGATCACCTGCCCGTCCCCGTACCGTGCCGTACGCGGCGGTGCCGTCGACCTGAGCTGAGCGCTCCAGGACGCGTTTCTCGCCCCGCCGGTTCCTTTCCCGGCGGGGCGAACCGCCGTGTCACGCCAGAAGCTTGGCCAGCGGCTCCGCCTCCGCCTCCGCCGTCGGCCGGGACACGTACAGCGCGGTGTGGAACCAGCCCTCGGTCTCCCGGCCGCGGGGATCCTCACGGGCCGCCGCCACCGCCTCCACGGCGTACCGCTGTTCGTCGGGGCCGGTGAACCGGCGCTGCGGGAAGGTGCGGGTGGTGAGCTTCTCCGTGCGCATCCCGCGCGCGGCCAGGGCGCTCGCGATCGGCCGGTAGGGGTACGTCCGCAGCACGAAGGCGGCCACCCACACCGGCCCCTCCGCGTGGTCGAGCACGGCACCGAGGCTGCGGCCGGTCAGGAAGCTCGCCCCGCCGGTGATCGTGAGCAGCCGGGTGCCGCGCAGCTCCCGCCGCAGCTCCGGACCGGGCGGCATGGTCTCCAGGTTCACCGCGAACCCCGCGTCCAGCAGGCCCACGGCGCGGGCGTAGTCCACGGCGTTCGCGGCGATGTCCAGGCCGACCGTCCGGGGCGCCCCGGACCGGCGCCGCGCCGCGTAGAACGCCCGGTCCGCCTCGATCAGTTCGGCGGTGGTGAGCCCGGCGGTCTCCGCCGAGGTGTAGCGGGCGTACAGGTCGGTCAGGGTCACGTCGTGGCCGAGCAGCGCGGCGTTGGTGCCGTACGAGCAGCAGAGGTCCACCACCCTGGCCGAGGCGCCCCCGCAGGCGGCGGCCAGGCGCCGGAAGACGTCCTGGGCGTGGTGCGGCGTCTGGTATTCCCAGGGCCCGAGCGCCTGGAAGTAACCCCGGGGGTCGGGCCGGTCGTAGATCTCGTCGAAGGAGGTCATCCCGGCACCCGGCGTCTGCGTCATGCGTGCGCGTCCTCTCGCCCCTGAGAGCTGCTCCCGTCACTCCTCACGCTAGTGATTCGCGTGCACCGTCGCCACCGGCCGGGCGGGGCGGATCCGGCAGCCGGGAATCAGAAGACCGGAACCGGGGTTCTCCGGACGGCCGCGGCATGCCCCGCCGCGCCCCCACGTACCGAAGGGACTTCGCGCATGACCTCTCCCCGTACCCGCGGCGGGTCCGGCGCCGCGCCGCTCCAGGGCCGCGACGTCGTCATCGTCGGCGGGAGCTCCGGCATCGGCCTGGAGGTCGCGCGCCGCGCCGTCGCCGCCGGCGCCCGGGTGACGCTCGGCGGCCGGAACGAGGAGAGGCTGGCCGGGGCGGCGGAGTCGCTGGGCGGCGCCGCGCGCTGGGCGGTGGTCGACAACACCGACAAGGAGTCGCTGGCCGCCTTCTTCGCCGGGGTCGAGCGGATCGACCACCTCTTCACGCCCGGCGCCTCCTACCAGGTGGGTCCCATGCGGGAGTTGACCGACGCCGAGGCCGAGAGCCCCTTCGTGTCGAAGTTCTGGGGGCAGTACCACGCGGTGAAGCACGCGGCACCCAAGCTGGCGCCCGACGGCTCGGTGGTCCTGATGGCCGGCGCGGCGAGCGTCCGGCCGCCGGCCGCGGCCCCCGCCTACGTGGCCTGCAACGCGGCCGTCGAGGGACTCGGCCGGGGGCTCGCCGTGGAACTCGCGCCCGTACGCGTCAACGTCGTCTCGCCCGGGACGATCGACGGGAACCTCTGGGCGGGCCGACCGGACGAGGCGCGGGAGGCGAGCTTCGCGCAGTACGGGCGCGACGCGCTGCTCCGCAGGACGGGCACCGAGGGCGAGGTCGCCGACGCGGTGCTCTTCCTCTTCACCAACACCTTCATGACGGGCTCGACGCTCTACCCCGACGGGGGTTACGCGCTGCGCTGAGCCCGCCCGGGCCGGGGACGCGCGCGAGCGCCGCCGCGCGCGTCCCCGGCGTCCGTGGGGCTCAGTGCCCCCGGGCGATCCACTCCGCCAGGGCCGGCGCCTCGGCGCCGATCGTGGTGGTGTCGCCGTGGCCGGTGCGCACGACGGTCTCCGGCGGCAGCGTCAGCAGCCGGTCCCGGATCGAGTCGATGATGGTGGGGAAGTCCGAGAAGGACCGCCCCGTCGCGCCCGGCCCGCCCTGGAAGAGGGTGTCACCGGTGAAGACCGTGCCCAGCGCGGGCGCGTACAGGCAGACGCCGCCGGGGGAGTGGCCCGGGGTGTGCAGCATGGTCAGCTCCGTACCGGCGACGGTGAGCGTCCCGCCGTCCGCGAGCTCGCCGCCGGGGGCCGTGCCGGGGTGCGTCCGGTCCCACAGCTCGCGCTCGGCGGGGTGCAGCAGGACGGGCGCGCCCGTACGCGCCGCGAGCTCGGGCGCGGCGCCGATGTGGTCGTTGTGCGCGTGCGTGCACACGATCGCCACCAGCCGGCGGCCGCCCACCGCCTTCTCGATCGCGGCGGCGTCATGGGCCGCGTCGATCACGACGACCTCGTGGTCGTCGCCCACGAGCCAGACGTTGTTGTCGACGTCCCACACCCCGCCGTCCAGGGCGAAGGTGCCGGACGTCACCAGGTGTTCGATACGAGCGGTCGTCACAGCCGCACCACCGAACGCAGGACCTCGCCCTTCTCCATGCGGTGGAAGGCCTCCTCGACCTCGTCCAGGGCGATCGTCTCACTGACGAACGCGTCGAGGTCGAGCCGCCCCTGGAGGTAGAGGTCGATCAGCATCGGGAAGTCGCGGGACGGCAGGCAGTCGCCGTACCAGGAGGACTTCAGCGAGCCGCCGCGCCCGAAGACGTCCAGCAGCGGCAGCTCCAGCTTCATCTCCGGCGTGGGCACACCGACCAGGACCACGGTGCCCGCCAGGTCACGGGCGTAGAAGGCCTGCTCGTACGTCTCCGGGCGGCCCACCGCGTCGATGACCACATCCGCGCCGAAGCCGCCGGTGAGCGAGCGGATCGCCTCGACGCCGTCGGTGGAGCGGGAGTTGACGGTGTGCGTGGCACCCATCGACCTGGCCGTCTCCAGCTTGCCGTCGGAGATGTCCACGGCGATGATCTTCGAGGCGCCGGCCAGCCGCGCGCCCGCGATCGCCGCGCTGCCCACGCCGCCGCAGCCGATCACCGCGACCGTGTCGCCGCGCCCGACCGCGCCGGTGTTGATCGCCGCGCCCAGACCGGCCATCACTCCGCAGCCGAGCAGACCGGCGGCGGCCGGCGAGGCGGCGGGGTCGACCTTGGTGCACTGCCCGGCGGCCACCAGGGTCTTCTCCGCGAAGGCGCCGATGCCCAGGGCGGGGGAGAGCTCGGTGCCGTCCGTGAGCGTCATCCGCTGCTTGGCGTTGTGGGTGTCGAAGCAGTACCACGGGCGGCCGCGCAGACAGGCCCGGCACTGCCCGCAGACCGCGCGCCAGTTGAGGACGACGAAGTCGCCCGGGGCCACCTCGGTCACCCCGGCGCCGACCGACTCCACCACGCCCGCGGCCTCATGGCCGAGGAGGAAGGGGAACTCGTCGTTGATGCCGCCCTCGCGGTAGTGCAGGTCGGTGTGGCACACCCCGCAGGCCTGGATCTTCACCACGGCCTCGCCGGGGCCGGGGTCCGGCACCACGATCGTCTCGACCCGGACGGGTTCGCCCTTGCCTCGGGCGATGACACCGCGTACTTCTTGCGCCATGGGGGACAGCCTGCCTTTCTCTCCGGTCGCTCCGGTGGAGCCGCCCTCCACTCTGCGCCGCCGGGGGGTCGCTGTCCAACATCCCAACCCGATCACATTCAGCAGGATCGATGATGAATGCGGGGGAACGGTTCCTTGATCGTTCTCTTGAGGTCCCCCCGGCCCGCTCCTTGATCGTTTCCTTGACCGGGCCACGTCGGGGTCGCGTCGGGGCCACGTCGGGGCCGCGTCCGGGCTGTTCTCAGTCCGCGGGCACCGCCGTCGGCCCGCGCTCCTCCAGCATCGCCAGCAGGGCCCTGGCCGCCGCGGTCGGCTGACCGGCCGCCGGCACCGCGACCGCCACCTGCCAGGACGTCGGACTGTCCAGCGGCACGGAGCTCAGCCCGCGCGCCTGCTCCTTGAACGTCACGGGCCGGGGCACCACCGCGGCCCCCAGGCCCCGCGACACCAGGTCGAGCAGCGTATAGACGTCATTGACCTGGAGCGCCACCTTCCGGGCCACCCCGGCGTCCGCGAACGCCAGGTCCGCCGCGCGCCGCGCACCCCAGTCCGGGTGCAGGTCCACGAAGACCTCGCCGCCCAGCTGCGCGGGCGGCACCGGCCCGCCGACCCCGGCCAGCGGATGGTCGGCGCGGCACAGCAGCATCAGCGGCTCCGCCGCGACCCCGCGCAGGCGTACGCCCTCGTGGGAGCCGTCGTGCACCACGAAGGCCACATCGAGCTCGCCGCGCCGCACCTGCTCCAGCAGCCGCCCGGAGCCCGCCTGCTCCATATGGATCTCCACCTGCGGGTGCCGCGCGTGGAAGGCGGCCAGCAGCGCCGCCGCGTCGACCGTGCCCATGCACTGCTCGGTGCCCACCGAGAGCTTCCCGCCCATCAGGCCCTGCACGGCGGCGACCGCCTCCCGGGCGGCCGCCGCGCAGGCCAGCGTGCGCCGCGCCTCCACCAGCAGCGCCCGCCCGGCGTCGGTCAGCCCCACCCGCCGGGTGGTGCGCAGGAACAGCTCCGCGCCCAGCTCCCGCTCCAGCGCCCGCACCGACGCCGACACCCCGGACTGGGCCACGCGCAGCCGCTCGGCGGCGTGCGTGAAGTGCTGCTCCTCGGCGACGGCCACAAAGTGCTCAAGGTGTCTGAGTTCCATGATTCAGCATGGTAGGTGCTGGATTCCGCCGCGCCCCACGCCGGGCGGGTGCCTCTCCACCACCGGTGGGCACGCGGGGCCGTCCGCGCGGGCGGGCCGTGTCGCCCGCCCTGCCCCGCCGAGGGGGCCGCCGGGCCTCTCCACGACACCTCCACGCCCCCTCCGCGTCCCCTTCATGCCCTCTCCGCGCCCTCTCCCCAAGGGGGTTCAGGAGCGCTTCCCGGCCAACTCGCAACATGGCGGCAACAGTGTCACCTGGCTCACACCAGCTCCGTAGGCCCCATGGCGCCCAGTGGTCTTGGCCGGTCCTGTTCGGTGGGTGCAGCCAGAAGTGGCCGTTCGTGTCTACAGTCCCTCGCCATGCGCAGAACAACACTGGGACGGCTGAGCCTGTCCGCGATCCTCGCCTTCGTCGTCGCCCTCCTGGGCCTGGCCGGACCGGCCCACGCCGCCGACACCCCGCCGATGACCATCACCGTCGACAAGCAGTCCGCGACGCCGGGCTCCACCGTCACCATCAAGCTCACCTTCACCAACGACCAGACCACGAACTCCCAGTTCGTGTACCAGTCGATCCAGCCGACGTACGCGACCACCTCGGA
This sequence comes from Streptomyces albireticuli, assembly GCF_002192455.1. Taxonomy (NCBI): domain Bacteria; kingdom Bacillati; phylum Actinomycetota; class Actinomycetes; order Kitasatosporales; family Streptomycetaceae; genus Streptomyces; species Streptomyces albireticuli. Next base: position 6,801,225 of record NZ_CP021744.1, read on the forward strand.
CCCCGGCCTGAAGTACGCCTTCGACGCGTGCACCGGCGACACGTCCTCCTGCACCGTCGCGACGAAGCAGAGCGGCGCCGTGAGCTACAACGTGCCGGTCCTGCCGGGCGCCAGCCGCACCGTCACCCTGACCTACAAGGTCGGCGCGGACTCGGCCTGCGGCCCGAGCCGGCGGATCGAGTTCTACACGTACCTCTACTACGAGTACCAGGGCGGCCAGCTCAACAAGTCGGGCCTCTTCCCCGTCGGCGGCACCGACATCACCTGCGCGACCCCCGACACCCCGGCGGCGGCCCACTGAACACCCCACCCCGGAGCTGATCAGGCACCGGACCGCGCCGCGTTGCTGAGCGCGTCGGCGGTCGCGTACCACAGCACACAGCCTTGAGGTCCGGCCCGGCCAGGAGCGCCCTGGCCGGGCCTGGGCGCGTCAGGGGCCGGGTTCCCTCAGGCCGCGGGCCGTGCGTGCCAGCGCGCGGACGCCGCCTCGTAGCAGCCCTCGCAGACGGGGAAGGACACCTCGCCCACGGCGGGCAGCCGCACGGTCAGGAGCAGGTCGGGATAGGCCTCCTCGGAACAGACGTGCCGGCCCCGGTGGGTGACCGCGCACATGCAGTGACACGGCTCCGTCTGCTCCGTCGAGGCGATCCGCGGGGACGGGGCGCGGCCGTGCGTCAGGCTTCCGAAGGGGGCCATGCCGCCATTGTGGACCCTCCGCCCGTCATCGGCACGGCAAGCGGTGCTGGTCCGGCCGGGTGAAGGGGCACATACGTCCGGTCGTCGGCGGGAAAGGTCGGTGCGCCGGGATCCGACGCGCGGACCCCGGTCGGCGCGCGCCCACGCGGCGCCGTGGCACGTGTTCGAGGGAACGGGACGACGGATGGCAGCAGGCACGGTGAAGTGGTTCAACGCCGACAAAGGCTTCGGTTTCATCACGCAGGATGACGGGGGCCCGGACGTGTTCGTCCACTTCTCCTCGATCGCGACGACGGGTTACAAGTCGTTGGAAGAGAACATGAGGGTCACGTACGACGTGACGCGGGGCCCCAAGGGGCCGCAGGCGGAAAACGTCGTTCCGCAGCGCTGAGGGGGCCCGCTGCGCGGGGCTTGTTCCCCAGCCCCGCCCCTTCCCGAACCGGGGCTCCGCCCCGGGCCCCGGTCCTCAATCGCCGGACGGGCTGATTTGTTGCCCGGAACCGGGCTGGAAAGCCGCCCCCGGCACAAGGGAAAGCCGGCCTCGGACAGGGGCACGATCCAGCCCGGCCGGCGTTTGAGGCCACCGCGCGTCAGCGCGGCCGGGGGCCCGGGGCGAAGCCCCCGGTTACGGGAAGGGGCGGGGCTGGGGAACAAGCCCCGCGCAGCGGCCCGCCCCCCCACCCGCCTCAGTCGACGCACGGCACCCCACCCATCTCCACCGCCGGCCCCTGAAACGCATCCGACGGCACCGGCGCATGCCTGGACGCGGCACCGCCACCGCCCGACCCGCCCGCCGACCCGCCCGCCGACCCGGTCGGCGAACCACTCGCCGGACCGCCCGGCTTCGCGTCACCGCCCCCCGCCGACGGCGTCGCCCCCGCCCCGATCATCTTCCCCACCAGCGCCCGCACCCGGTCCGCGTCGACGAGGTTCACCGCCTCCCCCTTCCGCGTCGCGAACCCCTCGATCGGCAGGGTGTGGAACTCCGCGTTGCCCCCGGTGAGGTTGGGCGCCTGCCGGGCGAAGTCCAGGATGTTCCAGCGGTCGTCGATGACGACGTCCTTCTTGACGACGTCGAAGAGCCCCTGGAGCTTGCCGACGTCGCCCCATACGCCCTGGGACTTGAGCTTGTGCGTGACGGAGGACAGGAAGGCCTGCTGACGGCGCGTACGGTCGAGGTCGCCGCCGTCCAGGCCGTGGCGCTGCCGGACGAACGACAGGGCCTGCCGGGCGTCGAGGTCCTGCACCCCGGCGGGGAAGTCCGCGCCGGAGTAGCGGTCGCGCACGGGCTTCTTCAGGCACACCTGGACCGGCTGGACGACCTTGGCGATGTCGTAGAAGCCGAGGAGGTTGACCTCGGCGAAGTGGTCGATCGGCACGCCGAGGAACTTCTGGACCGTCGCCAGCGTGGCCTCGCGGCCCGCCTCCCTGCCCCGGTGCTCCAGGTCCGCGCCCCGGACGCCCTCGGCGATCAGCTTCTCCTCCGCCTCCGCCTTGGCCAGGCCGTACGCCTCCTTGATCTTGTGCTCGCCACGGCCGCCGGCGATCTCGACGTAGTCGTCGCGCGGGATGGAGAAGGCGGTGACCTTCCCGCCGTCCGCCGGGATGTGCATCAGGATCAGCGTGTTGGTGTTGTAGCCGCCGATCTCGCTGGACCCGGCGTGCAGTTCCCGCTCGACGAACTCCTTGGGGAGGGCGTTGCCGTTCATGTCCCTCCGGCTGTCCAGGCCGATCAGCAGGACGTTCACCGCGCCGTCGCGGCCCCGGGGCGCGCCGTCGCGCAGCGCGTCGAGCGCGTGCGAGGTGATGAGGCCGTTGTTCAGCCAGTGGTAGGCGAACCAGCCGACGCCGCTGGTGAGCATCACGGCCGCCGAGGTGAGGCACACCGCCAGGCGGGCGAGGCCGGCGGCCCTGGCCCGCCGCGCCCCGCGGCGGCGCGGTGCGGGCCGCCGCGGGGCGCCGCCCGTCCTCCTGGGCGCGGGCACCGAGGTGCGCCGGGGCGCGGGCGCTCCCGTGGTCCTCCTGGGAGCGGTCCGGGGGTACTCAGGCATGCGCGGCCCTCCCGCGCCGTCGCCGGCCGGGGCGTCCGGACCGGCCGGGGCGTACGGCGCGCAGTGTGAGCACCACGGCGGCGGCGGTCTCGGCGGCGGCGATCGCCGGGAAGGTGTCCATCGCCCAGCGGACCCCGGCGGTCATGGCCGTCGCGCCGGTGTGCGGGACGGAAGCGTCCGTCAGGAGCTGGGCGACGGCGGCGACGGCGGCTATCACCAGGGGCGGCAGCGCCGCCGCGCACCAGGCGCGGCCGCGCGGGGCCGTCAGGGCGGCCAGGGCCGCGGCCGTCGCGGCGGCCGCGGTGAAGAGCCGGCCGAGCCCGGGGCCGCGGGCCGCGTCCACGGCGGCACCCGAGGCGATCAGCGCCGCCGGGACGAGCAGCGGCACCACGGCCCGCCGGCCCCGTCCGCCCGTTCTCCGCCGCGGTTTCGCGGTCGGCCTGCCACCCATGCGTGCTCCCCATCGGTCGGGTGCGAGCCCGGCTCGCCTTGCATATTTGCGCAATATAGCAAGTGTCGGGGAGGTGATCGCGGGCCGTCCCGCCGCCCACGCCCCCCGGCCCGGTCCGCCGCCGGACCACCCGGCCGTTACGGGACAGTGACACGCGAGGAGACAACGCACCCGGGGAACGTACCGTCTCATTCCTCGAATCAGTGCCAATGACGGCTCATTGGTGTGGAGTTGCCATGGAAAGTATGAATTCCACGAAAAGGACCGTGAAGCTCCGCGTAAGGCGCCGCTCACGGACCCCTCTGTTCCGGACGCCACTGGTCACGGCCCTGCGGGCGGCCGCCGCCGGGGCGCTCGGCCTCGCCGCGCTCGCCCTGACCGCGTCCCCCGCGACGGCCGAAGGGGTGAGGAACACCGAGGGGGTGATGAGGATCGCCGCGCCCGCCCACCCCGTCCGGACCGGCCAGACCGTACGGGTCAGCGGCGACGGCCGCGCCGGTGACGACGCGGCGCGCTATCTGCGCGCCTGCGTCGAGCAGCGCACCGGCGCCCGGGGCACCTGGCAGACCGTGACCTGCGGTGCGCCGGTGGCGTCCGAGGCGGCCGCGCGGGTCGAGGCGCGGGTGCGCGCCCGGCGCTCGGGCACCCTCCAGCTCCGCGGGGTGCTCTACGGCCTGGACGCCGCCCGGGACCCGCGCCCCGACCGGCTCGGCGGCTCACCCGTCCGCACCCTCCGCGTCCGGTGACCCGCGAGGGCCGTGCCCGGAAGCCCGGCCACGAAGCCCCGTGGGTGAAGGCCCGCCCGCCGAGCCCCCGCCCCTCACACCGCCCCGCCCCCGCCAGCACACTCCGCACCGTCGCCGCCGAACCCCCCGCCGCCGCGCGGTCCCGGGCGCGGTCCTCGCGCACCTGCGTCCCCAGGCGCTGGAGGGTCTCCAGCGGGCAGCCCTGCCGCAGCGTCGGGAAGAGGTCGTGCTCCTCGTGCCGGATGTGCTGGGAGACCTCGCGCTCCAGCGCGCGGACGCGGCCGTCGAAGCCGGGTTCGAGCACCGTGCAGGACTCCAGCCCGCGCAGCATGGCCGTCAGCCGCTCCTGCCCCGCGTTCTCCTTCTCGACGAACGCGTCACCGCCGGGCAGACAGGAGCGGACGGCCGGGTAGAGGTACCGCTCCTGGGCCGCCGCGTGCCGCGCCAGCTCGCCGGCCGCCTCCTGGAGGAGGCGTTCGCGCCCGGTGTCCTCGATGGGGGTCCGGTGGATCCACGTGAACAGCGCCTCGATCACCCGGTGGTCGGTCTCCAGCTCGGTGATGATGTCCGTGCGGGTCATGGGACCGTCCCTTCGCCTCGTGCGTGACTGCGTCGGGAACCACGCTGCCACGCCCGGCCGGGATCCGCTCCGGCCGGGCACCCGGCGGCCGGGCCACCCGCGCTGCGCCGTCCGGGTGACCCTCCGCGCGGTGCGGACCGGCCGCTCAGTCGTTGTGCCAGGCCCCGGTGACCGCCGCGACCACGACCGAGCCGATGACCACCAGACGGTGCGTCACCGCGTCGAGCTGCTGGCGCTGCGCGGGCGGCAGGTGCCACTCCTCCCACCAGGTGACCTGCTCCTCGGTGAGCAGCTCCGGCGGCTCGGCGTGCCACCGCTCGCGCAGGTGGTCGGCGAGCGGGAGCACGGCGGCGGCCTGTTCGGCGTAGGCGGAGACCAGCGCCGTCATATGGCTCGTGGGCAGATAGCCGTACCACTGGTCGCGGACGCCCGCGGCCAGCGCCGACACGTCCTCCAGCCACAGCACGTGCTGGGTCACCCACCCCTGCGGGTCGCTGTGCGGGGGCATGCCCGGCAGGAGGCGCGGCTCCACCGCGTCGCGGTGGCCGAGGAACGCTTGGCCGAGGGCGCGTTCCTCGTCGTGCGGGATCCAGGTGCGCTCGCCCAGGGCGATCGCTGCGGCATCGACGGCATCAACGGCGTGGGTCATTTGATCACTTTACGGGGCCCTTCGCCGCACCCCGCACCGCCCTACCCGAGCCTGTAGCCCGCCTCGGCCCGCCCCGGGCCGGAGCGGCGCCCGCAGGCGCGCGCCCGCGCCCGGCCCGGGGCATCATGGCCGGGTGACGAGCCTCGGGCTTCCCCCTGACATCCGTGCCTGTCTCTTCGACCTCGACGGCGTCCTGACCCGCACCGCGACCGTGCACGCGGCGGCGTGGAAGGAGATGTTCGACGCCTTCCTGCGGTCGCGCGACGGGGCGGGCTTCCGGCCCTTCGACGAGGTCGAGGACTACGACGCCTACGTGGACGGCATGCCCAGGGCCGACGGCGTGCGGTCCTTCCTCGCCTCCCGGGGCATCAGCCTCCCCGAGGGCCGGCCGGACGACCCGCCGGAGGCGGACACCGTGCACGGCCTCGGCACCCGGAAGAACGCGATCGTGCTGGAGAAGATCGAGGAGCTGGGCGTGCAGCCGTA